>JBFMEC010000008.1:0-31672 GCA_040753575.1 Nitrospirota bacterium | reverse complement strand
TTAGGATTTATTCAGAAGGAGGCAAGATGAGAATAAAGTCTTTATTTATTATTTGTCATCTATTATTTGTCATTTTGTTCTTGTGCGGCTGTGGTGGAGGAGGCCCGGGCGAACCGGGGAGCCAGGGGACTGAGGACACAGGTGTTATGCTTGACGCTTCAATAACACCTACCTATCTGGGTCAAAATACTGCTTCCGTTGATGTATTTCAGCAAGTATGTGACGCAGGGCCGCCGCCAAAATATGAGGATTTTACGGACCATCAGGCAACTCTGACAATAGTGGCAAGACTCCTGAATCCAGATACAACATTTCAGCCAGGGAACCTTTACATAGAGAAGTATACCGTGGATTTTCACCGATCATCCGAATCCCTGTCCATAGGTGCACCGCCGATAGAATCAGACATAAGATTCCAGACAATTCCCATTGCACCTCCAACGGGGACTAATACGAACACAGTGACTGCAACTGTCGTATTAGTCGATCTCAAGAGAAAACTCCAATATTTGAATGATGTGGAAAGCGGTCAATTCTCTTCCGGGCCAGCTTTCCTGAATAATTACACAGCAACATATACCTTTGAAGGAAAGAATGAGTTTGGCACCCGATTTGTGGTGAAGGCGCAAAAAGATTTTCAGATCGGCTCCTTTGATTATTGTGATTAATATAGATTGGAGGAAACAATGAAAAAGGCCTTTATATTATTAACATTACTGGCTTTATTATTGTCCGCCCTGGGCGGATGTGGCGGTGGAGGAGGGGCTGATCCTGCCGATGTGCCATCAGGAGAAAATCCCGGAACCCCTTCTGTTGTCCGTCTACTTCCTGACCAGTTTATTGCACAGACAAACAGCTCCATTACTCTCCACACAAAGGTTCTTGACGGAAACGGAATTCCAGTCTCGGATATATCCGTTACTTATACAAACCTTTCTGCCACTGGCATTCTCAGTTCAACGACGGCAAAAACCAATAGCAATGGCTTAGCAACAGTCACGATCTTTTCTACGACCTCGGGTTTTGCAACTATTCAGGCGGAGGTCAATAAAGGCTCAAGTAACGTGAGGGATAGAAAAACAGTTTTTTTCTCAGCTTATGATATTGCACAACTCCTACCAACTTTGACTCTCGATGTGGATGGCAATAATAATGGAATTTTTGATGAACCGAGCGATTTTATTCTCTTTGAGAATACAGATGATAATACAGTTCTTGTCAGGGCAACAGTCTCAAATGCTGCAGCGCTGATAGGGGGAAGCGACGTTACCTTTGGTGCCGATAGGCCTTATAAAGTCGGGAGTGACCCTGATGCTAAATGTAGCGATGATAGTGACACTTGCGATGTCATATTTCCAGCCGGCAACTCGGCAGTAACTAACGATTTTGGTCAGGCATCAGTACGGATAACAGTAGTGCCTTCATCTATTACCCCTATTTCAACAACGCTGAACATCACTGCTGTGGCAGACGTCGGTGCCTGTAATATAGTCACCTTGTTTTTAGAACCTGTGACAATAAATACAGTCTCTGTGTTTGCCAATCCACAGACAGTTGACTCTGGAGATACATCCTCAATCAGCGCGAATGTAACCACGACAGCCGGAACACCGGCGCCTGACGGAACTACCGTGAATTTCAGGACCACAGGTAGCGGTGGAATTACACCCTTTGCCCAGACCGCAAATGGCATAGCCGAGGCAACATATACTGCACCTACTCTTGATGAAGGTGCGCCTAATCAGACAGCAACGATAACTGCCAGTGCTGGTGGAAAGTCTGGTTCGGTTCTTGTCACAGTGGTAGCGCCACCGCCGCCACCACCAGAGCCGCCGGCAGAATTGAATGTAACACCGCCTAATGCAACAGTTCCTGAAGGGGGTGCTGCCACATTCAAAATTACAGGAGGGGTTGCTCCATATACGGTTGCTTCCAGTCATCCCACTATCACTCTGATTAATGGCTCTACTCCGCCGATTACCTTATCCGCAGCAACAACCTTTACGGTGACGAATAGTCATACCTGTGGAGCGGATGTTACAGTTGTGATCACTGTAAGTGATTCTGCATCAACAACGAAGACAGCAAATTATGTTATAGATTGTCCATAATCTTGTAAATGCTGTTTATGACGTGTATCGGCTTTAGAAGAATAGGGAACGAAAGCCAATACTGAAAAATTTAAGCATTGGATGTAGGTGTTAAACGGATACAAAATATCTTCAAAAGGAGTAAAATTATGAAGAAATTATTTTGGCTTTTATTAGTCCTTTTTCTTTTCTCCTGTGGCGATAGCAAAATGACCATCACATCTGGCAATAAGGAAATCGCAGGCACCTCATCCAACATCAATGAGCGCTCATCTGCACAGGTAAATCCTCTCTCTTACATCGATAAGGCTGCATATAGGGAGGGAGAACTTCTCGTTAAATTCAAATCAGACGTCACCGCAACAGCCTCTCTTCGCTCACATGAAACAGTGGGGTCAAATGTCATTAAGAAATTCACACTTGTAGAAAATCTTCAGCATGTCAGGCTTCCACAAGGGGTTTCGGTGAAGGATGCGATAGTACAGTATGTGTCAGATCCAAATGTAGAATATGCAGAGCCTAATTATGTGAGGTGCGTTGCCTCTACCGTTCCTAATGATACTTATTTTGGAGACCAATGGGCATTGTTAAATACGGGAACGTATGCAAGTGGGACAGCAGGTGCGGATATAAAGGCGACTGACGCATGGGATATAACGAGAGGGAATAGTAATATCGTCGTAGCTGTTGTTGATACCGGCATTGATTACAAGCACTCTGACCTTGTTGGAAATATCTGGACCAATCCAGGAGAATCGAATTGCGCTAACGGGATTGACGATGACAGCAATGGCAAGATCGATGACTGCAAAGGATGGAACTTTGCTGATAATAATAATGATCCCTTCGATGATATTGGTCACGGGACGCATGTAGCAGGCATTATTGGAGCTGTCGGAAATAATGGTTCAGGGATATCAGGGGTGATGTGGAATGTAAAGCTGATGCCATTAAAGATATTTAGTATAAATCGAGTTGAACCGGGTGGATGCGTAGGAGGTTATGTCGCAGATGAGATCTCAGCAATTCAATACGCTATTTCAAAAAATGCGAAAATAATAAACGCAAGTTTTGGTCAGGAGACATTCTGCAATTCAGAGTTTGATGCGATCAATTCAGCAAATTCAGCGGGTGTTCTGTTTGTTGCCGCAGCAGGCAATGGGACGGACAATGATGGTATCGGCAAGAATAATGACTTGGCACCTGCTTTTCCGGCGAGCTACAATTTACCCAATATCATTTCCGTTGCAGCAACTGACCAGAATGATGTACGAGTACCTTTCAGCAATTTTGGTTTAAATTCTGTTCATGTAGCGGCT
Source organism: Nitrospirota bacterium (assembly GCA_040753575.1). Lineage (GTDB taxonomy): Bacteria > Nitrospirota > Thermodesulfovibrionia > Thermodesulfovibrionales > SM23-35 > JBFMEC01. The sequence continues at coordinate 28,263 of JBFMEC010000008.1, read as the reverse complement.
CCCGGTATATATGTTCTCAGTACAATTCCGAATGATGGATTCCAGGATAAAGACTTCAATGCCGGCACCTCGATGGCCGCGCCCCATGTAGTAGGTCTTGCGGGGTTACTTTGCAGTCACTACACAAATTTCAATTACTCCCAGGTTCGCGGAACAATTCTCAGGTATGTTGATATTTTGCCAACACTCAGTGGCTGGATACAGACAGGAGGAAGGATCAATGCATTCAGGGCAATATCATCTTTGCTGATGCCGACAAATCTTAAGGCCACTGCTACGTCCCCAACTAAGATTTCACTCACATGGGAAGATAATGCAACTGGTGAAGATGGATATAAAATAGAAAGAAAGACAGCAGGTGCTGATTTTGCACAGATAGCTGTGTTAGGGCCAGATGCGACTATTTTCCGGGATTCCGGACTAAGTCGTTCTACTACTTATGTATATAGAGTAAGAGTTTTCAACTCACTCCCGAATCCTCCGGGCACTACCATTGAAGGGAATTCCCTTTTTTCCGATGAGGCATCTGCTACAACGCCCGCTAAAAAGGATGATGACGGAGGCGGAGGCGGCTGTTCCATAGGCATGAGACAGAATACACCAACGGCAATGGCAGACCTTGTGGTAATGCTGATACCATTGCTGTTCATTGCTATAATGAGATTCAAAAGGAAAGTTTGAGATTTTAGGCAATCCATAAGAAACCTTGAGATTGCTTCGCTGCGCTCGCAATGACACCTCAAAGGGCGATTCTGAATACATTAAAAAGAAAAGGGCTTTATATGCATATGCAGCTCTCTTTGTGCTGGTGCTTGCAAATCAAGCCTTATCTTTGCCTTTTCTAAAATACTTCATTCCTTTTTATCTTTTTACAGTTCCTTATCTTTTGCAGCAAAAAATAAATCTTCGATTCTCCATGAAAGATATATTTTGGGGACTCACCGTCTCTTTCATTCTACTGTTGCCCCTCTACATTTTCCTGTATCTTGGAAGGGAATTCAGTTTTCCTTCTTTTGATTTTATTGTTTTCCAGCTCCTTGGAGTCTCTCTTCCCGAAGAGGTTTTTTTCAGGGGGTTTCTACAGGATCAATTCGGTAACAACATCAAGGGATTGTTTTTTGTGAGTATCATCTTCTCCATAATGCATGTGCCAAGGTTTATTTTTCACGGGGATATCTATTCCCTTTTGACTTTCTTTCCCTCTTTAATCATGGGTTTTCTCTACATGAAGACATCAAATGTTTTGCCCTCTATTATTTTTCACTTTTTATCAAACATCGTGTTTTTGGGGTTTATGATATACTTTTAAGTTAGGTTTGACCTGAATTATGCTAAATGTTACATAAAATTTTTATCCACGAATTGTCATTGCCCGACCCCCGATCACAGTCGAGGGCATGCTTGATCGGGCAATACGGATCCTTCGACAAGCTCAGGATGACTGGATTCGGAGCCTGTCCCGTACTTGATACGGGAGTCAAGCCGGAGAATGACAATAGGAGTTAACGTGGAACAACCTTATCCGGTATGTCATTCCGCACTTGATGCGGAATCCAGGGATTCCCTTGAAAGCGGGAAGGGCAAGACCCTGAGACAAGTTCAGGGTGACAACGGGCGTTAGAATGTCGAATCTTAGATTTTTAACTTCTGGTGAATCGCATGGTAAAGCCATGATTGGAATCCTTGAAGGGATCCCTTCAGGGCTTTCTATTTCTGCAAAAGAGATTGATAACGATCTCAAAAGGAGGCAGGGAGGATATGGCCGTGGTGGTCGCATGAAAATAGAGTCCGACCATGCCGAGATCATTTCTGGGGTCAGATGGGGAAAGACAATAGGCTCTCCAATTACTATCCTAATAGAAAATAGAGACTGGAAGAACTGGCAAGATATTATGCGCATAGATAATTCCCCCTTACCCCCCTTTAGTAAAGGGGGGACGGGGGGATTTGTTACGCAACCGAGACCGGGGCATGCCGATCTGGCTGGTGCAGTAAAATACAATCAGTATGACATAAGGAATATACTTGAGCGCTCAAGCGCAAGGGAGACCGTTGCCCGGGTGGCAATCGGGGCAATAGCAAAGAAATTTTTGTCAGAATTTAAAATAAGAATCGGGAGCTACGTTACCCAGATCGGAAGTCATGATCTTGGGATCAGAAGCCAGAATTTAAAGGAGAAAGAACTTTTAGAAATTTTTGAGAAGGCTGAAAGATCTTCTGTGAGGTGCCCTGATGAGGGAGTATCAAAAAAGATGATTAAGGTAATAGACAGGGCTATCAAAGAAGGGAATTCCCTGGGTGGTGTATTCGAGGTCTTTGCGACGGGTGTACCTATTGGTCTTGGCAGCCATATCCAGTGGGATAAACGTCTTGATGGGCGGCTTGCGCAGGCATTGATGAGCATTCAGGCGATAAAGGGAGTTGAAATAGGTCTTGGTTTTGAGATGTCGCTCCATTTTGGTTCAGAAGTGATGGATGAAATATTTTATATGGGTTCGAAAGTCAGAAGCCAGAAGCCAGAAGGTTTTTACAGAAAAACCAATCATGCAGGGGGTATTGAGGGAGGTATGACAAACGGGATGCCCATAATCCTGAGGGCTGCGATGAAGCCGATACCCACATTAAGAAGGCCGCTCCGGTCTATTGATATAGTTACCAAAAAACCAGTGAAGGCAGCTTATGAACGTTCTGATGTGTGTGCTGTAGCGGCTGCGGGTGTAATTGGTGAGGCCATGGTTGCCCTGGTTCTTATAGAGGCCTTCCTCGAAAAATTTGGTGGGGATAGCATGTCTGAGACAGGACGCAACTATGATTCATACGTCAGCTACTTAAGGAATTTCTGATTAAAGGTTAAGATCCAATAGGTAGATACTTTTGAATCCCGTCCGGGAATTTAAAAACATGAGGCATCACAGGAAAAGATATCTATATTTTTTGATAATTTCTGCCTTAGCTTCAAACTTTTTATTAGTTCCTTATTTATTTGCAACGGAAGAATATTATACTGTTCAAGTGGCTAACCTCAATAAGATAGCCCATGCGCAGAAACAGTTTGATTTTTTGATACAAAGATTAAAAGAGGATGACCTGGATTATCTCCGAATTGAAAGGAATGACAAATTCTATGTTGTAAGGATTGGCAGATTTGAAGACAAAGCAAGGGCAGAAAGACTCCTCCGGGTAATTCAATCCGTGGTGCCTGGTGCCTTTATACGAAAGGATTATATCAAAAAGGAAAATATTGTAAAGTTATATACTAAAGCATCCACAAAAGATAACGATAAAAGAACACCTGATCACGAAAAAAATTCCGACTTAAATAATAAGGCTGTTGTCATAGGAATTGTGAAGGAAAAGAGCTTAATTTCATCTACCTTTTTAGGCATGAAGGAGGAGCGATACCTTTCCAGACTTGTTATCTTAGTGGAAGAAACTGAAGATGTAAAAGATAATCCAAACGTTCTCAAAGGAAAGGAAAATCAGGCAGTAACTTTTTTTTCAGAAGAGGATCAGCCCACTGAACTGACCGGAAAAAGAATAAAGGCACTGACAGAATATAAAGGAGATAAAAGAAGCAGGCTTTTCTGGATAAGACAGATTGAAGTAATAAATTGAAGTAGCAGCCTGGCATTAACAGCATTAACATTTTGCAACAGTAAAGTCAGGTAAATGAGTTCGGTATCACAGCATAAAACTTTTAGAGATCTAACTTGATATAAAGTTCTTTCAGCTGCTTCGGATCGACTGCTGACGGACTACCACTCATGAGACAGAATGCCTTCTGTGTCTTCGGGAAGGCTATAACGTCCCTGATAGACGTAGCACCAACCATGATCATAATAAGTCTGTCGAGGCCCAGAGCAATTCCTCCATGAGGAGGTGCGCCGTATTCAAGTGCATCAAGTAAAAAACCGAATTTTACCCTCGCCTCTTCCTCTGAGATCCTCAAGAGCTCAAACATTTTTTTCTGTAAGTCCCGCCTGTGGATACGAATACTTCCTCCTCCTATCTCATATCCATTGAGAACAATATCATATGCCTTTGCCTTTATTGAAGATAAAAGTTGAAAGTTGAAAGTTGAAGGTTGAACGTCAGAAGAACTGACAGAAAAAAGCTTTTCCATATCTTCATCAGAGGGAGATGTGAAGGGATGGTGCATTGTCTCGAAACGTCCCTCCTCTTCATTCCATTCAAGAAGTGGGAAGTCAGTGATCCAGAGAAACTTATAGCCAGGCTTTATCAGGTTCAATTTCTTCCCGAGTTCGAGTCTAATCCTGCTCAGCACATCGTGGACGACTCTCTCTTTGTCAGCCACAAAGAGCATTAAATCCCCCTCTACCGCATCAAGCCTTTTTGCCATTTCTCGAACCACATTGTCCGGGAAGAACTTTACGATGGGCGATTCAAAACCATTTTTTACCTTGATCCATGCCAGCCCTTTAGCACCAAATGATATGGTCTCCTCGGTAAGCTGATCTATTTCTTTTCTTGAAAGACCTGCCATTCCTTTACCATTGATTGCCTTTATTCTTCCACCTGTCCGTAGTATGTCGAGAAATACTGTAAAGGTACCTTTTTCTGCTAAATCAGCCATATCTTTTAATTCGAGATCAAAGCGTAAATCAGGTTTGTCATTCCCGTATCTTTCTATAGACTCATGGAAACTCATTCTTTCAAAAGGTATATCCAGTTCAACATTGAGGATGTCTTTAAAGAGTCTCTTCATCATGCCTTCGATGACTCCTATGACATCTTCACTGGTGACAAAGGACATCTCCAGGTCCACCTGGGTGAATTCAGGCTGTCTATCTGCTCGAAGATCTTCGTCCCTGAAACATTTCACAATCTGGAAATACTTTTCAAAGCACGAGGCCATTAATATCTGTTTGAACAGTTGAGGCGACTGGGGTAATGCATAAAAATATCCAGGATTCAAGCGGCTTGGCACAAGATAGTCCCTTGCCCCTTCCGGTGTGGATTTTGTGAGCACGGGTGTTTCTATCTCAAGAAATCCCTCCGCGTCAAAATAGTCACGAATAACCTTAGTGACCCTGTGTCTCATGATTAGATTTCTTTGCATTTCAGATCTTCTGAGATCGAGATACCTGTATTTCAGTCTCAAGGCTTCAGCTGCCTCGGCTGTCTCTTCCAGGCTGAAGGGAAGGGGGGCTGATGAATTGAGCACGTCGAGTTTGTCCGCATACATCTCCACCGCGCCCGTTGGGATGTTCGGATTTTCAGTGCCTTCAGGTCTTTTTCTGATCTCGCCAGCAACATGGATGACATATTCGCTCCGCAGGTCATGTGCAAGTTTGTGAGCCTCCCCTGATACATCGGGATTAAATACTACCTGTAGAACACCTGTTCTGTCGCGTAAATCTATAAATATAAGTCCACCATGGTCTCTGCGCCTGAAGACCCATCCATAAAGAGAAAGGTTCAAACCCAGATCAGATTCCCTAATTTCACCACATCCCTTATTGTGAACCATGTAACCTCCGGATTATTTTATACTCATGCTCTAAATCCTAAGCACCAAATTCTAAATAAATTCAAAATACCAATGTTCAAATTTTTTGAATTTAATTCATTTTGAACATTCGTGCTTGTTCAGGTTTTAGGGACCCCTTTCTTTATTTTGTTGATTTCATCTGGTGTTAAATATCTGTAAGCTCCTGGTTCGAGTTTTCCCAATTCAAGACCGTTTATACCTATTCTTTTCAGCTTCAACACAGGATGACCCACTCTATCAAGCATACGCCTTATCTGCCTCTTTCTTCCTTCATATATGGTTATCTCTATCCAGGAGTTATTTTCTGTCTTCCCTGCCTTCTTTATTTTTGCCGGAGCTGTCATCCCCTCTGGCAGCTTTATCCCCTTTTTCAATTTCTCTATTTCTTCTTCCTCCAGAAGACCTCTCACTTTAACAAGATATATCTTTGGAATCTTCTTTGCCGGATGAAGCACCCTATGTGCTAAATCACCGTCATTTGTCAAAAGGAGGAGACCCTCCGAGTCGAAATCCAGTCTCCCCACCGGAAAAACTTTATATTTTACACCCGTCAAAAAGTCTTTTACAGCTGGTCTTCCTTGAGGGTCATAAAGGGTTGTCACAACATTCCTGGGTTTATTAAACATTATGTAAACTTTGGGCTCCGGTCTTGTGAAGAGTTTCCCGTCAACCTTTATGTGATCCCTTAGAGGGTCTGCCTTCATTCCAATAGTTGCAATCTGGCCATTTACAGTCACCCTGCCTTCCAATATAAGCTCTTCGGCCTTTCTCCTTGAGGTGATACCCATTTCAGCAAGAATCTTCTGAAGTCTTTTTTCCATAAAGATATAACAGAGATTTGAGAGGCAGGTATAAAAGGCAGGGCAAATACCCCTATCAGATTAGAATTCTCTTTGCGAATAGAAATTCATCTATACCTCCACCTCTGCAACCGCCTCCTTTGTGAATTTGATCCTGCCATCCTCAAAATCGACGACAACAACGTCACCTTCTTTAAAGGTTCCATCCAGAATTTTCAATGCAAGGGGATTCAATATCTCTCTCTGCAAGACTCTCTTCAGAGGTCTTGCACCATAAACCGGGTCGTAACCTATGTCTGCAAAGTATTCTTTTGCCTTATCCGTCAGCTGGATATCGATATCTTTCTCCTTGATATATGTTTTCATTCTTTCTATCTGTATCTCCACGATCTGTTTTAGCATTTCTCTTGTCAGAGGATTGAATATTATGATCTCATCAACACGGTTCAGAAACTCAGGCCTGAAAAAAGACTTTAAATCTTCCATGACTTTTTCTTTCAATTCCTCATTCGTGGGTACCCAGTAAGCGGCCGGTTTTCTTGCCCTATCTTCAAGCATCTCCTGTATATGCTTACCTCCAATATTTGATGTCATAATAACCACCGCATTCCTGAAATCCACGGTTCTACCATGGCCGTCAGTGAGCCTTCCATCATCAAGGAGCTGCAGTAAGAGATTAAAGACCTCCGGATGGGCTTTCTCAACTTCATCGAAGAGTATTACAGAATAGGGTTTTCTCCTGACTGCCTCAGTAAGCTGACCACCCTCTTCATATCCCACATATCCGGGAGGTGCCCCAATCAGTCTTGAAATAGTGTGCCTTTCCTGATATTCAGACATATCTATCCTTATCATGGCGTTCTCATCATCAAAAAGGAATTCCGCAAGGGCCCTGGCGAGTTCTGTCTTGCCGACACCTGTAGGGCCTAAGAATATGAAAGAACCGATGGGCCTGTTGGGATCCTGAATGCCTGCGCGGGCTCTTCTGACGGCATTTGAGACTGCTTCAATCGCCTCATCCTGGCCAACTACTCTTTGCCTTAAACGTTCATCCATACGGAGAAGCTTCTTGACCTCTCCTTCGAGCATCCTGCTTACAGGTATTCCTGTCCATTTCGAAACGATTTCTGCAATATCTTCTTCATCCACTTCCTCTTTTAACATCTTCCTTCTTTTCTGGGCCTCGCTAAGCTTCCTATTTTCCTCGTCGAGGGCTTTCTGAAGTTCAAGTAATTTTCCGTATCTGAGTTCTGCCGCCTTTGTCAGATCGCCTTCGCGTTCAGCCCTCTCTGACTCTATCCTTGTCTTCTCGATCTGCTCCTTGTACCCCCGTATCTTTGTTATAATTTCCTTCTCACCCATCCACTGGGACTTCAGTTCATCGCGTTTTTCTTGAAGTTCGGCCATCTCTTTCGTTATTTTCTGGAGCTTCTCCTTTGATCCTTCTGAATCCTCTCTCATAACAGCCTGTTTCTCTATTTCGAGCTGTCTCAACTTTCTTTCAATCTCATCGAGTTCAACAGGCATGCTATCTATTTCCATCCTCAATTTCGATGCGGCTTCATCAATAAGGTCTATTGCCTTGTCAGGAAGAAACCGGTCTGTAATGTACCTATTGGACAGTACTGCTGCGGAGATTAAAGCTGAATCCTTGATCTTAACTCCGTGATGAACCTCGTATCTCTCCTTAAGTCCCCGGAGGATGGATATTGTGTCTTCAACCGTGGGCTCCTTGACAAGGATCGGCTGAAATCTCCTTTCGAGGGCAGGATCCTTTTCTATGTATTTTCTATACTCATCAATAGTCGTTGCACCAACACATCTAAGGTCTCCCCTTGCAAGGGCGGGTTTGAGCATGTTCGATGCATCAATGGCACCTTCTGCCGCGCCCGCGCCCACAACGGTGTGGAGCTCATCTATGAATAAAATAATCTTTCCCTCGGCCTGTTCAATCTCTTTGAGAACAGCTTTCAGTCTTTCCTCAAACTCCCCCCTGAATTTCGTACCGGCTATAAGGGCACCCATGTCGAGAGCCACTACCTTTTTGTCCTTCAGTGTCTCTGGTACATCGCCGGCAACTATCCTTTGCGCTAATCCCTCTACAATGGCTGTTTTCCCGACGCCGGCTTCGCCAATAAGTACGGGATTGTTCTTCGTTCTCCTTGAAAGAACCTGTATTATTCTTCTTATTTCGTCATCCCTTCCAATAACTGGGTCAAGTTTTCCTCTTTTTGCAAGTTCTGTGAGATCTCGGCTGTATCTTTTGAGGGCCTGGTATTTTTCTTCGGGCGTTGCGTCTGTCACGCGCTGTGCACCCCTTATCTCCCTCATTGCAGAAAGGACCCTATCGGGAGTTGCACCATACCTTTTCAAGAGATCAGAACAGGGTCCGCCTATTGATAGGAGTGCAATTAGCAGATGCTCAGCACTGATGAATTCATCCGTCAGGTGTTCCGCTTCTTTAGCGGCATTCTCGAAAACCTCTTTTAATCGGGGAGAAAGGTAGATCTGTCCTAAAGGGGTAGCGCCGATCACCTTGGGGAATTTGTCTATTACCTCTTCCACATCCTGCTGCAATGCCTTTGTATTTATGCCAAGTCTCTTCAGTATCTGAGACGCCACGCCTTCTTCCTCTTCAAGTAATGCCCAGAGCAAATGCTCTGCGTCGAGTTGTTGGTTACCCTTTCTCTCCGCCAGCTTCTGAGCCGCCTCTATCGCCTCTTGGCTTTTTATTGTAAACTTGTCCATATTATTCCTCCGTTAATATTTTTTTAAGCCTCTCAGCAAAATCCCTTCTTATATCCTCTTCAAGCAGATTCATCATACTTTCCATCTCTCTCTGCAGAACTTCCAGCCTGTATCTCATTCTCAGTATTATTTCCACTCCTGCCTTATTTACTCCAAGCTCTCTTGTAAGTCTCAGAATCATGCCGAGCCTTTCAACATCCTCTTCAGAGTAAAGCCGCAATCTTTTTGTTCGTTTCGGCCTTACGAGACCTTCTTTTTCATATAATCTGAGAGTCTGCGGATGAACCTTCAACATCCTGGCAACGATGCTTATCATATATAAGGGTTCTTTTTTATCTTTTATAGCCACTATCCTATCGCTATTCCCTTTCGAGGATTTTCTTTGTAAAGGGCATCTATTTCTTTTATAGCCTCTTTTGCCCTGATAGTAAAGTCTTTCGGAACAACGATTTTTATAACAACATACTGGTTACCTCTAAGGCCAGTTGTTGGTGAGGGGAAACCTTTTCCTGAGAGCTTGAATTTCTGGCCACTCTGAGTCCCAGGTGGTAGTGTCATGACTGCCATCCCGTCTATCGTTGGTACCTCAATCTTTGCTCCCAGCGCAGCTTCGCCGAAGGTCACCGGCAGTTCAAGGTAAATATCGTCTCCCTTTCTTGTGAATATACGATGCGGCTTCACCGTGATCTCTATATGAAGGTCTCCAGGCGGTCCTCCACCACTTCCGGCCCCTCCCATACCTCTGAGTTTTACCCTTGATCCAGTGTCGACTCCGCGAGGAATCTTCACTTTTACGGTTTCTTTCTGCAAAATCTTCCCCCTTCCTCCGCAGGAAGAACACACTTTGGTTATCTTCATACCAGTACCTCTACATTCCGGACAGGCCTGGGCGATGCTAAAGAAACCCTTTGTGCTCCTTACACTTCCGGTACCTTTACAGGTACTACACATTTGAGATGATTCCGCCCCCGAGCCATTACAGGATCTGCATGTCACTTCCCTATTGAAGGTTATTGGTTTTGTAACTCCCGAGAAGGCCTCTTCAAGGGTGAGTTCAATTCCAATGACCATGTCAGGCCCTTTTTCATAGGTAGCCCCCGGTCTTACCCTTGGTCCAAAGATGTCCGCAAAGATATCTTCGAAGACACCGAAGCCCCGGCCAAAATCGTAAGTCCTGAACTCCTCAAAGCCAGGGCCTCCTGTCTCGAAGGGTGTACGTCCGTACTGGTCATACTCAGCTCTCTTTTTGGGGTCACTCAAGACCTCATAGGCTTCACTTATTTCCTTGAATTTCTGCTCTGCCGTTTTGTCACGGGGATTCAGGTCCGGGTGGTACTTACGGGCAAGCTTCCTGAAAGCCCTTTTGATTTCATCCTGAGAAGCGGTTTTATTTACACCGAGTATTTCGTAGTAATCTTTAACTATACGTGCCATTTTTTTATCACTCTAATCATATAAATTTAGTCATTTTTTGTCAACTCTGATATCATGATCCTTATAAAGACTTTCTGGTGAAGGAAAAACCATTGAAGATTGTCAAGGAATATGTCTCACACTTTGGAGAGGACAAACTTAAAATATTCAATGAATGGGTAAAGATTTTTGATCTTTAATATATAATCTTTTCCAGAAAAAGACCATTTGGCGGTGCTGTAGGTCCAGCACGCCTTCTATCACGGGATTCGAGGATCTCTTTTACTTTATCCGGTGAGAACTTTCCCCTTCCAACCTCAACGAGAGTGCCTACAATATTCCTCACCATATGTCTGAGAAAACTGTCAGCCTCTATTCTAATCTTTATGAAATTACCCTTTACAGAGAGAGTCAGAAAATCGAATTTTTCGAACCTTTCTATATTCAGGGAAAAAATCTCCCTGACCGGATTTCTTGAACAACTGCCAGAACCTTTAAAGGAAGAAAAGTCATGTTTACCCGCAAGCACCGGTAAAGCCTCTGTCATGAGCTTTAGGTCAAGAGGTTGTCGAATTGTATATACATACTTGTAGAAGAAGACTGAAGATTCTCTCTGATTTGCTATAACATAAAAATAACTTTTTCTAAGGGAACTGTATCTTGGATGAAAGGAATTACTGACTTCTGAGGTCTCAAGAATCCTGATATCCACGGGAAGAAGGGCGTTTAATGCCCTTCTTATTGTCTCGGTATCAAGCCTGGATCCTGTCCTGAAGGCAGCTACCTGGCCGAGTGCGTGAACGCCGGCATCTGTTCTGCTTGCACCAATAACCCTGGACTGTTCGCCTGTTACTTTCACTATCCTGTCCTCCAGGATACCCTGGATTGTCGACCCCTTTTTCTGTATTTGCCAGCCCTCAAAGGCTGTCCCATCATACTCAAGGAGTAATTTGATCTTTCTCATATCCTCTATTACTTCCTTCGTGGCTTCTGATAGAATAAATCTTAAAGGATTAAGATGATAGACCTCAATACCCTGACCTCCCGTATCAAGAGAAACTGCAATATATCTGACGCAAAATTCTGGGGGGCTTATTCTTTATGCGGTCTCCTGCTCAGGCTTCGGGAGTTATATCGTTTTGAGAAGGGTGTTAAACCCTGGGAAAGGATTCGACAGGAAGAGATTGGTGAATGGATTTCAGAGAGGGAGAAATTATGGAAAACCCTGGAAGACAAGGACTTAATAGATATCATTGTTGGCGAAAATATCTATAACCCCTTCGAGGTCGGAAAGATAAATTCAATTCTGGAAAAGGAAGGACTTATCTACGGTGCTGGCTACGGAATTCACATGAAGCCCTCCTTTTTCCTGGGGGATCTTATATCCAAGAAGACAGTGGACGGTCATGACATTTTCATCGTTGATAATGAATATGTAAGAGACCTTTCTGATTATCCTGCTATGTTGCAAGACAGGGTCATTTTTGCAAGGGTTGATGCAGCAAGAATCCTTCTCTGGGGAAGATTCGAGGAATTGAGATTGAAAGGAATAAAGGGAGCTCTTTTATTTGCCTTTTCGAAATATGACATTTCACCGGATGAAAATCCATCGGAAGAAATAGGCAGAAAAATTTCTCGGGCCGCATATTCCGAAGTCGAGACATATGTACATCATGAATTGGGTGAAGCCTTTGAGGGCAAAAGGCTTGGAGATGACTGGAAAGATATGCTCAGAAATATTTCACATTGTAAGGTTGAAATCTTCGCTCGCGGCATTAAAGATCTCCTGTCTGACACATCAGAGAAAGGAATGATCAGATATATTGTCGAAAATCAAAAGGAAGGTTCACTTGGCTTCTATATTGTACTTCTTGCCGGGTACCGAAGACTTCTTTTTCCTGAGATGCTCAGGGCTTTCCAGAGGTTTACAGAAACCGGCGATTGGCGGCTTATTGATGATGCCCGAAAAACTGGTTACAGGAAAGCTGAAGGCTATGCAGAAAAAATACTTTCAACATATAGAGAAAATAAAACTTCCTTTTCCGAGTATATAGAGAAGGAAATACTTAGTAGACTGCATTAACTTAATACTATTTAAACACACGTAATAGATCCAAAATGTCATACCGAACCCTGCTTGTCTTTCAAAGTAATCGAATTCTTCGTTGAATAATCTTGGTTTAAAGGTTAGAATTATTTCCGATGAGAATCATAAGAAAGAACAAAGACATAGAAGCCTTCTTAAAGGTTCTCAAGGAAAGAGCCCTGGGCAGAAGTCTGCAGATTGAACAGAAGGTCAGGACTATTCTCGAAGATGTCAAGAGAAATGGCGACAGGGCTGTATTCAAATATACGAGTAAGTTTGATCTTCTAAGGACGAAAGAAATAAGAATGACTCCCCTTGAGATTTCAAGACATGCATCGAGGGTGGAAGGGAAGGTTGTGAAGGCCCTCAAGGCCTCGGCAAAGAGAATAAGGGCTTTTCATGAAATGCAGAAGGAAGAATCCTGGTCATTATCTGAAAAGGATAATCTTATAGGTCAGGTAATACGGCCGCTCGAAAGGGTTGGCGTATACATACCCGGGGGCAAGGCTTCATATCCATCCACCGTTTTGATGAATGTAATCCCTGCACAGGTGGCAGGTGTCAAGGAAATAGCACTTTGTGTTCCCACACCAGGAGGAGAGATAAACCCAAATATCATGGCAGCAATAAAATTGCTCGGCATCAAGGAAGTGTACAGAATTGGCGGTGCCCAGGCGATCGGAGCAATGGCATATGGAACGAGGACGATAAAAAAGGTTGACAAGATTGTTGGTCCTGGCAATATCTATGTAGCTGTTGCAAAGAAGATGGTCTTTGGAGAAGTGGATATCGATATGATTGCAGGACCGAGTGAAATATTGATTATTGCCGATGATTCTGCAAACACTGTATTTGTTGCAGCCGATTTACTAAGCCAGGCAGAGCATGACGAATTGGCATCATCTGTTTTGATCACTGATTCTGAGAGGCTGGCAGATGCTGTAAATATTGAAATAGAAAAAAGGCTTCCCGAGTTAAGCAGAAAGGAGATTGCAAAGAAATCTATTGATAATTACGGAGCAATAATAATCACAGAAGATATAAAAGATGCCCTTGAACTTTCAAACTATATTGCGCCGGAGCACCTTGAGGTCATGACAAGAAAACCAATGAATCTTCTCCCCATTATCAAGAATGCCGGTGCCATATTTCTTGGAGAATGGACACCAGAGGCATTAGGTGACTATTCGGCAGGTCCAAATCATACTTTACCAACTGGAGGTACGGCAAGGTTCTTTTCCCCCCTCGGTGTCTATGATTTTGTCAAAAGATCAAGCCTTCTCTGTTTTACAAAGGAAGGTTTTATGAAACTTGCAAAGACCGTAAAAATAATTGCAGAAGCCGAGGGTCTGGAAGCCCATGGAAACACAATAGGGGTGAGAGAGGGTTTATGAAGGAAGTCTTTTTATCCTTTCAATAATCTCTGTAGTCGATATGTCCTCAATATAAGGGAGGCTGTACGTCTCTTTTACAATATCAGAGCCCACAATCTCCTCCTTCTTCCAATCCCCGCCTTTAACGAGGATATCAGGCTTAAGAAGTTTGATTAATTCATAGGGAGTTTCTTCATCAAAGGGTGTTATATAATCAACCATCTCGAGGGAAGATAGCACCTCTGCCCTGTATTCCTGGGGATTTATCGGCCTGCTGGGTTTTATTCCGGAGACAGATTTATCTGAGTTTAATCCAATGACGAGGACATCTCCCAGTTTCTTTGCCTCTCTGAGGTACCTTATATGGCCTACATGGATAATGTCAAAACAGCCATTGGTGAAGACTACCCTCTTGCCTTCAGCCTTCAGCTTATCAATAGCCTCTTTCAGTTTATTCCAGTTTAATACCTTACTCATAAAAAAATCCCGAAATCCAAATGGCAAGCTCCAAGTAATTACCAATGACCTGCCTATTGAACCGTTAGAATTTCCTTTGCCTTTTTAATCATCTCCCTTTCATTCTTGTAAGAGGCTCTTGCCAGGGCCTCATCAATAGGGAACCAGGATGCCTGTTCAACCTCCCAGTCATGTTTGGAAATGTCCCCGCCTTCATATTCCATGAGGAAAAAATTCACGGTTTTCTTGCACTTGGCATTTTCTTCTTTTATGTAATACCAGTATGTTATCTCGCCAAGCTTCTCGATAATCCTTCCCTTAAGTCCTGTTTCTTCTGCAACCTCTCTGATAGCAGTTCTTTCAGTGCTTTCACCTTTATTGACAAGGCCCTTCGGAAGACACCATACATTACCCCCTTTTACAGCTACAAGGGCAACTTCAATAGTACCGTTACGCCTCCTGAATATTACTCCACCGGAAGAAATTTGAACTTTGAACGTTGGCGGTTTCATTGAGGGAACTGTTTTCCCGTAATTAACCTTATAATATCATTGTACAGGGCAAAGGCCATTATGGTGAGGATGATGGCAAGGCCGATCTTCTGACTGAGGGCTATGAATTTTTCGCTAAGAGGTTTCCTTCTGATAACTTCAATACCGAGAAATAATAGATGACCTCCATCAAGGATGGGAACGGGAAGCATGTTCAATACCCCGAGATTGATGTTGATGACGGCCATGAAGACAAAGAAATTTAAAAATCCTTTAGATGCCTGCTCTCCTGCAATCTGTACTATAAGAATGGGTCCTCCTATTGTTTCTATGGGCAGTACTCTCTGGATGAGCTTTACGACGGATATAACAGTAAGAACTGATATCTCCCATGTCCTCCTTATCGCATTTTCCATGGCACTGAAAAAACCTTCCTGCCTTATAATAGTGCTGCCAGAAGGCATTATCCCGATGAGGCCAACGGTTCTTTCCTGACCGAAGATGTCTTTCACGGTTTTTTTCTCTGGAATAATCGAAATGTTGATAACCTCTGTTACCCTTTTTACCTTGAGATTAAGAATCCTGCCCGGACTATTGTGAATGATCTTTGTCATTTCATCCCACTGCGTGATGGGAGAATCATCAACAGCAATAATAGTATCTCCTTTCATAAGTCCTGCCATTTCTGCAGGTGACTGGGGCATGATTTTCCCTATCTCTGGGAGTAATACGGGTAGTCCATATAAAAAGACAAAGGTAAAAATGAGGGCGGCAAATAAAAGATTAAAAAAAGGACCGAAAGATACAATTAAAAATCTTTTCCAGACAGGTTGGTGGCTGTAAGCCACTGTTCTTTCTTCTTCCTTGAGCTCTTCTTCCATATTCTCGCCAAGCATTTTTACGTAGCCGCCAAAGGGTATTGATGATATGAGATACTCGGTATCACCATATCTTTTTCCGATAAGCTTTGGTCCGAAACCGAGCGAGAACTTAAGAACTTTAACACCCAATAGCTTTGCGAAAAGAAAATGCCCGAGTTCATGGACAAATATAATTATTCCCAGAAGAATTATTGCTGATAAAAAGGTCACTGTTTAATTTAAGGATCTAATAACTTCTTTTGCCTTTTTCCTCGCCCATCGGTCTGCCTCAAATATCACATCCAGGTCAGTGTCCGGCATTACAACATGATTATCCATTGTTTTTTTGATTATAACAGATATATCGGTAAACCTGATCAGGCCTTTCAAAAATGCATCAACAGCGATCTCGTTCGCTGCATTAAGCACTGAAGGCATTGTGCCTTTAACATCCAGAGCGATGTAGGCAAAAGATAGGCAAGGGAAGCACTTAGTATCTGGCTTTTTAAAAGACAGAGAGCCAATGCTATAGAGATCGAGTCTATCTATTATATCTTCAAGCCTGTCCGGATAAGACAGGGCATAGGCTATGGGTCCTTTCATGTCTGGCATTGAGAGCTGGGCTATACAGCTCCTGTCACTAAATTCGACAATGGAATGCACTATGCTTTGAGGATGTATAAGAACATCTATTTTTTGCGGAGGAAGAGCGAAGAGATGATGAGCCTCGATCACTTCAAGACCTTTATTCATCAGAGTTGCCGAATCAATTGTTATCTTCCTTCCCATATTCCACCTCGGGTGTTTCAGTGCATCCTCGGGTTTAATATTATCTAATTCACGGGGACCTTTACCTATAAAGGGTCCTCCCGATGCCGTGAGTATAATTCTTCTGATGTCAGGTTTTTTATGTCCCTCAATGCACTGGAATATCGCACTATGTTCGCTATCCACGGGAAGGATCTTCACACCACATTTTCTTGATTCCTCCGTCACAATCCTTCCAGCCATAACAAGGGCTTCCTTGTTTGCCAGACCGATTGTCTTTCCTGAACGAATCGCCAGTATAGTTGGAACGAGTCCTGCAGCACCGACTATCGCAGAGAGGACAAAATCAGACCCTTCATAGGAGGCTGCTTCGGCAATTCCTTCATCACCCGCCAATATTCGCAAGGATGGGATATATTTTTTAATTCTCTTCTTCAATTTCTGGGCTTCTGTTTTGTCGGCAATTGCGACAACTTCTGGAGAGAAGGATTTAATCTGTTCTTCAAGCAATTCGGTATTACTTCCTGCTGTGAGAACAGCAACTTTGAATCTGTCTCTGTAGCGAGAGACAATATTAAGGGCATTTCTGCCTATAGAACCTGTTGACCCAAGAATGGTAATACGCCTCATTTTATCCCTAAAAAACTATCTTGCCATCCTCAGGGCAATCAATATCCAGTACAGGATCGGTCCTGCAAATAGAACACCATCAATTTTATCCAGTATTCCTCCATGTCCGGGAATCATTCTGCTTGAGTCCTTTACTCCCGTGTCACGTTTGAACATAGATTCCACAAGATCACCCACGACGGAGACAAGCCCTATTATTGTACCAATTAATATCGCCGTTATTATATTTAACGCCGGTATTAGGACAGACATTAAAATTAGTGCTGCCAGTATGCCTCCTATGACCGAACCTATAGCACCCTCTACAGTCTTATTCGGGCTTACCTCTTTGTAAAGTTTTTTCTTTCCGATTGAGGTTCCAAGATAATAGGCTACCGTATCTGAGAGCCAGACTGTTGCATAAAGAAATACTATCCATTCAGGTCCTGCCTTTCTGATCTGTATCTGGAATGCCAGAAGGCCAGCAATATAGAGGACGCCAATTAAAGAAGGGGAGATGTCAGAAAGACAGAATCGGGGACTTCTTTTAGACAGAAGTCTTATGCTTATTATGGCCATTACAGTAATGATGATAATATCGGGAAAGAAGTTTTCCGAGAGATAGGATATGTAAAGTATGATTATGCTAAAGAATAGACCGGAATATCTTAATGCACCTTTGACATAATACATGGAATAAAATTCTGACAGGGCCAAAATCGATAATAATATGAGTAATAACAGGAAATACCCTGAAGGCAGGTAAATAATGTAGAGATAAATTAGAGGCAGAAGAACTGCTGCAACAATCAGCCGCTTAAGGTGCATCTGCACCAGTTGGGATTGCACCAAACCTGCGCTCTCTTCGCTGATAAACCTGAATTGCCAGAAGGAATTCGTCCTTCGTGAAATCTGGCCAGAGCGTGTCGGTAAAGTATAGCTCCGAATATGCCCCTTGCCAGAGCAGGAAATTACTTATGCGCATCTCGCCGCTCGTCCTTATAATCAGATCCGGGGCAGGGACTCCAGCGGTGTCGAGATATGAATCAAAAGACTCTTCCGATAGGTCCTCTGGTCTGATACCTGCACTAAGTACCTTTTTAACAGCCCTTAGAATCTCATTTCTGCCACTATAACTTAAGGCAGCAACCAGGGTCATACCCTTATTTGAAGCGGTCTTCTCGGTCACCTCTTTTATCAAAATCTGGATATCCTTGGGCAATCTCCATATTTCTCCTATTGTCTTGAATACAATACCCTTTTCCATGAACTCATCCAGTTCAACTTTAAGGTAGTGCCTGAGCAACTTCATGAGGGTCATTACCTCTGCGGAAGGCCTCTGCCAATTTTCAATAGAGAAGGCATAAAGTGTTAGAATCTTTATACCGAGTTCTCCAGCTGCCTCTGTTATTTCCTTACAACGCTCTACCCCTCTTCTGTGGCCTTCTATTCTTGGAAGGCCTCGCAACTCAGCCCATCTTCCATTCCCATCCATTATAATACCTACGTGTTTTGGAATACGACCGGTCAATATCAATTCTTGACCTCCCTATCGACCTTTAATTGAATAAACATACAGAATAGTCTTAAGAGGGTTTTCACCCTTAAGAATATTGCCAGCCTTGATGCCGAACATAGGACTCGCCAGAATAATAATCTTTTCACCGGCAACAACATAATCAAGAATAGATCCCCTTATATCATCTATTAGAACATCTTCTTCCATGGAAAATCCATTCCACCATAAGTTTCTAATCTGCGAGTTTTTATAACCCAGACCCTTTGCCATTTCCAGGAGGGGAATTCTTTTAACTATAAAGATCTCCCTATTTCTAAGAAATAGTCTATCTTTAATCGCCCATTCTCCTTTCTCAACGATCGTTGAAAGCGCCTTTTTCTTAAAAGTCGATAGAAAGCCTCCAGTATAAGTCTTGCTTCTCCATATTTTTACGTCCCTCTCATCATAGAGATTAAGGAACCCTTCATCATCATAGGCAAAGATTAATCTACCCCTTTGAGGATCTTCAATAAATTGGAAATCATAAATATTAACTCCCTTTGGAAGTCTTATCCTTTCGCCTCTTCTATATTCTCCATCCCACACTATCTTAAAAATATCTCCGTCAAACCCTTCCATACTTGAGTAAGCTTGAGCTATCAGTCCATTTTCTATCTTTCTCAGGAAGACGTTGTCTTTATAGAGGAGAATAAATTCTGTACCTCTCAGTTCATAAATGTAAGAAATAACATCGTCTCCCCTTTTTGCTGTTATTATTATTTCATCTCTTCCATTTCTGTTAAGATCTATCGCCTCGATCCAGAGATTATCATCAAGAACAGAACCTTTTATCTCTGTTTCTCCCAGGGCTGGCTGAAGGTCGGCACCGAAGGTATAAACTTTAATATCTTTTCCGGTGCTGAGTACAATTTCCTGTCTCCCATCCCCGTCGATATCACCTGTTGAAACAAGTCTCATGCTTGCGGGGAGATCAAACTGTAGCCATGTCTCTCCCTTAGGACGTGTAAAGAGTTCCTCGCCAAATCTCAGTTCCTTTTCATAAGTAATATCAACCTTTGTATCCATTTCAGAAAACCTGGATCCGTCTAAAACCCAGAAGAGTCTTTGAGTAATAAGTTTACCCGAATCAACCTCTTTTACAGTTAAAATAAGGATGATCTCCGCATTAAGTCTCTTTGCCTCCTCTATGGCCTTCGATGGCTCTTCAGTCTCAAGGCCCGTATCGATCATATTAAACCTTCCCGTCTCCTTCAAGCTCCGATAATAGGAGTCGGCTATATGCCAATCAATATCTCTTGACTGACAAAACAATAAGTTAATCTTGGTCCCCGAGATTCTGATTTTATCACCCGCCCTCGCATCGCCTGAAAGTATGACGGCCGTGGACGAATCAGGGCCAACCTCTTTTATCTCGAGACTCCCGACAGAAGACTCCAGCCTTCCGAGAAACTCCTTCGTAATGGGATGTATGAAAGGGGATCCTTCTCTCAGGACGTTAAAACGCATACCCTTCTTTAAAGCATCTTTTGTGCCGAGATCAACAACAACCTTACCATCTTCGACTGTTGTGATTTTGCCCGTCACAGGTTTTAAATAAGAGATTACTTCATTTCGCAGCCGATTGAGGGGGCTGTCATCAGCATAGGAGGAGGAAAGTGGACAGTGAGTGAACAGGGAGGCGAAAAAAAGGAAAAAACAAACAATCTTTAGTTTGTCAATCACAATCCGAGTTCTGGATCCTGACTTCTGATTCCTGATTTTATAATGCTTCATTTGCTATTCTCTCCAAATTTCATTCCAAATCTGAATTTATGACCACCATTTAAATATAACTTTTTTATAAACAGAAATGCTGTACCCTGATACAGCCTCTCTATACCCTGCTCTGAAAGGGAAATTGTCTCTACGGGGTAATGCCAGAGATCTACTTTTTCATCAAAATTATATTCAATCCTCAGTTTCAAAAAATCATCTGTTAGATAAAACCTCTTTACGCCTTTATGGATTCCTTTATTCCTTATTGGAAGGCTCTGTTTACCCACATTGATGATTGAGTTGGGAGAGCCTAAGAGAGATATATTAAACTCCACCGCAAAGATACCGGAGAATCTACCATCAATTTCATAATTTATCACGAGGTCTTCAGGACCTGTCAGTCTCAGAGTCTTCTCGACCTTTACGGGAGAGTTATTCACGAGACCTTTCCTCGAAAGGCTTACAGCACGTCTATCTCCGTCTTTAAAATGCCGTAAATGGTAGATGCCGTTAATAAAGTCACCGAGTTCTTCATATTTAGATCGCATCATATCATCAATATTTGTACCATAAGATACGAAGTGATCAATTAACGATGCCCTACTGTAATTGTCATAAATCAGATAATCAGCGACGTCTGGCTCTTTGAGAAGAAACTGATCGTGAATTGTTTTTGGCTCACCGGACTCGGTTGAAGAAGCCCGGGTAATCTTTGAATGATAGGCCTCTGGTCTTCTTGTAAGAATGTCGAGCACATTAACTGCCTTTTTCTTGAGAGATAATTCTATGAGACCTCCGCCCTTTTCACTTGCTGATAAAGTAAGATACTTGGTATTGATGGAAAGTTCCTCAAATCCATCACAATCATAGTCTGCCCGTTCTACCTTCATCCAGTCAACGGATGGTTTCGTTGAATTTTTTATTAAATTCTCATTGATTTCTACATCGGCTATGTATTCAGCCCTTAGGAGATATCTGTATAAAGCGGCCCTAAGATGGGGAAGGTAAAGTCCCCCGAAAATTCCGTGCCAGTACGCATCGTTGCATTGACCTTTCCAGAGCTCATGCAACAGGTTTTTGGTCTTCTGTTGAATGTTTAACGTCGAACGTTTAACATTTAACTTTTTTATTGCCCGATGCACCTTCTTGCTTATCTGGAGCATCCGCTTATGTATGTGATTTGACTCCGGATATTTTGCAAAAAAAAATCGCCAGATCCCACCCCTGAGAAGGCTCTTTGCACTGTCTCCGACTAATTTCTGTATCTCCGTCAATACGGCTTCATAAGCAAGGGCACTCTTGCAAGGTAGAGCCCACTCACCCATTTCTCTGTATGAGGCCGTGGGAAGATAAACCCTTCCGAGGGTATAAAATTTAGAATAATATTCTCTAAATGTTGTAGTCTCTAACCAGTCAGAATTCTCCTCAATTGTGGTGAGGAACCTTTCAAGCCAGCCATCCAGGTAACAATGCCTGTGAGTTCCGGGCCATACTCCGAATTTTTCTCCGTCATCCGCCATTGTCAGCAGAGGATTGACACCTTTTTGAGAGACCTCTTTGAAATACGAGAATATTTCTTCAACTTCCCTGAAGGGAATAAAATATCTTAGTTTCTCGCTTCCTGGAAATACATTTAGTTTATATCCCTCTTCCTCCGTAACGTAGTATCCTAAAAGATCTTCTTCATCAAGTCCTGATAATTTGAAATGATGATCATCTACAGGCACATACTCAATATCTGCCAGGGAGATGTACTTTGGCATCTGTGGCTCCCATACCCTTTCTGCGAGCCACATACCCTGAGGTGTACAGTTAAGATTTCTTTTAATGTATTCCGATAGCTCTTTTATCTGGGGGATTCTGTCCCTTTCCGGGATTGCCGAGAGTACGGGTTCGTAAAAACCTCCGGAGAGCATTTCCACTCTTCCCGACTTAATGAGCGAATTCATTATCTTGAAAATTTCAGGATGATTTTTTTCAAACCAGGTCAGGAGATTACCTGAATAATGAAGGACAATCTTTAAGGAAGGATGGCGGTAAAGGGTCTCGAGAAAGGGGAGATAAGCCTTTCTATAAGATTGTTCAAGAACATGGTCAAAATTTCCTACAGGCTGGTGGTTGTGAATCGCCAGAATAAGATAAAGCTTAGACAAATTCTTTTCCTGACCTGTCAATCTGAAAACGCCATAGATAAATTTGAAAATTAAAATACACAGAAAATATAACATAATTCAAGAAAGGTCATAAAGCATTCAAACCGTCTAACATCTAACGCAATCTATAGATTAATTTTTCTTAAGATCTTCACACTTTTTAAAGGATCCTTTTCGCTACAAGGATTCTACAGATTCCAGCATAGTCATTTCTTAAGAAAATATCTTTGAAATCCGCATCCTCTGCTATTTTCTTAATTTCCCGTGATTGCTTAGCTCCTATCTCGAGGATAAGATAGCCCTTTTCTTTCAGATATTTTTTTGACCCGGGGATTATGGCTCTGAAATAATCAAGGCCATCCTCACCTCCGTCCAATGCCTCCACAGGTTCCCAATCTTTAATTTCAGGTTCCAAATTTCTAATATCACCTTTTTTGATATAAGGAGGATTTGACAGGATTAAATGAAATTCGAGTTTTGAGATTTCAGATTCGAGATCTTCAAGTGGCCTGAATAAATTACCTTTTAGAAAAGTCACATTTTTTATCATGTTAATTTTTGCGTTCTCCTCGGCATATTCAACAGCCACTTTGGATGAATCAATACCATAGACCCTGGACTCAGGAAGTTCCTTTGCCATTGCCAGCGCTATACATCCGCTTCCAGTACAGAGGTCTAAAATATACAATGTCACCTCTTTATTTGAGATTTGCAACTCCTGACTTTTGATCTTTTCCAGGGCTTCTTCTACCAGGAGTTCTGTCTCAGGTCTTGGTATCAGCACACCTGGGCCAACTTTTATTTTTAATCCATGAAATTCTGCATATCCGAGAATGTATTGAAGAGGCTCCCTCCTTGACCTTCTCTTAAGAAATTCATCTATCTGAGCATTGTATAATTCTGGAATTGTTGGATTGTCTCTATAAAAGACCATCCGGTCTACTTCAAGACAACGAGATATTATCAGTTCTGCATCCCTGCCAGCCTCATCAATACCATAACTTTTGAGAAATTCTGTTGCCTCCTTTAACTTATCGAGAACCTTCATCTTAATCCCCAAGAGGGTCCATATTTTGTCCTATATAAAAAGATAGTACATTCTATAATAATATAGTTGTCCAATTCACTCTTGAACCTAACAATAGGCAGGATAGTTAAATAAGAAGTGGACGTGGCAAAAAGGAAACTTCTAAAACCGATAGCCTTTATATTAATTTTCATGACCGTCTCGTCCTCCATCTATTTCCTTTCCCTGCCCGATGTTGCGAAACTGAAAAAGGAAAATCCTGAAAAGACTTCCTTCATGAAATATCGGGAAAAGGAATGGAAAGAAAAAGGGAAAAAGTACAGGATTAAACAGATATGGGTGCCCCTTTCGAGGGTATCACCTTTCCTGATCAAGGCTGTCCTCATAGCAGAGGATGACAGATTCTGGAGACACGAAGGGTTTGACTATGAGGCAATCCAGAAGGCATTAGAAAAGGATATAAAGGCCCGTAAATTCAAGCTGGGTGGAAGCACAATCAGTCAACAACTCGCAAAGAATCTCTATCTTTCCCCAACCAAAAATCCCTTAAGGAAGATGAGAGAGGCGGTGATAACCTGGAGATTAGAAAGGGTTCTTTCGAAGAGGCGAATTCTCGAACTCTACCTTAATGTTGCCGAATGGGGCGAAGGAGTCTTCGGTATTGAAGCAGCTTCAAGACATTATTATGAAAAACCTTCTTCCGAACTCGGTCCAGAGGAGGCCACAAGGCTCGCTGCAATTCTGCCAAACCCGATGAAATATAATCCCCTGAGAGACCAGCGCTATGTTGTTAAGCGTTCAAATCTTATTTACAGCATCATGATCAAGAGAGGGATAATCGTGCCTGAATATGAAGAAGTTACCGAAGATAATAATAAAGCCTCACCTGAGAGAGAAACAGAACCTGCTCTAAGTCCCAACCCTTTATAAAGTAAGACAAACTCTTACAAATAAAAGGTTAACATTCCTACAAAAAAATCAGACTCTTACTGATACCATTTCTTCGTTTGCCATACTATAATGAATGAAAACAAAAAGTCCAAAAAGGACCTTGTCTTAAAAGATCTGCGGAGGATCAATGGCAGGAGGAACGATCTGGAGAGGATATATTCATTTTGGGGATACGAATGTGCCAGTGAAGCTGCATACTGCAATCAAGGAAGAGCGGATTCAGTTTCACCTCCTTCACAGACGTGATCATGTGAAATTGCGCCAGCAGATGATCTGTGCTTATGAAAAACAGCCTGTGCCGATGGAAGAACAGACCAAAGGGTTTGAAGTGGAGGATGGGAAATATATCATCGTGGATCCGGAAGAGCTCGAACAAACCGCTCCTGAAAGCAGCCGGCTGATCGAAGTCCACGAATTCGTCAAAACCGGACAAATCGATCCTATCTTCCTTGAGCGCGTCTACTACCTGGAGCCGGATATTCATTTAAAAGGATATAACGCGCTTGTCGAGGCTTTGAAGGAGATGGATGTAGAAGGTATCTGCACATGGATCATGAGAAAGCGGTCCTATCTCGGAGCCCTCCAGACAAGCGGGAAGATCCTTCGCCTGAATACTTTGCGGTATGCCGACGAAGTGATTTCGGTAAAATCTCTTGAACTCCAGAAATTTTCTTTGTCCGAAAAAGAACTGAAAATCGGGAGCGAATTGATCAATCAGTTGACCGCTCCTTTTCAGCCCCAGAAATTCGAAAACGAACATGAGAAAAAGCTGCGAAATTTGATCGAGAAAAAAGCCCGCGGAGAAAAAATTGCGGTCCTGCGGCCCAGACGCTTGAAACCAACAGCACCGGATAAGCTGCTTCAGGCCCTTGAAGCGAGTCTGAAGAAAGTCGCGTAGATTGAAACCTCGCAATCCGATCCCGGCTCCGTCAAAGTCGTCTTCAAGCAGAGAGAATGAAATGGCTGAACAGGCAATATGGAGCGGGACGATCAGTTTCAGCCTGGTGGCGATTCCGGTACGGTTGGTTAAAGCGGTCGAGCCCGGTCGTGTCTCTTTTCGCATGCTCCACAGCAAGGACTACTCCCCTCTCCAAAGAAGAATGTTCTGTCCTGAAGAAGATAAGATGGTCCCCCCGGATGAGATTATCAGGGGATATGAAATCGCACCCGAAAAATACATACTGATAACGGATGAGGAATTGGAATCAGTGTCGCCCGAACGGAGCCGCACGATAGAGATCGTCGAGTTCATCGATATGAAGGAAGTGGATTCGATCTATTATGATCACCCGTATTATCTCGTTCCTTTGAAGGGGGGCGAAAAAGCTTATCGGCTGCTGGTCGAGGCGATGCGCCGGACAAACAAGGCCGGGCTCGCAAAGTTCGTGCTGGGTGAGCGTGAGTATCTCGTGGCGGTCAAAAGCACGGAGGGAGCGCTGGCCCTGATCACGCTTCATTACAGCGAAGAAATACTTCCCGATAAAGACATCGCACCGAAGGAAGAAAAGGTCGAAGCCGAAGAAAAAAGCCGCATAAAAAAGAGCATCAAGAAAATGATAACGGACTTTAACCCGGAAAAATATGCGGACGGGCGCAGGAAAAAGATCATGGACCTCCTGAAGAAGAAGGCGAAAGAAAAGGTTCCGGTGGAGGCCCCTGAAGTGGAGGAAGAAGAGGGAGAAGGTCCGGCCGATCTGATCGCCGCTTTGCAGGAGAGCATGCGCAAAGTGAAGAAGAACCGGTGAGCCGAAAAGTCGTCGAGATCGCCGGGAAAAGACTCTCTTTATCCAATCTTGAAAAAGACCTCTATCCGTCCTATGGTTTTACGAAGGCCCACGTCTTGGAATACTACCGTCGGATTTCAAAGTTCATCCTGCCCCATTTGAGAGACAGGGCATTGACTTTAAAACGCTATCCCGAGGGAGTGGAAAAGGATTTCTTTTTCGAGAAGCGTTGTCCTCGTCACCATCCGTCCTGGGTGAAAACGGCGGAGGTCGGCCGGGATGAGGGAGAGCAGATGACAGTCTGTCTGGTCAACGATCTCGAAACGCTGATGTGGGTGGAGAACCTTGCTTCTCTTGAACTCCATGTGCCTCTGGCCAGGGCGGGTTCCACTGAAACGCCAGATTCTATGGTCTTTGATCTGGACCCCGGCGATCAGGCAAACATTCTAAATTGTGTGAGGGTAGCGCTGATACTTCGAGACCTGCTCTCCAATCTGCGGCTCACAAGCTATGTAAAAACCTCGGGCAAAAAGGGACTACATGTATATGTCCCTTTGAACCGCGAAAAGACGACCTTTGAGGATACCAAGAAATTTTCAAAGGCAGTTGCAAGAACCGTACAGAAAAATTATCCGGAGCTGGTTACTGCGAAAATGTCAAAGGAATTTCGGAAAGCAAAGGTTTTTATCAACTGGTCTCAAAACGACTCCTCAAAGACGATGATCTGCGTTTATTCCCTGCGGGCACGGGAAAAACCGGTAGTTTCGTTTCCCCTTGAATGGAAGGAGCTGGAGAATTTGGCCGGCCAGGATGACCCGGAAAAGCTGCAGGTCATGCATTCGGAAGCAGTGAGCAGGGCTGGAAAACAGGGTGACCTTTTTCGGGAGGTTCTCGTAAAAAAACAAAAGCTTCCTCATTTGTGACAGAATATTTAGTGTCCGCTTTTTTGTCTGTCATTCCGGCAGTCCTTAAGCCGGAATCCAGTCCCGAAAGCTTTCGGGATCAACGCCTCCTGGATGCCGGATCGAGTCCGCACATTTTAGGGCAGACTTTATTTACAGGGAATGGACCTTCATTATCCGGTTCCTATATTCCCTGGAACTGTCGACTGACATGGGATTAAGAGAATACAAATCCAAAAGAAAATTCAAGGAAACACCCGAACCGAAACTGGGTGAGGGGACTGTCCCAGATTTACGGACGGAGCGAAGCAAAGTTCCCGCATCGTCGTGCGGGACAGGCTCCGAATCGGGACTGTCCCCGTACATGTACAAGGAAAACCCTCTCATTTTTGTTATTCATAAGCACGCGGCCCGTCGCCTTCACTATGATCTCAGGCTGGAGCTAAAAGGTGTACTTAAGAGCTGGGCAGTGCCGAAAGGGCCATCGCTGGATCCGTCCTTAAAAAGGCTGGCTGTTATGGTTGAAGACCATCCGCTTGATTATAAAGATTTCGAGGGCGTTATCCCTGAGGGCAATTACGGCGCGGGAAGCGTTATCATCTGGGACAGGGGCTTTTATCATCACCCTTCCACCATAGACAGAAAAGAAAGCGAGAAACTCCTTCTGGATGGATTAAGAAAAGGGAATATGAAGTTTGTCCTCGCAGGGGAAAAGCTTCGTGGTGAATTCGCACTGGTAAAAACGGGAAGGGACGAGAAGTCATGGCTGCTTTTGAAGAAAAAAGATCGATATGCCGTCAAAGAGGACATTCTCAAGGAGAGTCGTTCCGTAGTCTCCAAAAAGACTCTGGAAGAGGTCTTCGAAGCCAAACCGGAGAAATCTTTTAGACAAAAGAAAATAAACCAAATCCGTCTTCACGAAGCGATGGAAAGCGAAGACCTGAAGGACGCACCGGTTAAACCTATGCCGCACCGCATAAAACCGATGCTCGCTACCCTGGTCAAGGAACCGTTCGCTCATCCGGATTGGATTTTTGAGGTGAAATGGGACGGCTACAGGGCCGTTGCCGAAATCAGTGACGGAAATGTTTCTCTTTATTCCCGTAACCTGATCTC
>JBFMEC010000007.1:0-32483 GCA_040753575.1 Nitrospirota bacterium | reverse complement strand
CGTCTGTAAGGCAGGAAGAAAGCGGCAAATAATATTCAAGGAAGAGATGAAATGATTTTCCGATATTCATCCTCAGTGAAGGCACGCATGGTCTCTGTAGATACATTGCCCAGTGAACTTATGGAGATTGCAGCCCGGGCAATCGTTTCATCATCTGGTGCATCCACAACGAAGGCTGTATCGTACCGCCCCAGTAGTGCATAGAATGCTTTGACTTCCGCACCCATGTCCCTGAAGGCTTTTTTGGCAGCTTCCACTCTCACAGGACTCTCTTTTATGTTCTTTATTCCTTGTTGCGTAAAACGAAATAATATGATGTAGGTGGCCATATCAAACTCCCTTTTTGGTTTTTAAATTAATACGCTATCAGTCAGAAATCTTTTCCTGCCAAAGCGAGGATAAGGTTGTTCTGCTGACTATTCCCACATTTCTTATAAAGAAATATATATCTGAGACCAAATTAAATCTATCAGTCTTTGTCTGATTTTTTTGTAAGATTCTTTATCGAGGTTTTGTAATTGTTTATCCTACAAAGAGATAAGAAACCCAAGGTTTTTTAACTTGATAATTCACTGTCTTTCATCGGCTTTTAAGCACTTGAAACTATCAGATTCTGAATCGAGTTCAGAATGACACATTTTATGTACTGCGTTCAGGGCTTTATGGCTTTAAAGCCCTCTTATCTATTTCTTTCTTTTATTATTTCTTCTGAAAGGTAGGTTTTTATTGAAGAAAGGCGTTCTCTTACATCAGCAAGGTTTGTTTCAGGTAAGGCATATTCCTTCAAAA
This sequence comes from Nitrospirota bacterium, assembly GCA_040753575.1. Classification (GTDB taxonomy): domain Bacteria; phylum Nitrospirota; class Thermodesulfovibrionia; order Thermodesulfovibrionales; family SM23-35; genus JBFMEC01. The sequence goes on along the minus strand of JBFMEC010000007.1, from coordinate 31,694 downwards.
TATAATCATACCGCCATGCCTTTCCTGCCTTATTACATTTTTACCAGTGCTATTTTACTATTCAGAGATGAATTTTCCTACAATCTCCATTGCCCTTCCGACTGCGCCGGCATTCTTCCTGTATAACCCTTGAGCCTTTGAGCCTATCTCTTTTGCCCTTTCAGGAGAAAGGAGAAGTTCTTTTAATTTTGAATGAAGATCTTCTTCATTAACCTCAATGGCAGCACCTTCTCTATAGAAATCACTAATAATCGGAAAATTCTCCATATGGGGGCCACATATGATAGGCTTCCCCCAGTATGCAGGTTCAAGGGGATTCTGTCCACCATATCCTCTAAAGCTTTTACCGATAATTGCGATATCGGTTATGCCGTAAATAGCGGACAGCTCACCAACGGTGTCGAGGAGAATTACTCCATTGAAGGTATCGGGTTTCGAGTTCCGGGTCACGAGCTGGGAACGCTTTAAAAAAGGCATTCCCTTTGACCTCAACATCTCTTCAACGTCCTTAAACCTTTCAGGATGTCTCGGTGCGATAATCAGATTCAGGTCCGGAAAATCTTTCTTAAGTTCATTGTAAACAGAAACAATTAATTCTTCTTCTCCATCATGAGTGCTGCCCGCAATAATGACAGGCCCTTTTATCTTCTCCGTCCATTGAGGAATCTTTGAAGGCGGTCTCATGTCGAATTTAAAATTACCCAAAACCGTAATCTTACTTTTATCGACCCCTATGCCTCTCATTCTCTCTGCATCTATTTCACCCTGCATGCCGAAGAAATCCACATTTGAGAGAACTTCCTTCATAAAAAAGGAAATCCTTTTATATCCTCTAAAGGATTTTTCAGAAATCCTTCCATTGAGGAGAATGACAGGTATAGTACTCTTTTTAAAGACTCGAAACATAGTCGGCCATAGTTCTGTCTCGATGATAATCAAAATCTCTGGCTTTACCATTCTGATCGCAGACTTCAGGGCTATGGTTATATCAAAGGGAAGATAAACGATCTTCGTATTTTCGGGCGCTGTCTCCTTTGCCACCTTCCGCCCTGTATCAGTGATCGTCGACAGAACGATCTCTTTTGATGGGTATTTTTCTCTTAGCTTCTTAAGCAGAGGCTGGGCTGCCATGACCTCACCAACGGACACGGCATGAACCCAAATAATCCCCCCTGACCCCCCTTTTATTCCCCCCTTAATAAGGGGGGACATAGAGGGGTAAATAAAGCCAAATTTCTCCCTTAGCCATTTTCCCCTCAGTTCCTTCGGTCTTGTCAGGTATTGAAAGGGGAATATAAAAAATAGAATAATACAATAAAGGAGATTATATAGAAAATACATAAATTAAAATTCCAAAACCCAAATTCCAAATCTCAAATAATTACCAAATATCAAAATTCCAATCCGCTTTCGGTGGATTGAACTGTTTGGTAATTGGTATTTAGTCATTGGAATTTGTTTGGGATTTGGCATTTGATATTTGGAATTTGCCTTAAAAGGATATATCTACAGCCTGTTGACTGAACTGAAGTTCATAAAGTTTTTTATACATTCCATCCGTCCTGATAAGTTCTTCATGTGTCCCTGACTCAATAATCTTTCCCCTGTCGATGAAGATAATCTTCGTTGCGCGTCTGATTGTGGATAATCTGTGGGCAATAACAAAGGTAGTCCTATTTTCCATAAGATTGTAGAGAGCCTTTTGAACCATCATTTCAGACTCCGTATCAAGAGAAGAAGTTGCCTCATCAAGTATCAGTATGGGAGGATTTTTTAGAATAGCCCGGGCTATTGAAAGTCTCTGTCTTTCTCCACCCGAGAGTCTTACACCTCTCTCACCTATGACTGTCTCATACCCCTGAGGGAATTTTATTATAAATTCGTGAGCAAAGGCAGCCTTTGCAGCACCAACAATCTCATCTTCTTGTGCTTCAGGTTTACTGAAGGAGATATTGTTTCTTGCTGTGTCATTGAAGAGAATGACATCCTGGCTGACAACCCCAATCTGTCTCCTGAGAGATTGAAGTGTAGCCTTTGTTATATCAATCCCATCCAGATAAATCGTTCCCCCTGTGGGATCATGAAATCTTGGTAGAAGGTCAACAAGGGTCGTCTTTCCTACCCCGCTTCTACCCACAATCGCAATAACCTCTCCTTTTTTAATGTTGAGGTTTATATCCCTTAATGCCTCATAGCCGACATCGGGATAGGTGAAGGAGACATTCTTAAATTCCACATTCTCTTTTATGTGGGGGATAACCAGATTCCCGTCTTTCTCTTGTTCCTTTAATTCTATCTCAGATATCCTTTCGAAGGATGCTCTTGCCTGTTGTAGTCCGTTGTTCACGCCTGCAAGCCTTTTAGCCGGTGTATAAACCATGAATATTGCTGCCAGGAAGGAGAAGAAATCACCCGGGGTAATAGCCCCTGTAATAACAAGTCTCCCGCCATACCAGAGAACGAAGGCAATGCCAAGCCCTCCCACAACTTCCATAAGCAGAGAGGTTGATTCTATTAGTCTTGCCGACCTCATTATTTCTCTATAGAAGTCCTGATTTTTCCCTTTAAATCTCTTGAGAGTGTCCCTTTCGCGGCCGAAGACCTTTATTATCTTGATACCATTGAAACTCTCCGTAAGATATTCCGTTATCAGAGAGATCTTTTGTTGTGCCCTTTTGCTAACCTTTTTTAGCCTTTTCCCGATCCTTCCAGTACTGTAGAAAGCCACAGGGAGTATTGTAACAGCCATAAGGGTGAGATCCCATCTTCTGTAAAGGGCTACTCCCAGAAGTACAATGACAGTAGCACTCTCAACAAAGAGATCCTTTATTGAATAGGCAAGCAGGTTTTGCAGATTACCGATGTCATTCGTTATTCGGGAAAGCATTGAACCTGTGGATTCCTTCTTGTAATGTCCCACAGGAAGATACATCAAATGTCCAAAAAGTCTATTTCTCATATCCCTCACAACCTTCGCTCCAACGGACCGCATCAGATAGGACTGGAAAAAGGCAAAGAGACCTCTGAGAAAATAAAGTATCAAGACGGCAAGTGGAAGAAAGGTCAATAAGATCTTATTTTTTTCGAGGAAGATACCGTCGAGGGCGGGCTTTACGAGCCAGGCCAGGCTACCATTGATCCCTGAGACAACGAGACTTAAAACACCTGATAAACCAATTCTTCCCCAATAGGGGCTGACCAGTTTTATTATCTTCCTTATTGTTTTTACCGTTTCCACCCAGCCATCTCTCCAATTATCTCGGCAACTCTCCTTGAAGCCTTCCTTCCTGAAAAGGAAGCCCTGATTGAATTGTAATGATCGAGAATCCTATCCTTATAGAAGCTATCAAAAATAATCTTCTTGATTTCACTTATTGTATCTTCAGGATTTGCCCTTTGCTGTAAAAGCTCTGTAACAACCCCTTTGCCCGAAAGAAGATTAACGAGCGATATGTATTTAACATTAACAACAAGCCTTCCAAGCCAATAAGTCAGGGGAGAAAGTTTGTATATGACAACCATCGGAACCCCCAACAGTGCAGCCTGAAGGGTTGCAGTGCCAGAGGCAACGACTGCTATGTCAGACGCCGCAAGAGCCCTGACAGATTCACCCTTCGTGATCGCTACTCCCTCTTTCTTCAGTGATTCGATATAAAGACTATATTTATTTTCATCCGTATTCGGAGCAAGGGGAACGCAGAACTGGTAACCCTTTTTGAACTTTATTTCAGGATCGTTCTTAAATTGTCTCACTATATCCAATACCAAAGGAAGTAGTCTGCACAGCTCATGATGCCTGCTTCCAGGAAGGAGGGAAAGGAGGGGTTTATCAGGATCAAAACCAAGAGAAGCCTTAAATAATGAACTTTCAAATCCTCCCCCGCCCCCCTTTGACCCCCCTATATCCCCCCTTATTAAGGGGGGAATTAAAGGGGGGTTGGGGGCATTTGTTAATTGTAAGACAGATTCTATCTCCTCAAGTATCGGATGTCCCACAAATTCGCAGGTAACACCTGCTTTTCTGTATATCTCTTCTTCAAAGGGAAGTACAACCGCCATTTTATCCACTAAAGCTCCAATCTTTCTTACTCTTCCTTTTCTCCATGCCCACACCTGAGGACTCACATAATACAATATTTTTATTCCACTGGACTTTGCCGTCTTTGCAACTTTAATATTGAAATCAGGATAATCAATAAGAACAAGGACATCAGGTAATATGCTTTTAATAGCCTGAAGAGTCCTCCTGAATGCAGACCTGACTTTACGAAATGCCGATATTACTTCAACAAGACCGAAGGCACCTGATATGCCCGAGATGAGTTCAACTCCCGCCTTATCCATCCTTTCACCACCAACACCAATAATTCGAAGTTCCGGCCATTTGCTTTTCAGTTCTTTCGCCAGGAGGGAGCCATAGAGTTCACCCGAGCTTTCACCGGCCACTATCATGACTGTCTTCATTAAAGAACAGACCTGATTATATTGGCTATTTTTACTATCGTTGACTCTTCGATCTCGGGGCAAATAGGCAAAGATAGGACTTCTTGCGCAGCTTTTTCTGCAACAGGAAAATCTCCCTTTCTATAACCAAGAAATTTCAGAGCCTCCTGAAGATGAAGAGGCACTGGATAATACACGACAGATGAAATACCGCTCTCCTTCAGCTTCTTCTGTATCTCCTCTCTCCTCTCACTCATAATTGTGTATTGATGAAAGACGTGATGGGCACTTCCTTTTTCAACAGGACACTTCACCTTCCCCAGAAGAAGTTCGTTATAGATTGCGGCATTCTGCCTCCTTTTCCTGTTATACTCCTCTATATGCCTGAGCTTCACAAGCAGGATCCCTGCCTGAATCTCATCGAGCCTGCTGTTAAAACCGATCCTTTCATGCCTGTAAGAACCCCGGGAACCATGGTTTCTCAATCTCCTTATTATATCCGCAATTCTTGAATCCCTCAGGATTATTATTCCACCGTCTCCATACCCACCAAGATTTTTGCTGGGATAAAAACTAAAGCATCCTGCATCTCCAAAGGTCCCGGCTTTTTTGCCATTCAACTCGGCACCAAAGGACTGAGCACAATCCTCGATTACCTTTAACCCATGTCTCTTCCCTACATCCAGTATCTCCTTCATGTCGGCCATATGACCGAAAAGGTGAACGGGTAGAATAGCCTTTGTCTTATCCGTTATCTTTTCCTCTACCTTTCCGACATCCATATTCAATGTGTCAGGGTCAATATCGGAAAAGACAGGTGTGGCACCTATATAGAGAATGGCCTCAGCCGTTGCAAAAAATGTAAAGGGTGTTGTAATAACCTCGTCTCCCTTTCCGATGCCAAGGGCATCTAATGATAGATGGAGGGCATCAGTGCCCGAAGCCACACCTATTGCCTCCGTTACGCCATGGTATTCTGCTATCTTTTGTTCAAATTCTGATACCTTGGATCCCAGTATGTATTGGGCGCTCTCAAGAATTTCGGTGAGGATATCAAAGATTTCATCTTTAATCGCCTGAAACTGTTTTTTCAAATCAACCATAGGAACCATTCTTCATCTCCTCAACCTTAACCTTAACCTTTTTTTATCAGCTCTGTGATATCCGAAACTATTTTAAGGGCATTTCTTCCTTCAATGGCGGAGACCCTCGGCCTCTTTCTCTCTTTCACACACCTGATGAAATCTTTCAATTCTTCTTTAAGCGGTTCTTTGTTCTCAGGTTTCATTATATCAACAGATAGACCCTTCCCTTTTTTAAAGTAGTATTCTATTTCATGACTCTGATAATCAATAGAAAGGTATGAATCCTTTTGAAAAATCCTGAGCCTCCTCTTTTTTTCGGGCGATATTCGGCTTGCTGTGATAAGAGCCATACAGCCATTTTCGAATTCAAGCCATGCCTTGGCAACGTCAATCTTATCTGTCAGGACCCTTGCACCCACTGCCTTTAAGTCTTTCACAGGTGAGGAAACAAAACTCAGTATTACATCAACATCATGGATTATGAGATCGAGGGTCACGTCAACATCAGTCCCTCTTCCAAGAAAGGGCGAAAGTCTTTCGGACTCTATGAACTTCGGCTCTTTTATCATCTCTGAAGCAGCAAGCACGGCAGGGTTATATCTTTCCAGATGGCCTACCTGAAGGATACATCTCCTCTTTTCCGATTCCTGAACAAGTTCATCAGCCTCTCTGACATTCACCGTGATTGGTTTTTCAATGAGAATGTCTTTTCCAGTCCTGAGACAATCAAGGGCAATGTTATGGTGAGATACTGTGGGTGTTACAATACTGAGAGCATCAACTTTATCGAGGATTTCCCGATAGTCACAACAGGCCTGGCATTCATATCTGCCGGCAAACTCGTCAGCCTTCTTTTTATCGATATCAACAACGGCAGCAAGCTCGGCCCCTTCAATCTCGGAATAAATGCGAGCATGATGTCTGCCGAGATAGCCAACCCCGATAACTCCAACCCTTACAGACAAAAATCCTCCTCTTCTCTATTCAATGCTATTCACAAATTGCAGCATTTATTAACCAATCATATGAACGGTTATAGTGAATTACTAACCTTTTTAACCTCTTCGAGTTTTCTCAATGCCCTGCCAGAATCAATCGCATCTGCTGCTATGCTGAGGCTTATTTTAAGATCTTCTGTCCTTCCCGCAACCACAAGGGCAGCAGCGGCGTTCATAAGGACAATATCTCTCCTTGGTCCTTTTTCACCCATAAGAATTGAAAGACTTATTGATGCGTTGTCATTCTTATCACCGCCACGTGTATATTCAATCCTGTTCTTTTCGATGCCGAAATCCTCCGGCATAATAGAGAAGTTTTCTATCTTTCCGTCTTTATATCTTGAAACCCTTGTCCTGTCCGAAATGCTTATTTCGTCAAGGCCGTCCTCACTATGAACAACCATTGCGTCGACGGCGCCAAGTTTACCAAGGACAAGGGCAAGAGTCTCTGTAAGTTTACCATCAAACACTCCCAGTATCTGCCTTCTTGCCTCTGCAGGGTTTGTGATAGGCCCAAGGATATTGAATATGGTTCTTATACCCATCTCTCTTCTCGGCCCTATGGCATATTTCATAGCTGGATGGAATAAAGGCGCAAAGAGAAAGCCGAAGCCAGTTTCAAAAAGACATTTTTCCACTTTTTTAGGCGGCAAATCTATCTTCACGCCAAGGGCCTCAAGGACATCAGCGCTTCCAGACTGACTCGAGACAGAACGGTTTCCATGTTTTGCCACTGGCACACCCGCTCCTGCAACCACAATGGCTGCGGTCGTTGAGATATTGAAGGTCTGTAACATGTCACCGCCGGTACCGCATGTATCGAGAACTCCCTCAGGAGACTCTATTATCTCCGCCTTCTCCCTCATAATCCTCGCCGCTCCTGTTATCTCCTCCACTGTCTCACCCTTGATCCTGAGGGCTGTAAGAAACGCCCCGATCTGGGCGCCTGTTGCCCTTCCTTCCATTATCTCCTTCACGCATTCCGCCATCTCGGACTCCGAAAGGCCTGTACTGTTGACAAGCATGTTTATTGCATCTTTAATCACAGATTTGCCTCACAACTCTTCACCCTCCCCTACTTAATTTTGTTTTAGTTTCAAAAAATTTCTCAATAGGTCTTTCCCAACTTTTGTAAGAATCGATTCAGGATGAAACTGGACACCTTCAATAATAAATTCCTTATGTCTCACACCCATTATCTCACCCATATCTGTCCAGGCGGTGATATCGAGGCAATCTGGTAAGGTCTCCTTCTTTATCACCAGGGAATGATATCTTGTAGCCTCGAAGGGATTCGGAAGACCTTCAAAGATAGTCCTTCCATCATGAAAGATCATTGATGTCTTACCATGCATAAGCCGCGGTGCCCTTATTATTTCCCCCCCGAAGGCAGCACCTATAGATTGATGACCGAGACATACGCCGAGGACCGGTATTCTGCCAGCAAAATGTCTTATCAGTTCTACCGAGATACCTGCTTCCTTTGGCGTGCAGGGGCCGGGCGAGATCACAATCCTTTCAGGGCTCATTCTTTCTATTTCAGGGATTGTAATCTTATCATTCCTGAAAACCTTTATATCCTCGCCAAGCTCACCTATATACTGGACAAGGTTATAGGTGAAGGAATCATAGTTGTCAATCATTAATAACATTCAATTCACTCCAATTTAAAAAATTTGCCTATTCAATTTTGTCATTGACCCGAAAATACCTTTAAAGCTGTCATTCCGGCAGGTTGTAAGCCGGAATCCAGTTCATTGAGAAAGGCTCTGGATTCCCGCTCAACAAACTGCGGGAATGACATTCTAAAAAGACGAAGATTAACTTAATTCTTTCTCTGCCATATCAACTGCCCGCATCATTCCCTTTGCCTTGTTCACCGTCTCTGTATATTCTCTGTCCGGGATCGAGTCAGCCACTATCCCGGCACCAGCCTGGACATAGACCTTTCCGCCTTTTACTACAAGAGTCCTAATTGTAATACAGGTATCCATATTTCCCGAGTAACTGAAGTATCCCACTGCACCTGCATAGGGTCCTCTCTTCGTCGGCTCAAGCTCTTCGATTATCTCCATAGCTCTCACCTTCGGGGCTCCGGTAACCGTGCCCGCTGGAAAACATGCCCTCAGTACGTCAAAGGCATCGAGTCCTCCTTTTAAATTTCCCTCCACATTGGAAACAAGGTGCATAACATGGCTATATCTTTCTACGGTCATCAATTCCGTCACCTTTACAGAGCCTGTCTCTGCGACCCTCCCTACATCATTTCTGCCAAGATCAACGAGCATTATATGTTCCGCTCTCTCTTTAGGATCCTTCCTGAGTTCTTCTTCAAGCAGATTGTCTTCTTCCTCTGTCTTGCCTCTCCTTCGAGTACCTGCAATGGGTCTCAGGATTATTTTTTTGCCCTCAAGCCTGACCAATATCTCGGGGGATGAGCCGACAATCTTCGCATCTCCTGTATCAATATAGTACATGTAAGGAGAGGGGTTTATGACACGCAATGCTCTATATATATTGAATGGTTCAGCATGGTAGTCGCTTTCAAACCTCTGAGACAATACGACCTGAATTACATCTCCGGACATTATATATTCTTTTCCTTTAAGCACGGCCTCCTCAAAGGCCTTTCTTGAAACAAAGGACGACGTATACGGAGAGAAAGGATTATGGTCAGCGAGTTGTAAGTCCATACTCTTCTGACTTCTGACTCCTGATTTCCGCCCCCTTTTTTTTGACTCCCTCAGCTTCTCAATTATGCCATCTATTTTTCCTATTGCCTCTCTGTACGCTTCGGCAGAATCCTTACCGTCAAGATGGACATTAGAAACGACTTTTATTTTCTGCCTCAGGCTATCAAATATGAGCATCATATCGGCTGCCATAAAGAACATATCGGGCAGGTCAAGGCAAGGCCTTTTTTCATCGGGAATTCTCTCAAAAAATCTCACCATATCGTACCCTATATAGCCAACCAGACCGCCACAAAACCTTGGCAACCCTACAACATCGACGGGGCTATAGGAAGTTATTTCCCTCCTTATAACCTCAAGTGGGTCTTCGGCCTCAAACAATTGATTCCCTTTTTCAGTATCTCTTATCTCCATCTTCTTTCCCCGGCTTTTAATAATCCTTGAAGGTCTTGAACCGAGAAAAGAATATCTTGCCCATTTTTCACCGCCGACAACGCTTTCAAGCAGAAATGAAGGGGAACCTCCAAGTTTAAGGTAAGCAGACACAGGAGTATCCATATCCGCAAGGATTTCCTTATAGACAGGTATTAGATTTCCCTTTGATGAAAGGGACTTAAACGTTTCTATGTCAGGGTACAAAATATTGACAAAGCCCGTCCTATTTATTAAAATTTTTTATTCTCTCATTATAGCTCATTGAATAATCTTAAGTTAAGAGAGGGATTCTTAACTTTGAATGCGGGTGTAGCTCAGCTGGTAGAGCACAACCTTGCCAAGGTTGGGGTCACGGGTTCGAATCCCGCCACCCGCTCCATGTTAAAATAACAATAACCAAACTATTTGGAATTTGGGATTTGGTTATTGGAATTTAGAGTTTGGCGGCGTACCCAAGTGGCTAAGGGAGAGGTCTGCAAAACCTTTATTCAGCGGTTCAAATCCGCTCGCCGCCTCCAACCTTATCTTCCAATTCTAAATCGAATCCATCATTTGGAGACAGGCCGATTGAAAATCTTAACTTCAGATTAAGTTTGAGGTTAAGGTTAAGACCTTCTTTAGCCTTAACCTTACCACGTCAGTTTACATATTGCTCAAAAATTCCTTTTTGGCTATGATATCCATATGTGGTTGCGCTTAGCGCTTTTCCTGCTTTTTTCTCTCCACTCCACACTGGTTTTCGGTGAGGAGATCGGTGGGAAAGCCCTCCTCAAGAAAGGTAAATGTGATCTGGAAAACCAGAAATATACAGATACGATTATCAACCTATCCATGGCAGAAAAAGAATTCCCTCTTCTGGGTGATTATGCCTTGTTCTGGCTATCTGAGGCCTATTATGAAGCAGGGAATTATGAAGATTCTTTGAAGACTATCCGCAATCTTTTGATCAAATATCCGGATTCACCTCTTAAGAAGAAGGCCCGTATCAGGGAGATTGCAGGGGCTGAAAAGACTTCCCAGGACAATATTCAGGAGATCTTTGAGTCATATATAAAGGAATATCCGAGCGATAGCGAGATGAAGTACCTTTATGCCCGGTGGCTTAAGGAGAAGGGTCAAAGTAACAAGGCAAAATTAATCTTCAAGGATATCTTTGTAAGTGCCGATCCCTTTTCAGAGATGGCCCGGAATGAGCTGACTTCCTCTGATCTGACTACGGAGGACTTGATTAACAGGGCTTCAAATCTAATGAATTCAATGGATTTCAAAGGGGCAGAATCTCTTTTCAGGTCCTTACTGTCAAACGTTAATGAGAACTTAAAAAATGAAGTCCTCGAGGGGCTGGGTCGTTCTCTCTTCAGGCAGAAAAAATATCGCGAGGCTGCAGAAGTTTACAAAAATCTGAATGAAAAATACTGGGAAGTGCGCTGCCTCTACCGTGCTGGAGAAAAAGAAGCCTTTGACTCGGCCCTTACGGAACTTGTAAGGACAGGAGATAAAAGGGCAGGTCCAATTTTGCTTACAGTTGCCTCCGATAAAAGGAAAGATGGTCAGACCGAAGAGGCTCTTAAGATCTATCAAACTGTAATGGAAAAATTTCCCTCAGAGACTGAAGAAGCCCTGTGGGGTACCGGATGGACTTACTTTCTGACCGGCGAATACAAAAAGGCTGCAGACATCCTTACAAAATTATATGACATCAACAATGATAGTAAATATCTCTATTGGAAGGCCCGCAGCCTTGAAGTAAGTGGTGAGGATGCCGCTGAGCTCTATCACTCTCTAACGTGGAAAGAACGTGACTTCTATGGCATAATGTCTTACGTAAGAAAGAAGATATCTGCCGAGAAATCCGGGTGGGGCGAAGATCAGAAATCCCTTTATGCGAAAATCTTGTTTAGGACAAACCCCGTAGCAATAAAAAAGATTGACCGCATAGAGGCTCTTCTTGAATTCGGTCTATTAAAGGAAACTCTATCCGAATTAATCCATGCTTCGAAATATACCAGCTCCATGGAAGAATTAATATATTTATTTTCAAAATTTAAGGAACTCGGAGAATACAAACATATGGTCAGCCTTGCCGGAAAGATGCCTTACAAAGAAGATTTACAACCCTTCTGTTATCCCCTTGCATACTTTGATACCGTTGAAGAACTTTCTAAGAAAAAAAATCTTGATCCCTTTCTGGTTCTATCAGTTATGAAAGAGGAGAGCATGTTTGATCCTAAAGCCAGATCGAATGCCGGTGCTCTCGGCCTTATGCAGGTTATGCCGCAGACCGCATACCAACTTGGCAGAACCTTGCAACTGCCGATTGACAATCCTCAACAGATATTTGATGTAAAGAATAACCTCGGTCTCGGCATCTACTATCTGAAACTTTTAATTGAAGAGTTCGGCTCTTACTCCCACGCCCTTGCCGCTTACAATGCGGGGGAGGAGATCGTGAAAAAATGGCTCCAGAAGGGAAACTACAAATCAGTTGACGAATTTATAGAGGATATTCCTTACAGTGAAACGAAGGACTATGTAAAGAGGGTCATAACCACTTTTTTCGAATACAAACGTGTCTATCCGGCAGAGAAAGACCCGAAAGAAATCTCCCTGGGAAAACTGTAGACTTTGGCCCGATCTTTTGCTATCTTAAATGCAGATGGTTTTTAAGAAGACCCTCTTTGATGATAACCGACTTTCAGAAAAACCAAAAGATTTAGAAGAGGAGGTTATGTCCTTGGAAAAAATCAAGAATCTTGAAGATAAGATTGCAATAGCAATTGAGAGGGTCAAAACCCTTAAAGAGGAAAAGGCATTTACTGAGAGAAGGATAAAAGAACTCGAGATGTTATTGGATGAAAGGAATCAGGAAATCGAACAGCTTAAGATAGAAAAGAAATTAATAAAAGAACAGGTTGAGAGTCTTCTCAATGAGCTCGAAACAATCGAATTAGAGTAGAACCCATGGCGAGCGTTGAGGTCTATATTCTGGGCCAGAGATACAATATAAAGGGAGATGCCCCTGAGGAATATATCAGGAAGCTTGCTTCCTATTTGGACGAAAAACTTAAGGAGGTTTACAATTCATCTCCCAATATTACACCCGTTAAGGCATCGATTCTTGCTGCCCTTAACATCGCCGATGAACTTCACAGACTGAAGAACGAGCAGGAGGAATTCACGAAACATATAGAGGAAAAAACAAATACGCTTACAGCCTTGTTTGATTAATCTCACAATCTCAGCTTCAGCCCCTGTGCCCGGGAAATAAGATGCGCTTTTTTATCCTCCTTTATCTTCTTCAGCCCTTCCAATAAAAAATATTCCTCTATAAGAGTGTAGTGATAAAATTTCGTCAAACAGCAATTGTCGGGACAGCCGTCGCAACTGAATCCATAATGCCTTGCTGCTTCAGTTTTTTATAACTCTTGAATTTTATCAAATAACTCTTGTCAGCATCACCTGTATGAGTTATATTATTAACCTGATAATGCGAATCGCGAAATTCGAATTAACAGGGTTTAAATCTTTCGCAGAGAGAACTATCTTTAATTTCCATCCAGGTATTACCTGCATTGTCGGTCCAAATGGTTGTGGTAAGAGTAACATTGTTGATGCCTTCCGATGGGTTCTCGGAGAACAGAGCGCCAGAAGCCTCAGGGGTGAAAAGATGGAAGAGGTCATCTTCAATGGCTCTGTATCAAAAAAACCGAGGGGTATGGCAGAGGCCACTATGATAGTCTCGGGGCTTAATGGAAATAATCCCCCCTCACCCCCCTTTAGTAAAGGGGGGCAGGGGGGATTTCCATGTGAGAATGGTGAAGGCTCAACCGATACGGCATCGGTGACAAGAAGACTGTACAGATCTGGTGAAAGCGAATATATTCTGAACAAGAATCAATGCAGGCTAAAAGATGTTAAAGATCTCTTCCTCGATACGGGTCTCGAGATAAAAAGTTATTCCATTCTCGAACAAGACAGGATCGCTGACATACTTAACTCAAAACCTCAGGACAGAAGATTCCTGATAGAAGAGATAGCCGGTGTTATGAAATATAATGTCAGGAAGAAAGAGGCCCAGACCAAACTTGAATCATCAAGGGCTAACCTTCAGAGGATAAACGATATTATCGGAGAGATCAAAAAACAGATTAATCTCCTCGACAGGCTTGCAAAAAAAGCCGAAAGATATAAAAAACTTTCTTCCGAAATTTGCTCCATAGAATTGAGAGTTGCAAAAAGAGATTATCTGACATTCAAGGAATCTTTTGAGAAGATACTCGCAGAGTATACCTCTCTAAGAGAAGAGGAATCTCTTAAAAGGGCAGAACTTGCAAAAATAGAAACCCAGACAGAAATGAATCGTCTTGAACTTCTTGAAAAGGAAAAGGCCCTGGAAGAGATACAGATGAGGTTCCAGAATTTAGAGAAGGAAATAGCTGGCCTCGAAAAGATGATGGCTGTGTCAAGGACAGATAAGTATAACCTTAAAGAATACCTTACAAAACTTTATTCACAGGAAGAAGAATTCAATAACAAGAAAGAGAGTGTCCTCGTAAAGAAGGAAAAACTGGAAAAGGATTGGTTGGACCTCTCTTCAGATATGGAAAGGCAGAAAGAATTACTCGAAGAGAAAGCAGATTTCGTCAGGCACGTTGAAGAAGAAATTAGAGAAGATGAGGAAATGCTTGAGAAGAAAAGGCGTGAAATCTTCAGGGCATCAGAAGAATCGAGCAATCTCAGGAATTACCTGACAGGTCTTCAGTCTTCCCTCGAAGAATTGAATCGCAGAGAGGCATCTTCTCTGAAAGATTCGGAAGATTTAAGAAAAAAACTGGGTGAAATAGACTCTTTCCTGGAAGGTCTGGATGATAATCTCCGTGATAAAAAGAATTATCTCTGCCTTCTCAATGAAAAGAAGGGCGTAATCACTGATGAACTATCATCTGGCAGAAAGAGGATTGAAGAATTAAGAGAAGCTTCATCAAAGCTCAAAGAGGAGATCGCTTCACTCATATCGAGGGCGGAATCTCTCAAAGAAACGGTCTTTGACAGGCCGACAAAGGAATTGCTTTCAGAAGGTTCAAACTTACATCTCCTCGCATCCATTTCAGATGTCCTTCAAGTTGAAGAGGAATATGAAAGGGCTGTTGAAAGTGTACTTTCCGAAAAAGTGAATTCCTTCATTCTTTCATCACTGAATGACATAGAAATCGCCATGACCTCTGTAAAAGAAAAAAGGCTGGGAAGGACATCCTTCATATCTGTAAATCCCCTCAACCCCTCTTTCATAAAGGGGGGCGAGGGGGGATTATTCAGCGAAAAGATGGATGAACCTGAAGGTGTGATGGGTCCTGCTTTGAGTTTCGTACGAACCCAGGAGAACTTTTCAGGTATTGCAAAAAGTCTGTTCAATAATATCTTCATTGTCAAGGATCTCAAAACTGCCCTCAATCTCTTGTCTGAAGGACACAAATCATTTTTTGCAACCCTCGACGGAGAGGTTGTTGAACCATCGGGCGCGGTAATCGGGGGAAAGGTCAGAGGCATCTTCAAGAGAAAAAGAGAGATAAGGAAACTTGAAGAGGATATCGAGGAGAAGAGATTGAGCTTAGGGCATTCGCAAAATGAATTGGCCTCTCTCCAGCAGATAATGGATAAGAGTGAAACCGATCTCAAAGATATCGAATCTTCAATTGTAGATATCGAGAAGGAGATATCTCTTTTAAAACTGACAGCAGAAACCTACAGCGAAGAAAAAGGACAGAAAAGCCGGAAACTCGCTCATCTAATGACAGAGGTGGAACAGATAGTCAAAGAGAAAGAGTCGGTCGAAAATCTAATTCTGGAGAAAGATGAGGATCTTCAGTTATCAGACTCGAAGAAGACTGAAATAGAACAGGATATTAAATCCCTGCAGGATGAAATAATGCAGAGAAGATCGAGACTCGAGGAATACCGCACAGAGGTAACTGATTTAAGGCTATCGATAATGTCTCTTAAGGAGAAAAGAGATTCAGCTGGTAAGGAAAAGGATGCCCTGCTCAAAGAAACAAAGGAGATCGATCAGAAAAAGGAATTTCTGTCAACAGAGATTTCTTCAGTTAAATCCCGTATCCTTCAGCGTGAAAAGGAATTAGAAACCTATGAAGAAAAGATGAAATTGCTAATCTCTGCTGCCGATGGACTTAACAGGGAGATTTCAGAAAGAAAAGAGGTGGTCGAGACAGAAAATCAGGCCCTGAGAACGACAGAACAGGCTTTGAAGATTTTAAGACATCAGATAGAGACTCTTTCACAGAGGACAGCAGAACTTGATGTTAATAGGACTGAATACAAAATCAAGATGGAGAACCTCTCCGGGAATGTGAGGCAAAACTATGGCACAGAGATTGACGTCATAGAAGCAGAGCCTCTTGTACAGGAAGACGAAGAAAGACTCATAGAACTCAGAGCAAAGGTTCAGGAACTTGGATCTGTAAACCTCGGGACATTGGAGGAGTACGAAGAGCTGCAGACTCGTTATAATTTCATGACTGAGCAGCAGGAGGATCTTAACAGATCTATCGCAGAACTTGAGGAGGCGATTAAGAAGATAAACAGCGCGACCCGGAGAAAGCTCGTGGAGGCCTTTGAGGCATTGAAGGAGAAGTTCTCTGAGGTCTTTTTGACGCTATTTGGTGGAGGAAGGGCTGAACTAATCTTAACCGATGAGAATAATATTCTTGAAACGGGCATAGATATCATAGCACAGCCTCCGGGAAAAAGGCTTCAGAACATAGACCTTCTTTCAGGTGGAGAAAAGGCCCTCATTGCACTGGCTCTGCTTTTCGCCAGCTTCCTGATTAAACCAACACCTCTTTGTATCCTCGATGAAGCAGATGCACCCCTCGACGAGTCCAACACAGAAAGATTTGCAAGGATGCTACAGGAACTCTCGAAAACCACTCAGTTCATTGTGGTAACTCATAACAGAATGACCATGAGCATAGCCGACTATATATATGGAATAACAATGGAGGAGGCAGGGATCTCCAAGGTAATCTCCATGCAACTTGTCGAAGCCTTCAATTCGTAATACCCAATAACCAAATCACAATATCCAAACTTGACGAAAAATCCGGAGTCACTGAACTGAATACATTTTACAAAAATATTGATGCCTTATATTATAAATATAAGATGAATAAGCTCCTGGACGAATTGCCCGATATAAAAATATCTATAGAACCCGAGGACCTTATATGCTATAGCTTTGATGCATCGGGTATGAAGGCATCTCCCTCCGCAATAGTATGGCCGAAGAATACAGAAGATGTTGTGAAGGTAATGAAGTATGCCCATGAAAACAATATTCCCGTTGTTCCCCGCGGTGCAGGTACCGGCATGACGGGTGGATCTGTCCCTGTAAAGGGAGCAATAATAATCAGTTTCGAGAAGATGAACACGATAATCGAGATAGACTCTGAAAATTTAAATGCCCTCCTTGAGCCCGGAGTCATAAATGGAAAATTCCAGAGGGAGCTTGAAAGAAGAGGTCTCTTCTACCCGCCTGATCCTGCGAGTATGAATTTCTGCACCATAGGTGGAAATGTTGCCGAGAATGCAGGAGGCCCGAGGGCGTTAAAGTATGGTGTCACGAGGGACTATGTAATAGAGATAGAGTCAGTTCTTCCAAACGGTGAAATAATAACCTTTGGGGTAAGAACACAAAAAGGTGTGGTGGGCTACGACATGACAAGACTTCTTGTCGGCTCAGAAGGTACATTATCCGTTTTTACAAAGATAAGATTGAGAATTCTTCCCTTACCTGATGAGATTGTTACATTGCTTGTTATCTTCGATAATCTTGAGTCAGCAGGCCAGGCCGTATCAAAAATTATATCCTCAAAACTGATCCCGAGGACTCTGGAGTTTATGGACCACGAGACAATAATGGCAGTGGAAAACTTCAAGCCTGTGGGACTTCCCGGGGATGCCGAGGCTCTCCTGCTTATCGAACTCGATGGTCACCCAGCTGCAATAACCAGGGAGGCAGAAAAGATCGCTGAAATTTGTGAACATCTCGGGGGAGAAGTGAGTATGGCAGAGGATGAGGATGCAAGGGACAGATTATGGACGTCAAGACGTGCAGTCTCACCAGCTCTTTATCATTTAAACCCAACGAAGATTAATGAAGATATTGTCGTTCCAAGAAATGGGATAACAGAGATGCTAAAACGCTTGAGGAGATTGTCAGAAGAAAGTGGCATAAAAATAGTGAACTTCGGACATGCTGGCGACGGCAACATACATGTGAATATCATGGTCAATAGAGAAAATAAAGAAGAATATGAGAAAGGGATGAAACTTGTTGAGCAGATATTCAGGGATACCCTGTCACTGGGCGGAACCATCTCGGGAGAACATGGAGTCGGATTGACAAAAGCGGCTTATATTGGCATGGAGATACCCAAAGCAGAGGTCGAGATCATGAAGTCGATAAAAAATATTTTTGATCCCAAGAAAATCCTGAATCCCGGTAAGATCTTCCCGTCATAAAGGCGTCAATAACCCCACCTATAATATTCAGGTACAGGAATGGTCTTTGAACGGCTTTATTTTGTCTCACCTCTGATCCCTATCCTTATTTCCCTTACGGTAATGTCCTTTCCGCTCAATTTCACTGCCTCCTTAACTAATCTGAGAAGACCCATACAGCAAGGCACCTCCATATATGTCACTGTTATTGATTTAATATTATTCTCCCTGAGAATAGTTGCCAGTTTTTCCTTATAGGCATTAGAATTATCAAGTTTTGGGCAACCAATTGCCAGCGTATGACCTTTAATGAAGTCATTGTGAAAACCGCCATATGCATAAGCACAACAGTCTGCCGCCACAAGCAGATCTGCATTTTCATAATAGGGAGCCTTAAGAGGAAGCAAAGTTATCTGAACAGGCCAGTTTCCGAGCTGAGATTCCTCTTTTCGTTGAATAATAGAAATGGCTTTCTTTGATTTAGTCAATGCTTGAGCGAAACTGCCCGGGCAACCGCATGGCATCGTTTTAATGACATGCTTTCTCTGGGCCTCTTCCATCCTTTGTACTGCTTCCTTACCCTGCGTTATTAAAAGATAATCTTTGGTAGCTCCTTCATCGAAAGGTCTTGCTTCCTTTTCCACTATTGTTAGTGCACCTGTTGGGCACTCCCCTATACAATCTCCGAAGCCGTCACAAAAATCTTCCTTAACAAGTTTCGCCTTACCATTAACTATCTTCAATGCACCTTCAGAACAGGCGGAGACACAATCGCCGCAGCCATTACAGAGTTCCTCATTTATCGTAATTATCTTTCTCTTCATCTTCAACCTCCTGTATTTTTACTAATGTAAACGCATTAGATAAAGTGTCATGCTGAACTTGTTTCAGCATCCAAAACCAATGCATATGAGACCCTGAAACGAGTCTTCGACGTGAGCTCAGCCGAACGTTCACGGTGACAAAATGTAAAAGCACTAAATGCGTTAATACTAATAAATGAAAAGAATTTAAAACACTATCTCTCTGATGAGCTTTCTTGGGGCAGGCGCTCTGTCTCCGATCTCCACACCAGATAGAAAAATCTCCTCTGCTTCTTTGATCCTGGAATCATCATTTGTATGCAGTACGGCAATGGCATCCCCTTCAGTAACATGATCACCCGATTTTCTATTAAGAATAATCCCGGCGGCATGATCAATATCATCAACCATGGTTTCTCTTCCGGCACCAAGAAGCACAGAGGCCTGTCCCACTGCCCAGGCATCGAGTCTTGTGATAAAACCGTCTCTTGGTGCCTTTACTGGCTTAATATGTTTTGCTGAAGGCAGAAGTGAGAGATTGAAAACTGCTTCAGGATTTCCGTGTTGGGCGTCCACAAACTCGATAAATTTTTTCAGGGCATTCCCGTTATTAATGTAACCCACTACCTCATCCTTGTATCTTTTAAGCAAATGCCCGTTGAGCATTTGAGTCTCCATGTCCTCACTAATTCTGTCTGCAAGATAGAGCATCCAGGCTGAAAGCGTAAGAACGATTTCCATGAGGTCGGGCTCACATCTTCCTCTAAGCCCTAAGATACATTCCTTTATCTCAAGGCTGTTCCCAACTGCCTTACCAAGAGGTTCATTCATATCAGTAATGAGGGCCACGGTTCTTACACCTTCAGAGTTTCCGATTTTTACCATTAATTGGGCAAGCTTTCTTGCATCTTCAAGGTTCTTCATAAAAGCGCCAGAGCCGGTCTTTACATCAAGTACAAGGCCGTCAGTGCCTTCGGAAAGTTTTTTTGACATTATACTTGATGCGACAAGAGATATTGATTCTATAGTTGCAGTGGCATCTCTCAGGGCATAGAGTTCCTTATCAGCAGGAGCCATCTCCTCTGTCTGTTCCATAATGGAAAAGCCAATCGTTTCCAGATTTTCCCTGAACTTACTAAGAGGGATGTTAGTCCTTAGACCTGGAATGGAAGCAAGTTTGTCTATGGTTCCCCCCGTATGTCCGAGCCCTCTTCCGGAAATCTTTGGCACCTTGATTCCGGCAGCCGCAACAACTGGGGCGAGAATTATACTCACCTTGTCTCCTACACCGCCAGTTGAATGCTTGCCAATCTTTATACTCTTTATATCTTTCAGGTCAAGTACAACTCCAGAAGAGAGCATTACTTCTGTTAACGCAACAGTCTCTTCATCATTCATTCCCGAAAAATAAACTGCCATCAGAAAAGAAGACATTTGATAATCAGGCACCTCATTCCTGAGATATCCGTCGATGAAGAAAGATAATTCATTTTTTGTTAGCTTTCCGCCATCACGCTTTTTTCTAATAATATCCACCGCTCTCATATCGCTATTATAGCTTATCGATTAATGACTTCATAGATATTCCCGTATAGACGTGGAATCTCGCCTGTAGAGAGAAATCAGTTTGAAACTCCGCGCTGAAGAAAAAACCTCTTGCCACAGTAGCCCCTGTTCTTGACCGATTTACGAGGGAATTTACCCAGTAATTAAGTCCACCTGATCCGGTTCTCTCCCCACAAATCACTCAAACAAAAATTTGCGGCAATCCTTGATTTCACAAAGCCTTAGGAAACGGCGTGAAGTATTATGATAATACCATTGAGAATTTGCTTTCTCCTGGAGCTCTGAAAAAAGATGAAACTTGACATTACATATCATAAAGGCAATGTTGACAAGCCTGCCGTCATATTCATTCATGGCCTCGGAATGGACAAGGACATATGGGTAAATCCTTCAAACTCAAAAATCCTCGCTGGAACTTTTCCCCTGAAGACTATTCTGAATAAGAAACCCTCTGTTAAGGACTTCGGTCTCAGTATAGAAATTCCAGTAAAAAAGGTCCCAAAATATTCAACGGGAGAACAACCAGATGTTATACAGACGCTCTTTGATGATCTGAGATTCAGAGATTACACTGTGGTCACCTGGAGCCAGGAAAGACCTGCGGGTCCCATAGATTCTGTTGTTCTTGAATTAAAGGAGGTAATAAATGTTACGAATAAGTTGACGAAGGCTGGCATTATTCTTATAGGCCATAGCAGAGGCGGCCTTGTCGGGAGGAAATATCTTTCAGGAGAGGACAGGTCGATTAGATCTCTTATGACGATATGTTCTCCTCATAAAGGTAGCTCTATAGCCAGAATAGCAAATTATTTATCTCCTCTTATTACTGTGATGGACCCTCTTTTCCCCAGTAGCGACAAAGGTACTTTTTCCTTTGCAAGGAAGAGAATTTTAGGATTCCTTAAAAGCAGGGCTCTCAGAGAGCTTCTCCCTGAATCAAACTTTTTCAGATCCTGGAATGATAAGCCCTTTGAATGGATACATTATATTTCTGCAGGCGGCACAGAACCACGCCTTTTCACTTTCTACAAATGGAGATGGAATCCTCTTCGGGAAGGCGAATATTACAGATGGCTTCTACAACCCGAAGAACTTTTCTCTGTACCTGATATCTTTGAGAAGATAATCCCTAACAATTTTTACCCGGAAGAAATTAAAAAAGGTAAAGGTGATGGATTAGTTTCAGCAGAAAGTTCAAAAATTCCCTGGTGTAATGAACATTACAATTTCCCCTTTAACCATGCTCAGATATTGTTCGATAAGGATGTAAGAGATCTGCTTGTTAAAGAAATAGATAGAATTAGCTAAGGCTTTTGCAAAAGTCATTAATTGTAGCCGCAAACTTTAGTTTGCATAATTTGAGAGCTTTTAAATCGCAGGCTAAAGCCTGCGGCTACTTTGCGATCATAGACTAAAAAAAAGAGACTTTTAGCGATCCGAGAACGATTCTGTGAGTCTGAAAGTCACAGGTATTACTATTTCTCCTTTCAACTCTGGAAATGGCGAGGCCTTCCTCAGCATCTTTGGTACCTCCTCATCGAGTATCTGATAACCCGAACTCTTTACTATCGTTACATCTTGTGGCAGTCCTTTTCCATCTATTCGAAAACTGACAAGCACAGTGCCTTCCATGCCTCTCTTCCTTGCAAGAAGAGGGTAGCTCTTTATCCTTTCGATTGCAGCCCTTACAAAGTCATAAAATGAACTTGTGTCTTTACGGGAACCCTTTTCAACTCTATCCAGGATTTCGTCTTCTGGTTGACCTTTGACTATGATCTGAGAGGAGGTATTTTTAAAATCCCCCACACCCCCCTTTTTCCAAAGGGGGGTGTGGGGGGATTCGAGAGGAATATTTTCTTCTTTATACTCCGAGGTTATGTTTTCGGTTTGTGAACCTTTAAGGCTTCCTTCATCCGTCATTGTGAGGTCGTTTCGACCGAAGCCATCACTTTGAACTGAAGCAGGCTCCGCAATCTTGTCTTTATTGTTTTCTGTTATTTTGAGTTGAAGCAGAAGAATCTCTTGGTTATAGTGATGTTTTTCAGTATTATCCTCAGAAGTAAAGAGTCTATCTCCAGAAAATTCTTTGATAACAGAGACTAATATATATCCCTCAGGGAGAGAATATACCCTCTCCCTGAAGTTAATTGAAAAAGAAACAATAATCAGCGTCGTATGAAGAATAAGAGAGATTATTATATTCTGTTTGATATCCAACATTTATAACTCGACTGACAACCCGGCAAGGAAGTTTATTCTTGGAGAAGGATAAAATGCCTTTTCAACAGGGGAACCCCCAATTACCCCATATTCTGAGTACTTCCTATTAGTCAAATTATTTATGTCTAAAAATGCCTTTAGAGATTTCCATTGGTAAATTATCTTGCTGTTGAGAACCAAATAACTTTTTTGATTACTGAAATCATTAATGAAATCGCTAACGAATGGGCGTTCACCAATATAGACTCCATTTAAAACAAAGGTAAAACCTCTCACAGGTGAAGATATTAACTCCAGGACAGCTTTATGCTTAGGGACATTCGGAATGTCTTTTCCTTTGAATGTGCCATTTTTTATCGTTGCACTCAAATAAGTATAGCCTCCCTTCAGAGTCAGCCATCTGGTGGCCTTTGCACTAAATGAAACCTCAACACCGTCCCTCCAGGTCATGCCATCTAAATTTTCGTTTATGTAAGTAATTGGATTAAAAAAGATTTCATTATCTGTATCGATTCTGAAGAAACTAATATGAGAATATACTTCATCAGTAAAATAATGCCTAATCCCAAGCTCGTAATTATCAGATGTCTGGGGAATTAAATTTGTATTTACTGTATTGGTAAAAAAACTATACAGTTCATCAAGCAGGGGATACCTGAAGCTTCTTGAAAAACTGAAATAGACATAAGACTTTTTATAGAAGATATAATTAAAACCCACAGTGTATAAATCTTTGTCCATTGCTATTTCTTCAGTAGTACTCGGTCTGAAGGTAAATTCTGCTCTATCATGACGATACCCCCCTGAAATATAAAGAGTATCAGCTATATTGATTTCATCATGGACATAATAACCATAATTCTTCTTTTCAAGGTCAAAGATACCAGTGGATGAAAAGCCGAAAAAAAGAGATTTGTTTAAGATATCATTATCAACCTTTTCATAGTCAACACCAAAAATGAGACTGTTTTTTGCTCTCCCAAAGGAGTTTTTCAAAAAAACCCCTGGAGACAGCCTCACCGTGTCAATCTCGCTGTCACCCAAAAAATTACCCCAGTCGCCAGAAGAAAAGGACAACCAGGCTCTTTTTCTAAAGGACATGTCAATTTTCAAGATACTGTCATCAAGAAAGTTGAGCTCGGGTCCAGCCTTAAAATAGTAATCTTCAACTTCAGTAAAGTCCTCGGGATTTAAGGATTCCGTCCTTGAAACACCTGCGGCAAAATCGCTCTCTTTCAATGCACCTGGAAGTCCTGTATTATCCTTATGATATCCACTGCTGAAATTTAATTTCATTAAGTCTCTAAAATAATAACTCACATCTGCTCCGATATCTTTAGCCTCAGTATTACTATTCTCTCTATACCCTTCTGAAGTAAAATAACGCCCTGATAAATAGAAAGACAGATTATTAACACTCCCGCTTAGGTAAGCATCACTTTTGAATGTTTCATAACTTCCTGCAGCCAGCCCTCCTCCTCCACTGAATTTGTCCCCTTCCTTTGTAATTATATTGATAACACCTCCTGTTGCATTATCACCGTAAAGGACACTCCCTCTCCCACCTCTTATAAGTTCAATTCTATCCACCCTTTCGAGAGGGATCTGGGTCCAATCAACACCGCTGAGGTCAGCCTGATTAACCTTTCTGCCATCCACAAGCACCAATACATTTGAAGAAGCGGTCTCTCCAAAGCCTCGCATATCAACAGTAAAATGACGGCGATTTCCTGTTATGTCGTTTACTTGAATACCTGTCTCCATTCTTAAAAGGTCAGGGATGTTTTGGGCTGTTGAGTTATGAATGTCTTTTTCAGAAATGACTACAATACTGGCAGGGACACCCGTTATCCCTTCCTCATATCTTGTTGCAGTAACAACAACCTCTTCTAATGACACGGCCTTTTCTTCTGCAAATAAAGAAGTGAGAAGTGAGAAGTGAGAAGTGAGAAGTAATAAAATACAAATTATAAGTTTTTTCATTTTTCCCTCCCTCGAGAAATTCTGGTTTGATTTGCAAAGTTTCGAATTCGTATTTTTAACTCTTAACTTCGAACTCTGAACTTTTAACTTTTATGGTCTGGATAGGTCTTCCGGCTTGGGGCTGTCTACTCACCCACCTTCCCAGTCGCTACGACCAGTGGCTTATTAGTTCGGAGTTTGAAGTTCGGAGTTTTTAATTCCGGCTCCGAACTATGAACTAATAACTCAGAACTAAAAAAGGTTTTTGTTCCCTTCACGGCTGCGGGGCAGCGGAGGACTTTCACCTCTCTTCCCTGACATCCAGCCAGTATGGTCTTTCCTTTATTCACCTCCTTTCTATTAACCCAAATAATGCAGACATTACTCAAAAATTTATTTATGAAACCCAGAAATAAATTCAGAGTGACAGTTATCCATCTGGATTGCATCGTTAGTCGTTACGACCTCCTCGCAATGACACTTTATTTAAGTAAAGATTTGTGTCCATGCTATCACCATTAATAAAAAGAGTAACTCTGTGATTTCGCTTATTGCACCAAGTGTATCGCCTGTAAGACCACCAAATGTTTTGTCACAGAATTTTACTGATATGAGACTGAGCATATATAAAAAAACAAAGAGGATAACAAAAAATAATAAAGGGGGGGTGGGGGAATTAAAAGGGATTTCTTTATAAAAAGATATTTGGATAGCTACAATTAGTACAAAAAACAAGATTATTAAAAAAGATGAAAAAATAACCGTGTTTATCTTGACGTTTTTTATGAAAATCCTTCCGAGCCCATTTTCCCGCGCCGCTTTACCATGAAACATTGATATGACCATTGCCCATTTTGAGAGTATGGGCATAAGGAAAAGTGAGAAGTGATAAGTAAGAAGCGACAGGTGGGACAGACTGTTTAGAGCAATAATTTTTAGCAGAATTGTAAAAACTACGGCAATTACGCCGATCGGGCCGATTGTGCTATCCTTCATAACTGAAAGTTTCTTTCCCTTGTCTCCTCGCGATGCAATAGCATCAAATGTATCTGCAAGTCCATCGAGGTGGAAGCCTCCATTGCTCAGCACAAGCAAAAAGATGAGTAATCCATTTGTGAGTTCTAAAGGAAAGACCTTTCTAAGAAGAAGGCTTGAGATAACAAGCAGGGCACCTTGAAAAACACCCACTAATGGAAAGAAGGAAGAGGCTTTTCCAATCTCTTCTTCAGAAATCTCATTCTTCACTCTTAATGGAATGATTGTGAGAAACTGGAGGGAAAACAACAAACGAGTAACAAGTAACGAGTAACGAGTGACTATTGATTTCTTTAGAGACAGAATGTCGTATTTGTTCTCATTACTCGTAACTCGTAACTTGTCACTCATTCTTTGATACTCCTGCCTCATCAAAGGTTGCCATCTCTCTATAGATCTTGAGTCCTGCCTCAATCATAAGCATTGCAAGTGCAGCACCTGTCCCCTCTCCAAGCCTTAGATCCAGATCAAGGATAGGTCTTAAGCTCATTTTTTCAAGCATAGCTTTATGGCCGATTTCAACGGAGTTGTGTGCTGCAAACATATAGTCTCTTATATATGGTTCAAGACAATAAGCTATTAACGCTCCTGCAGTTGATATAAAACCATCAATAACAACAGGGATTTTGTTGGCAGCAGCGCCAATAATTAATCCTGCGATTCCTCCGATCTCGGTACCACCGAGCTTTGACAGGACGTCAACAGGGTCTTTTGAATCTGGCTTATTAATGGCTATTGCGTCCTCAATAACCCTGACCTTATTTTTTAAAGCATCATCACCTATGCCTGTACCTCTGCCTGTTACTTCTGTTACAGGCTTACCTGTCAGTACTGCTGCTATTGCAGAGGATGGTGTAGTGTTTGCAATGCCCATGTCACCGGTTGCAAAGATTTTATAACCTTCCTTTGTGTATACATCGGCGAGTTCTATCCCAACCTCTATGCATCTTAAGGCCTCATCTCTCGACAAAGCGGGTCCTTTTCTTATATTCTTTGTTCCCATAACAACCTTTTTTGATATGAATAATCCCTCATACCCCCCTTTAATTCCCTTCTTAGTAAGGGGGGATAAAGAGGGGCCAAAATCATAATCAACCCCCGTATCAATGACCACAACCTCTGCATATGCATGCCTTGCAAGGACATTTATCCCAGCACCACCTCGCAGGATATTAAATACCATCTGTCGTGTAACCTCTTTTGGATATGCTGAGACCCCTTCATCTTCAACACCGTGATCACCTGCAAATGTAAAGATGAGTTTTTTGTCGAGCACAGGCATGATATTTTCTGTAATCGCAACAACCGTTCTTGCGAACTCCTCAAGCCTCCCAAGGCTTCCCTGTGGTTTTGTGAGATTATCAAGGCGTTTCTGCGCTTTCTCAGCAAAGTCAATTTTAACAGGCGTTATCTTTTTAATCGTCTCCTGTATCATTTTTCTCATTTTCCTTTATCTTTTATTTTTAAAGGTATACCTGCTACTACCAAGAATACTTTGTCCGAGACCTCAGCTATTCTCTGATTAAGTATCCCTGCCATATCCCTGAATCTTCTTGCCATTTCATTCTCTGGAACTATTCCCATGCCTACCTCGTTAGAGACGATAAAAATCAGTGTCGACTGACAAGTGACAAGTGACGAGATAAAATGTCCAATTTCAGCTTCTATATTCAAACCAGCTTTCATTAGATTCGATAACCACAGCGTGAGACAATCAATAACTACTGCACAATACTTTTCCTCTATTGTTCTAAGGACATCAGAAATCTTTATCGGTTCTTCATATGTAACCCAATTATCCCCCCGCAGGCGTTTATGTTTTTCAATTCTCTCTTTCATCTCTTCATCAAGGGCTTCTGCAGTTGCAATATAAGCCTTGCGCATGGAGGAGATGCAATCTCCCCCATGAACCCCCTTATAATTATTGGCAAGCTGCAATGCAAATGAGCTCTTCCCGCTTCGTGCACCACCTGTGATGAAAATGATCCTCTTACTATTCACCTAATAACCCTGTATTCCCTATTTCATAAGCTGTCTGAAAGCCTCTTGCCTCTATAGCTACATCAAATGCCTCTTTGAGCAAGTCTCTTGACAGCACAATTTCGGGATTACCCATGCCTAATATTTTCCCTTCTTTGATGAGCATGACCTTCTCAAATTGAAGCGCCATATTTATGTCATGTAGGGCCATTATAATAGAGATGTTTTTCTTTTCCCTCAATTCCCTGAGCAACTTGATTACTTCAACCTGGTATTTAATATCAAGATTTGCAAGGGGCTCATCTAAAAGCAAAAGTCCTGCTCCCTGAAGAAGGGTTATTGCGATAAAGGCTCTCCTCCTTTCCCCCCCACTAAGGTTCTTAATATGCAAATCTGATTTGCCCTCGAGTCCAACCATCTCTAATGCTTCAGAGAGCGTTATCTTGGGAATTATGTCGTAGGGGTAAAGGCCCATGGCTACAAGCTCTCTTACCCTAAAAGGCACATTCATATCAAGGATTTGTGGGAGGTAACTTAACAGCTTCGCCCTGTCTTTATGCCTGAATGATTGCAGGGGTCTTCCCCAGAGTCTTATCGAACCAATAGAGGGATTTAAAATCCCGCTTGCAAGCTTGAGGATGGTTGATTTCCCAGAACCATTTGCTCCTAAAAGCCCGATGAACTCTCTATCGCTGACAGTGAAGGAAAGTTCACGGATAAATTCCTTATCCTTTTCATAGGAAAACCCGATCTTGTCGAATTGAAGAATAGTATATTTATGCACTGAGAACATCTCTCCTTCCAAGTAGATAAAGAAAATAGGGAGACCCAATTATGGCTGCTACAATACCTGACGGGATTTCCATAGGCGATAGAATCGACTTTCCGATCAGGTCTGCCATACACAATAATGTTCCACCGCCGAGGGCTGAGGCAGGCACCAGGAACCTGTTGTCAGCTCCGATAAGAAACCTCATTACATGAGGCACAAGAAGACCTATGAAGCCAATAATCCCTCCAAGTGATACAGAAGCTGCTGTCATGAGAGAGATGGAGACAAACAAGAGAAGCCTTTCCCTATGGACAGAAAAACCAAGACTGTGCGCAAGTTCATCACCTAATATTAAGGCATTCAGGGCCTTTGCCCGTGAAAGGGAAATAGAGATCCCTGATATGATGAAGACTGAAGCATAGGGAATCAATGACCAGTCAGCTGCCGAAAGGTCACCAAATATCCAAAACATTATTCTCCCAAGATGCTCGTCAGTAGAAATGTTCATGAGGAGCATAAGGATCGCATGGAATAGAAAACTCAGACCAACTCCGGCAAGAAGAAGTCTTTCAGGCCAGAGCCCTCCCCGTTTCCACCCGAAAAAGCCAACTAATATGCTGACAAATGAGGCCCCGATAAATGCTGCCAGGGGAATGGTGAATTTTCCGAAGAAATAAATGCCTGACAGAATACCTGCCACTGCTGATAATGAGGCTCCGCTTGAGATTCCGAGGATATATGGGTCAGCAAGGGGGTTTCTCAATATACCCTGAAGAACAGCTCCTGAGACCCCAAGGGCCATCCCCATGGAGAATGCAACAATTACTCTCGGGAATCTTATGGTAAACAATATATTCCTCTCAACATTATCCATTTGAAAAGGATTTATTAGCTTTGGCGAAAGAAAAAGAGAAGCAAGTACAATAAATACCAATGTCATGATTAGCATTAAAATTCTTATCTTAGACATCTTGCCATTTCCTCAATACCCTTGAGAGCCCTCGGGCCGAGTCTGTAAATGCTGTCGCTTACGTAATAAACTTCGCCACTTTTAACTGCCGGAACATTTGAAATCCGTTTCAGAAGCGCTCTTGATGTCTCCTTCATATGTCCTTTACCAATAAAGATTACATCTGGAGATTTGCGAATGATTTCCTCCACAGAATATTTAGGGTAAGAGGTATAAGTCCCTTTTGCTATATTCTCACAACCAAGCAAGCTGATGACGTCGTCTATGGCAGTTCCAGGACCGGCAACTATCAGCGGTTCCGGCCATATGATGAAGAGAACCTTCTTTTTCAGTGACGGGTTGTTAATCCCCCCATGCCTCCCTTTAACCCCCCTGTTACCCCCCTTAGAAAGGGGGGAATTAAAGGGGGGCAAGAAGCTGTTGATCCCTTCCATCTCTTTTGCAAGCCCTTCTGCTTTTTCTTTCACTCCAAGCGCTGTACCTAAATCTCTAATGCCCTGCGGCAGTTCATGCAACCTCTTTGCTTTGAACACATATGTCTTTATTTTCAATGAATGCAGCCTTTCTTCAAACTCCTTTGTATTGCCATCCGTTGTCATAACAACAATATCAGGTTTTAATGAAACGACCGCTTCCAGTGATGGGTTTGACATACCTCCAATCCTTTTCTTTTTCCTTGCCTCCACAGGATAATCACAAAAGGCGGTGACACCAACAATCCTGTCACCAAGTCCCATCGAATAAAGGATCTCGGTTATATTTGGTGCAAGGGAGATTATACGTTTAGGGACTTCGCCTGCGTAAACAGAGGTGACAGGTGACAGGTGACAAGTGACGAGCAAAAGAAGACAGGACAGGAAATAGCATTTGAGCGGTTTCTTTTGCCGATAATTTCCTGTCTCTCTAACCATGATTTTTGTGAATAATTAAACTACGTACCAATAAAAAATCCCCAGAAACAAAAGTTTCTGAGGATTGCACCCTGGTTTACTTCATCCTCGGGGCATCCAAGAGTTGAAACCCTCTGGAGCCCTCCTTCTTCCTCGAGAAGATTTACCAGTTTCCAGACTGACAACTGTCCTTCACGGCAGGTCTTCTGGCTCCCCCGCCCTTTGGCTACCTTCCCATCCAAAAATTTCGAACAGTGGCTTTATGCCTGCCAAAGGGTCCCCTTTTCGCATTTTTGAAAAGGGCGGGGTTACAGCGGCGGGACCGCTCCTGCCTTTCACAGGATTCCCTATTAAGCCTTCCGGCACCGTAAACGTAAAATATTCTTTTCGATATCCTGATTAAAAGTCAAGGGTTTTTTAAAATGTTTCTTTTCAAAAAGATAGAATCCAAATTTTCGTCCAAGGAATGAAAGGGCATCTCTTCAAAGCAGATAAGCCTAAATTTTAGATACTTCCATTTAAAAATTCTCTTAAGGATTCTTTGCTTACTGCCCCTTCTCTGATGATTGTGATTTTAACCTCCGTAACATCCACAATCGTTGATGGAAGGCCACCCGGCGTTAATCCACTATCAACGAGGAGGTCCATATCATCTTCAAAATATCTCATCACAGTCCGGGCATCCTTTGCAGGTGGCATGCCAGATAAATTAGCGCTTGTTGCTGTTATAGGAAAATCAATAATCTTTGCAAGGTCGAGAGCAAAGGACTTTCCAGGAATTCTGATAGCCACCTTATTGGTGTCCCCAGCAATATACTTTG
The DNA here is from genome assembly GCA_040753575.1 of Nitrospirota bacterium. Classification (GTDB taxonomy): domain Bacteria; phylum Nitrospirota; class Thermodesulfovibrionia; order Thermodesulfovibrionales; family SM23-35; genus JBFMEC01. Next base: position 504 of record JBFMEC010000007.1, on the reverse strand, counting down.
ATAGACCCTCCTTTGCCTGAAAAATCAAGGTAAGGGGACCAGGCCAGAATTTTTCCATGAGATAAATTGCTATGTCAGTAACGGAGGCAGCAACTACCGAAAGCAATCTCCTATCACCTATAATCAGTGGCATCGCCTTCATTTTAGGCCTCTTCTTGATTTCATAAATTCTTTCGAGTGATTTCTCCATGTCGAACTTTGCTCCGATCCCATAAAATGTTTCCGCTGGATAGGCAATAATGCCGCCTTTTTTGAGCAAATCAATAGCCTTTTGCAAAACCTCATCTTTATTTGTCTTAGAAACTTTTATGACTAACATAAGCTTGACATTATATTACTAAATATTACTAATTTTATTGTAACGCTGAATATTTTAGCTCAGCAATTCACGGCGAAATAGAGGATGTCTTCTTCATAAGCTTTTTGAGGATAGAGAGAATTTATTTTTCGCAAAGAATCCATCTTATAAAGGTATCCACAGATTAATCTTAATATTTCCTTATA
>JBFMEC010000006.1:0-34179 GCA_040753575.1 Nitrospirota bacterium | reverse complement strand
CCGTGTCCCAGATTGAAGATATGGCCTTTTGCGGCTTCTCCTTTCCATAATATTTCCTTGACTCTTTCTTCAATCTTTTCCTTTGAAAGAAAAAGGGCGCAGGGATCAAGATTTCCCTGAACAACTACTTTTTTCCCGAGTTTTTTGATGGCATCACCTATATCAATCCTCCAGTCGATTCCTATGACATCTGCACCGGACTTTTTTACCTCCCTGAGAATACCTGCACACTCATTTACAAAGTATATTACAGGAATCCCAGGATTTTGATTCTTCAGGGTTGCCACGACTCTTTTCACAAAGGGAAGGGCAAACTCATTGTAATCAGCAGGTGTAAGAACACCTGCCCACGTATCAAAAATCTGAACTGCCTGAGCCCCCGCCTTTATCTGGGCAGAAAGACTGGAGATGACAGTAATAGTCAGTTTATCCATGAGATAACTGTATACCCCTGGATGTTGAAATATCATCTTTTTTGTATGAAGAAAATTCCGTGAACTCCCGCCTTCAATCATATATGTGGCAAGCGTAAAGGGAGCACCTGAAAAACCAATCAGAGGCGCTTCAAGTGACTCTCTCAGGATTCTTATAGTCTCAGGGATGAAAGGTAGATCTTCTTCAATATCAGGCATAATCAGTCTATCAACGGCAGATTTACTTCTTATCGGCTCACCAAGGATAGGACCACTTTTATCAGAAAATTCAAGGCGCATACCCATCGCCTCAACGGGAATCAGGATATCTGAAAAAAGTATAGCTGCATCGACTCCGAGGATCCTTAGGGGCTGAAGAGTAACCTCTGCAGCAAGCTTTGGAGTCTTACATAGACTTAGGAAATCAACATTGGCTCTCACTGCCTGATATTCAGGAAGATATCTACCAGCCTGACGCATAAGCCAGACCGGGGTGTAATCCACTTTTTCTCCGCGACATGCCCTGAGAAAGATGTCATTCATGACCTTCTCCTTATTTTCTTTTTCAGCTTCACAGGCATGAAGCCACAAAAGGGCTCCTCTTCAAGGTAATCGCCGTAAACGGCATAGGCCCTTGCACGGCATCCTCCGCAGACGGTGATATATTCGCAAGAACCACATTTGCCTTTGTATTTTTTAAAGTCCCTCAATTCTTTGAAAAGTTCTGAATTCTCCCATATATCTTTGAAGGACTCTTCTCTAACATTTCCCGCCGGCTTCGGGAAATAACTGCAGGGAAGAATATTTCCATCCACATCAATAAGAGCTATAAGCTGTCCAGCAATACAACCCTTCGCTCCGCCAGTAGAAAATTTCAGGGTTCTCCTTTCGAATTTAGTTCCCTCCTCTTTCGACTTCTGCAAAACCACTCTATAGTAATGGGGAGCGCATGTAGGCCTAACGAGCAAATCCTTTTCGTTCTTTTCCATCCGGTAATGCCACTCAAGGATTTCTTCATAGTCCTCCTTTGAGATGAGTTCGTTCATTATTTCCTCTCCCCTTCCCGTTGGCACTATCATGAACATATACCAGGCAGTTGCTCCGAGTTCTTTGGCAAGTTTATAAACCCTGGGAATCTCCTCCTGATTTCTCTTAGTAAAGGATGAATTAATAATGAACTCTATCCCAAATTTTTTAAAAAGCCCTGCCGCATTAATCGTCCCTGCAAAGGCACCCCTCTGGTTCCTGAAATCATCATGTACGGATTCTTCGGAGCCATCAAGGCTTAAAGAGACAATCTTGATTCCCGACTCCTTTATTCCATTACATACACCGTCAGTAACGAGAGTCCCGTTTGTGGCAAGGCACATCCTCAACCCCTTTTCTGTTCCATATCTGGCAATCTCAAAGAGATCCTTTCTGAGGAGAGGTTCACCTCCGGAAAGAACAATAACGGGCTTTGCATAACTTACTATGTCATCTATAATCCTGAAGGCCTCCTCTGTAGAAAAATCCGGGTGATCCCTTATCTCCGCCTCAGAGGAAGAACGGCAATGTATGCATTTGAGATTGCATCTCCTCGTAATTTCCCAGGCAATCCACTTAGGGGAAAAATCCATTTATATTCTCGCCTCTTCCAGTTTTTCATTTTCGTCCAAAATTACGTGAGGAAGGAAAAGCCTCTCTTCCATGGCATTCAACAAGGGCTGAAATGTTGAAGGATCAAGTGAAGAAATTGCAACGGCGCTATAACGAAGGGCAAGGTTCTGTGCCTCTTCACTATCCAATTTATCTATTTTATTGAAGACAAGGAGCCTCTGCTTCTCGAATAGACCGAGTTCGTTGAGTATATTCTCAACTGATTTCATGTGTTGTTCAAATCGGGGATTTGAAATATCAACAATATGAAGCAGAAGATCAGCATCGTCAAGTTCCTCAAGAGTCGCTCTGAAGGCTACCATAAGATCCTTTGGAAGATCCCTTATGAAGCCGACGGTATCTGTTATAATGACTTCTCTCTCCCTGGGAAATCTAAGGCGCCTGCTCGCTGTGTCGAGTGTTGCGAACATCTTATCTTCCACAAGGACTGAACTCTTCGTGAGGGCATTAAGTAGTGTTGATTTTCCTGCGTTGGTGTAGCCAATTATCGACACGATGGGAATGCCCGTCCTCACACGCCTGTGCCTCCTCTGTCTTCGCGCCTCGCTGAGAGATTTAAGTTCCTTCTCAAGGAGGTTTATCCTGTCCCTAACCCGCCTTCTATCCGCCTCAAGCTTCATTTCCCCGGGACCTCTTCCGCCGATTCCTCCCATCAGTCGTGACATAGCAGTTCCTTTTCCTGCAAGCCTTGGCAGTCTGTATTTGAGCTGTGCTAACTCCACCTGAACCTTACCATCCCGGCTGTAAGCATGTCGCGCAAAGATATCAAGTATAAGCTGTGTGCGATCTATTACTTTAAGTTCTGTATACTCTGCTATTGCCTTCATCTGGGATGGACTGAGATCTTGATCAAAGATAAGGAGTGTTGCGCCCTTATTCATGGCATCTATAATAAGCTCCTTAAGTCTTCCCTCACCCATAAGATATTTCGGATTTATTTCTTTTGGTCTCTGAATAATAGTATCAAGGACAAGGACATCACTGGAATGAGCGAGTTCTTTCAGTTCCTCGATAGAATCTTCCAGTTCATATCTTGGTCTTGTAGAGACACTCACCAGTATTGCCTTTTCCCTTTTACCTTCATGGCTAAGGATCCTGTGTCTTTCCATCTCCTCTTCGAGGGACCCAATAAAGGTAGGAAAATCAAAGTCAAAATTGTAGAAGTCCTGAGAATAGGTAATATCGAATTGCCTTTCCGCACCTTCTGGCATAAGATGGGCTAAATAAATGTTTCCAGGAAGCCCCTTCCTTACCCCTATAGCCGCAATAAGGTCAAGTCTAAGGAGGGCTAAATCTGTAAGGTCATCACGGTTAAGAGCTTCTTCATTTAGATGGGTATGGACAAGTCTGAGACCTCTCAGGACCTTTCTTCCTACAGGGTAATCCTCAAGTCCTGGGAGAAGTATACCCTTCGCATTACCAACAATTACGTGAGTAACAGAGCCTCTTCTATCTATAATTATGCCTATCTGACGACCAATTTCTGAGGAAAGCTCAGTGAGATATCTTGCAAGTTCAGGGGTGACTACCTGGCGATATACTTTTCTCCTGTAAATCCTTTCGAGTGAGTTGAGATAGCTAGTTTTAAGTCCCGATAAATTTCCGTAAAGTGCTGGTATTTACGACCTCCGCTTGTTAATATTATATCACAATGGTTAAATAACCAATCACCAAATTACAAATAACCAAATAACATCCAATGACCAATTAATCGATAAAGGGGTTCCTTCGTTTGGTTATTGGTAATTGGAGCTTATTTGGTGTTTGGCCATTGATTATTGGTTATTTGAATCTGGAGAGTACGTAACAAAAGTTCATCGCAAGGCTTAAAATTTAAGGGCGGAGGTCTTTATGAAGGTTATGTCTGAAAAAACCATTAACGGAAAGAAGTTAAGGCTTGTGCAGGGTGATCTTACAGAGAGAGATGTTGATGCCATAGTAAATGCGGCCAATTCCTATCTTCAGCATGGCGGAGGAGTTGCCGGTGCTATTGTGAAAAAGGGTGGCCAGATTATACAGGAGGAAAGCAACAAGATAGGATATACACCCGTAGGCACAGCCGTTATTACGACCGCAGGAAAACTACCGGCGAAATTTGTTATACATGCCGTTGGTCCAAGAATGGGAGAAGGTGATGAAGACAATAAATTGAAAAGTGCTGTTCTGAGCAGTCTTAAACTTGCCTCGGAAAAGGGTTTAAAAAGTATCTCCATGCCAGCCATTAGCTCCGGCATCTTTGGATTCCCAAAGGACAGGTGTGCAGAAATTCTGGTAAGAGAAGCCCTGGGTTACACAAAGGAAAATCCAAAAAGCAGTCTTGAATTGATTGAATTCTGTGTCCTCGATGATCTTACAGCGGGATATTTCAAGAAGGAGTTAGATAAGATTTAAAGTAAATATTTAATTCTTTGCTACCTGATGAGGCTGATAGTTCAATAAACGTAATATCTGTCCCTGCACCTCTTCGGGTGTCATGATAACACCACCGGGTCTCCCATAGAAAAGTACTTCTGCTTTACCATTCACGGACAGCTTCACATCTTCTATCATCTGGCCGGCATTCAGTTCTATTGTTATGAAGTTTCTACCTTCTCCGGCAAGCAAAGATAGTTCCTTCTCCGGAAATGGAAAAAGCGTGATAGGTCTAAAAAGACCAACTTTAAATCCCTCGCGCCGGAGCCTCTTTACAGAAGATAGAGTGATCCTCGCAGCAATGCCAAAGGCAACCGCCAGAACCTCTGCGTCTTCGGCATAATAACTCTCAAACTTCACCTCTCTATCTTTCATCGTTTTGTATTTTCTCTGGAGCAGACTATTCCTGAGTTCAAGTTCACCCTCTCCGGTATAAAGAGACTTTATAACCCTGGATTCTCTATCCTTACATCCATCTAATATCCAGTCTTTCTCAGGAAGTTTTGGTTTTTCATATGCTCTTTGATAAAGAGGCTCCATCATCTGTCCAATGACGCCATCTCCAAGAATCATGACAGGATTTCTATATTCATCGGCCTTATCAAAGGCAAGCATGGTAAGATCCCAGGCCTCTTGAAGGTTATAAGGTGCATAGACGAGCAATTTATAGTCACCATGCCCTCCACCTTTTACTGCCTGGAAATAGTCGCCTTGACTTCCGGAGATGTTTCCCAGGCCGGGCCCGCCCCTCTGAATGTTCACGATCACTGCCGGAAGTTCTGCTCCGGCAAGGTATGATATAGCTTCCTGTTTAAGACTTATTCCTGGACTGCTTGAAGAAGTCATGGCCCTTGCGCCTGCCGCAGATGCACCATAAACCATGTTTATTGCAGCAAGTTCGCTTTCGGCCTGAATGAAAACACCACCAACCTCGGACATCCTCCAGGACATGTATTCTGGTATTTCGTTCTGAGGAGTTATGGGATAGCCTGCATAAAAGCGGCAGCCCGCCTGAATAGCAGCTTCAGCAATCACTTCATTACCTTTCATGAAAACCTTCCTATTCACAGCACAATTATAGCACAAAATTGGCATAGGGTTTGACAAAACTCACACCCTTCTTTTATGATTTTTTGTCTCCCCGGAGGTCCTATGTATTTTCAGGATTTGATTCTAAGACTCCATCAGTTCTGGTCGGAAAAGGGCTGTATTCTTCTTCAGCCCTACGACATGGAGGTAGGTGCCGGAACATTTCACCCTGCAACATTCTTCAGGGTTCTTGGACCAGAGCCTTGGAGAACAGCCTATGTGGAACCCTCAAGAAGGCCAACAGATGGAAGGTATGGAGAGAACCCGAACAGGCTTCAACATTACTATCAATATCAGGTGATCCTTAAACCCTCTCCAACGGACAGCCAGGAGATCTATATCAAGAGTCTCTCCCATCTCGGAATAGATCCAATAAAACACGATATCAGATTTGTAGAGGACGATTGGGAATCACCAACCCTTGGCGCCTGGGGTCTCGGATGGGAGGTTTGGCTTGATGGGATGGAGATTACACAATTTACATATTTCCAGCAGGTGGGCGGTATTGATCTTAAACCAGTCTCACTGGAGTTAACCTATGGACTTGAAAGGATTGCCATGTATCTACAGGGAATCGATAATGTATTTAATCTCCTTTGGTGCAAAGGTATTAAATATGGAGAAATACATCATAGGGCTGAAATAGAATTTTCAAAATATAATTTTGATTATGCCGATATAGAACTATTATCTAAGCAATTTGATGTCTATGAGAAAGAGTCCTCGAGGCTTAATGGACTCGGTCTTGTCTTTCCATCCTATGAATTCTGCCTGAAATGTTCACATACCTTTAACCTCCTCGATGCACGAGGAGCCCTTTCTGTCACTGAAAGAACAGGACATATCGCTCGAGTTAGAAATCTGGCGAGACTCTGTGCTGAAGCATATTTCAGACAGAGAGAGGAAATGGGCTTTCCTCTATTAAAAGTTGAAAGTTCAAGATGACAGACTGAAATGAATCAAAACATCAAGAATCACTTATCGCTCCTCTTAGAAATAGGCACAGAGGAAATACCCGCAAGGTTTCTTCCCGGAGCGATCCAGAGGTTAAAAGAAAATTCCGATACAATCTTAATAGAAAATTATATTGATTTTTCTGAGATAAAGGCCTATGCAACACCCAGGAGACTTGCCCTTATAGTTAAAGGATTGGGAGAGGTACAAAGAAATCGTGTGAAAGAGGTCTTTGGTCCCGCAAAAAAATTGGCCTTTGATTCTAATGGCAGGCCGACAGAAGCTGCTCTCCGTTTTGCAAAATCTCAGGGAGTAAATGTAGAGGATCTTATTATCAAAAAGAGGGAGAAAGGTGAATATCTAGTTTCTGTCGTAGAGGAAAGAGGTATACCTGTGAAAAACCTTCTTCCGGAAATATTAAGGAAGTTAGTCCTCTCGATACGCTTTCCAAAGACCATGAGATGGGGAAATGGCAATGTGAGGTTTGCCAGGCCTATACACTACCTGCTTGCAATGTTTGGTAAAGATGTAGTTAATTTTGAAATCGACGGAATCAGGAGCAGCAACTGGACAAGAGGACATTATTTCCTTTCTCCCTCTGAAATCCGCATAGATGAGATTTCAGATTACCTTAATCTTCTCAAAGAGAATTTTGTGATCCTTGATCAGGATGAAAGAAAAAAGATGATTCTTGAGGGTATTAAAAGACTCTCTGTTCTTGCCGGCGGAAAACCCGTAGAGGATGAAGAACTCCTTGAGACCGTCAATTTTCTCGTTGAGTATCCAGTTCCTGTCTTATGCAATTTTGAGAAAGTTTACCTCCAATTGCCGAAAGAGCTCCTTATTACTGTCATGAAGGATCATCAGAAATACTTTGCGATAGAAGAAGATGGCAGATTGATAAATTACTTTATTGTTGTAAGTAATACAAAAGAAGAAAACAAAGAGACTATAAAAATAGGCGCAGAACGGGTTATAAAGGCTAGATTTGAAGATGCTAAATTCTATTTCGAAGAGGACAGAAGGAAACCTCTCTGTGAAAGGGTAGATGAACTCAAAAAGGTGACCTTCCAGGAGAAACTTGGAAGTCTCTACGAAAAAACTGAACGGCTGGTCTTTATTTCAGATTTTCTTTCTGAGAGATTGTTACTTTCAGAAAAAAGTAAGCTTATCCGTGCTGCCTTGCTTTCGAAGACGGACCTTGTCACCGGAATAGTCAGAGAATTCCCTGAATTACAGGGAACTATAGGCAAATATTACGCTACATTCGACGGTGAAGATAGGGAAGTCGCCGAGGCATTGGAAGAACATTATCTTCCCGCACATTCTGGTGGGAAACTTCCCCGGACAGATGTCGGAGCCCTTCTCAGTATTGTCGATAAGATCGACAACATAGCGGCCTTCTTTTCTATAGGACTTACACCTACTGGATCTGAAGACCCTTTTGCGCTCAGAAGACAGGCATTTGGTATTATCTCAATAATATTGAATTATGGTTATGACGTATCCTTAAAAGACCTTATTGACAAAGCCTTAGAAAAAATATCTCAGATTGAGGGTTACAAAAAGGCGAGGCAGAATCTACCGTATTTTTTTGAGCAGAGGATTGAAACAGTACTTTCAGAGCTTGGATATAGTTCTGACCTTATACAGTCAATTCTTTTCTTATCGCTGGGCTTATCACTCAAGGATGTAAGGGAAAGACTTGATGCTATAAAGAAATTCATGAAGGACGAGGAATGCAGTAGATTTCTTCTGGCAATAAAGCGTGTGAATAATATAATTCCAAAGAGAACAATTCCAGTATTGAAGACAGAACTCTTGATAGAGCCAGCCGAGCGGCATCTCAAGGCGAAGCTTGATTCTATCAGGCCGCATTTTATAGATCTTCTTAAGGAAAGAAAATATAACGATGCCATCATTGTTTTTTCTTCGCTTATAGATCCAATCAATAATTTCTTCGATCATGTGCTTGTGATGGATAAACGGGAGGAGATAAAACAGAACAGGCTGGCATTACTGAAGGAGGTCTGGGAGACTATCTCATCAGTAGCTGATTTTTCGAAACTTCCCAGTTGACATCCCGCTTATTGTATGTTCTACGTCATTTAAAAGAATAGAACTGTTGCCGAATCTTGAATCAGTTCAGATAAAATATTAAAAATGGCAAGAGTTGAAAGGTTTTCGGCGCTATATTCCAGTGACTTCAGGCTATTCTGGATGGGCCAGCTTATCTCTCTCTCAGGAACGTGGATGCAATCGGTTGCTCAGGCCTGGCTTGTTTACAGCCTCACAAAATCACCCTTTTTCCTCGGTCTTGTGGCAGCTGCGGGTTCTCTCCCCATACTTTTACTCACCCCCGCGGGTGGAATTGCAGCGGATAGACTTCTTAAGAGAAACCTTCTTTTGATAACCCAGGCATTATCCATCATACCAGCCCTTTCCCTGGGTATTCTGACTAGTTTGAATCTGGTCACCCTGTGGCACGTAGCTCTCCTGGCGATTTTTCTTGGAACGGTAAATGCCTTTGATATACCTGCCAGACAAGCATTTATCATAGAAATTGTGGGAAGAGAGAGTCTTACGAATGCTATAGCGTTGAATTCCGCTGCTTTCAATGGTGCGCGTATGATAGGTCCTGTCATAGCGGGAATGGCAATTGCATATCTGGGCCTCCCGGCATGCTTCTTTCTTAATGCCCTGAGTTTTCTTGCCGTCATAATCGCCCTTTCAAAAATAAAGATAAGAGGTTATATAAAGGCAGGTTCCAAAGGCCTTCTGAGGGATTTTTTAGAGGGAATACAGTTTATAAAGAATGAAGCCGAAATATACGGCATTATATTGCTCATTGCCGTATTCAGTTTTATAGGAATACCTTATATAACCTTCCTCCCCATTTTTGCAGCAGAAATTCTTAAGGCTGGCCCTAAAGGTTATGGGTTTCTTGTGGGTGCCACGGGTGCAGGGGCTTTATCAGCAGCCCTTTTTGTTGCTTTCAGAGGCGAGGTCGGAGAAAAGAAAAGGTTCATGACTGTAGCATCATTCTGTTTTTCCTTTTCACTCCTTGCCTTTTCTCTCTCAAAGACTTTCTATCTTTCCATGGTTACCCTTGTATTCACCGGATGGGGCTTGGTAAGCCTTCTTGCAACTGCAAATAGTTTCATACAGCTTTCAGTTCCTGACAACCTCAGGGGCAGGGCTATGAGCGTATACGCTCTTGTTTTTCTGGGTATTGCCCCTATAGGTAACTCTCTGATGGGTATCCTGGCAGATTATTTCGGGACTCCCGAGGCGATCACCATCGCAAGCGTAATATGCATTATCGCCTCCTCTCTCTTCGCGCAACAGAAAACTCGGAGGGGTGAAACATGAGATATTTGGAATGATATTATTATGAGAATCCTTGCTATAGAAACATCAACACTCCTGGGTGGAATAGCGATCATGGATGACATATCGGGCCTGATCGCCGAAACAAGGCTCAATGTCAAGTCAACACACTCGGAAAGACTGATGACATCAATTGACAATTTGCTTAAACAATCGTCAACAAACCTTGGAGACATAGAGGCCCTTGCGATCTCGATCGGCCCCGGTTCATTTACCGGACTCAGGATAGGTCTGAGTACTGTAAAGGGGTTATCCTATGCAACGGGTAAACCAATAGTATCTGTTCCTACACTTGAAGCATTTGCTCTTAGCTTCTTCCTCGCAGAATATCCAATCTGCATTATGCTTGATGCAAGAAAAAGGGAGGTCTATGCGGCGCTCTTTAAATGGAAAGATTCCGAGCTGATAAGATTAGTAGAAGAATTGTCTATAAAGCCCCGGGATCTTATGAAAAAAATTGAAGGAAAAGTTATCTTCTCGGGGGAAGGAGCCCTTCTTTATAGAGATATAATAATTGAATCCCTTGATGAGAGGGCAATTTTCGCTCTCCCAGAAAAGATGGTTCCTTCGCCGGCAAACGTTGCATCCATTGGGTTGAGAAAGGCCTTAAAGGGTGAATTCGCTGATCCAATAAGTCTTGTCCCTTTCTATATCAGAAAATCAGAGGCCGAACTTAAGAAAATCCCTTTGGCGGAATCGTTTGGTAATGGAAGATAATTCTTCATTAAATGATATATTCATTCGCAAAATGCGTGATTCCGATATAACCGAGGTGGTAACTATCGAGCGGGTGTTATTCAGTACCCCCTGGTCCGAAAAGGCCTTTTTTAAGGAGATACACAGTCCCTATTCTATAACGAAGGTTGCCACAGTCGGAAACAATGTTGTTGGATATGTATGTGGGAATTGTCTAATCGATGAGGGGCATCTTCTTAATCTTGCAGTCCACCCGGACTTCAGAAGGCAAGGCATCGGAACTGCATTAGTTGAAGAAGTTCTGATTGAACTAAAGAAAAGAGGCTGTAAATACTTATACCTCGAAGTAAGGGTTTCAAATGTCTCTGCAAGAACTTTTTATGAACATCTTAAATTCAGGGTTGTTGGTGTCAGAAGAAATTATTATACCTTACCGACCGAGGATGCACTTGTAATGATGCTTGAACTTTGATTATTTCCAGACCCCTTTGATCTCACTTCTACATCTCGGGCATCTACCATCTTTGATCCTGTTTTCGATGATGCTGAAGCCGAATCGTCTGATGAGAAGTTCTCCACAGTCCGGGCAATAGGTATTCTCCCCGCCTTCTCCAGGAACATTGCCTTCATATACGTATTTGAGACCTGTCTCAAAACCAATATTTCTGGCCCTGCGCAAGGTCTTAAGGGGTGTCCTTGGTTTATCGGTTAAACGGTAGGTTGGATAAAATTGCGTAACATGCCACGGTATATAGGGATCAACCGATTTTATGAACTCTGCTATCTCCCGTAAATCTTCACCCGAATCATTATAGTCTGGAATAATTAAGGTCGTCACCTCAACCCAGACACCAAGTTCTTTCATAAGCCCGATGGTTCTCTTAACGGGCTCAAGTCTAGCACCACAAATTTTTTTGTAAAAATCATCATTGCCTTTAAGGTCTATATTATTACCGTCCAGATAAGGTGCAATTATCCTCGTTGCCTCGGGACTTGTATATCCATTGCTTACAAAAACATTCTTTATGCCCCTTTCATTGGCAAGCCTTGCACAGTCAAAGGCGAATTCAAGAAACATAGTAGGTTCCGTATAAGTATAGGAGATACTCTTGCAGCCGTTTCGTTCTGCTGCCTCCACCACGGCCTGGGGTGAGACATCCTGACCAGGAATGTCACCATGCTCTTTAGGATACTGGGATAACTCAAAATTCTGACAATGTTCACAGCGGAAATTACAGCCCACGGAGGCAATGGAAAAAGATGTTGAACCAGGCAGGAGATGAAAGAGGGGTTTTTTCTCAATGGGGTCAATATTCATGGCTATGATCTTTCCGTAAACAAGACTGTATAAAGTGCCATCTATATTTTTACGAACATAACAGATACCTCTTTTCCCGTCCTTGATAATACATCCGTGAGCACAGAGGAAACACCTGACCACTTTCCTGTCAAGTTTTTCATAAAACATCGCTTCTTTCATATGAAAATTATAGCAACTTTGGCTTTTTAAGATTCCTGTCTTATTTGATGAGAAAATACTTTTTAATGCCAAGATTTTTCATAACATTCAGGGCTTCTTCCTCATCTTTGAGACCTGTGATCTGAACCTTATAGAATCTCCCATCCTGACATATTTCGACCACCCTATATCTTACTTTCCCAAGAAGGTAATTTTTCAGCCTTTCAGCATTCTCTTTTATTCTGAATGCTCCAACCTGCACAACAACAGAGGGATAACCGATGCCATTTCTGGATTCGGTCTTGAGGGACCTATTTTTTAATGCCATAAATTTCACAGTAACACTCATACCGGTTTCGAGGCCTGAGAAATCATCAAGACTTATGAACATATCCTGAGTGCTTATTTCGGGTCCTCTTTTCACAAAAGGGATAATCTTATAAACCTTTCCGCGATATATCCTGTCTTTATATGCATCTGTATGGACCTCTACGGACTGTCCCTCTCTCACTTTTCCCACATCAGTTTCCTCAAGCTCTGCCCGTATCCTGAGTTTATCAGGAGAGATCAGTTTCAGTATCGGCATGTTGAGACCAACAGTCTCATTGGCATCTTTGAACCGTTCAGCGACTGTTCCGTCAATTGGGGATGATACTGTATAATCTTTAAGAAGAATTTTATAATATTCCAATTCTGAAAATGCACTCTCAATCTTTGCCTTTGCCTTCTCTATCTCCTCATTTAGTGCTTCCTTCAGGAGATTTTGGAGATCGCACCTTGATTCGTTCATCTCGAAAACATCGCTCACTCTGTACCCGGCCTTAAGCTCTTTGAGATGCGCCTTTGCCTCCCTGAGTATTGCCTTTGCCTGCCTGATCTTTACAAGTATTTTTTTGTTGTCCAGCATTACGAGAGGTTGTCCCTTTTTCACAGTATCGCCCTCATCTACCTTTATCTCTGTTATAATTCCAGATACCTGGCTGCTCACCTCTATTTCTTCTTCACTTTCTACAACCCCCTTGGCAAGGATAAACTGATCTTTCTTGACTCCTGTAGTCACCTCAGTAATCTTCTTTTTGATTAATATTGGTCCGAAGACCGCAAGGATGGTTGCCAGGGAGAGAAGGATTATTGCTATGAGTATTCCGAAACGGCTGTTCCTCATGATCTAATCCTCTTCTCTTTTATTATTTCACCGTCCTGCATCAATAATATTCTGTCGAAGATGCCCTCAATCCTGATATCATGGGTTGCAACCAAGACAGATTTATTTTTCTCTATGGAAAGCCTCCTGAATATTTCCATCAGCTTTACACCGTTGATAAAGTCAAGATTTCCAGTCGGTTCATCGGCCAATATAATTGGAGAATCAGACGCAAGGGCACAAGCTATGGCCACCTTCTGCCTGTCAACCATGCTTAGGTTCAGAGGATAGAAATGCATCTTTTCTGAAAGTCCCACTTCCATAAGCACCTCTTTTGCCCTCCGGTCAGCAAAGGTTCTGCCCATTCCCTTCAGTTTCAAAGCAATGAGGATATTCTCATAGGCGGTGAGGGCAGAAAAGAGATTAAATCTCTGGAAGATAAAGGATATGTACTTTTTCCGGATCCCGGGAAGGAACCTTTCAGAAAGATCTTTGATCTCGGTGCCATAAAGACTGAGTGTGCCCTTTGTGGGGCGCAGGATGCAACCAATTAAAGAAAGTAGAGTTGTTTTTCCACTACCTGCAGGGCCAACGAGTCCCACTACCTCCTTTTCGTTTAGTTGGAGACTCACTGAAGTAACGCCGGTTACTTCTATTCTTCCTTCTCTATAAATCTTTGTTAAGTCCCTTGCGACTACAGCCCCCTCCATCTCTTAATCTCTAAAGAGTAGAGCGGGTTCTATCTTCATAACCTTTTCCACGGAGAAAAAAGCCGAAAAGAGACACATCATCAAAGTAAGGCCAAGTACAAGGAGATTTAAGGATACCTTGAAAACCACCAATACGTCAGTAGCCTCATATAGTTTGACTGCAATCATAGTAATCAACAAACTGACTATGTAACCCAGGAGGGCGCTAATAAGTGCCTGTGCGTATATTATCTGATTGACATTAAAATTACTCGCTCCCATCGCCCTGAGTGTTCCAAATTCCCTTAGGTGTTCCACTGTAGAGTTGTATATTGTCTGTCCCGCAATCAACATTCCTGTAATAAAACTTAAAAGTATATTCAGGAAGAAGGAAAGGCTCAGAATGCTTTGAAGGAAAAATAGTTTTTCCATCTTAGGGGCCCCTGCTAAGAATCTTTGATAATAGATATAATCAGGAAAAAGTTGTGAAAAATAGGAATTTTTGCTATCTTTAGGGGTAATTCCTTTTTCTTCCTGTACATTGCCTATGACCGAAGATACATCTGTCAGTCCCAGATATATCCCCATTTGCAAAAATATAAGGCTTACTGCAAAAATAATACCGAGAATAGTTACAAGGGATCTGAATTTATCCTGGAGAAGAATTCTCAGGGCAACATAAAACATGGGATAAATATTATCATAGATGAACTGTTCACTCAAATATTTTATATAGAGGTATATAAATTTTAGATACAAAATTATATAAATTACCCATATAGCTATTAGAAATTTTTGGAATGAGATTAAATATATTCTCCCGGCTGATTATCGGTTACCTGACAATATTTATTTTAGTTGCAGCTGTAAGTGTCTATGCCTTCTTACAATTACAACAGTTCGAGACGGTCACGCATCAGATTCTAAATGTTGACAATCGAATAGTAGACTATGAGAAAAAATTGACTGATTCCCTTCTGTCGCAAATGCGATATGAAAGGAAATACATTATCGTGAAGGATGATACTCTTTATGACCAGTTTCTTCTCGCAAAGGTTGATTTCATTCAATATCTTGAGAAGGCAATGTTGCTTTTGGACACCCCACAAAAAAGGGATTTGCTCAAGAGAGTAAAGGCCAATTATGAACGCTATAATTCCCTTTTTGACGAGGAAGTGGAATACGTGAGGGCGAATGAACGTTATCAGCAAGATTTCTATCAACAGGAAAAGGAAAAGGCAGTAAATGAGATAACGGAAGAACTGAAAAATTTAAAAGTTTTTTCTGAGCAAAGCATCTATGATAAGATTAAAAAACTTGGAGAGGCCGGAGCTATCGCCCGTAACGTCGTTTTGATAATGGCGATAACATCTATTTTGTGGGGCATTGTAATCTCTTTTTTTATCACAAGGAGCATTACAAAACCCCTTTCGGTTATGATAGATAAAACAAGGGAGATTTCCGAGGGAGTTCTGAAGAGTGACCTTGCTCTATCCTCTCCACCAGAAATAGCGGAGTTGTCAAAGGCTTTCAATTCGATGTGTCATAAGCTTAAAATGGTAGACAAGATGAAGTCTGATTTTTTCGCAAGTATGTCTCATGAATTGCGCACCCCCCTTTCTTCTATAAAAGAAGGATCAAGTTTATTGCTCGAAGGTCTGGCCGGAGAACTGTCAGAGGATCAAAAAAGACTTACCCTGATCATATCAGAGGAGAGTGATCGGTTGATTGCCCTCGTCAATTCCATTTTGGATCTCTCCAGGATGGAAGCGGGAATGATGACTTTTAACTTCACACTTTCTAATATTACTCCCCTCATAAGAAAGGCTGTTAACGAGATAGAACCTTTAGCAGTAGCAAAAAATATAAATCTTGACATAGATACGACCGAGGAGTTACCAAATATAAGGATGGACTGTGATAGAATTCTTCAGGCGCTCCGTAATTTAATAGGAAATGCCGTAAAGTTCACTCCCGAGGAAGGATACATAAAGATCTCTGCAGGCTTGATCAATAGAAATCTGAAGGTCACTGTGAATGATACAGGTCCGGGTATACCAAAGGAAAACCTATCTACGATTTTTGAAAAATTCAGACAGGCACCGGCAACTAATTTGCATCAGATCAAGGGAACGGGTCTGGGTTTAGCCTTGGTGAAACATATAATTACTGCTCATGGAGGAAAAGTTTGGGCAGAAAGCGATATTGGGAAGGGAAGTTCATTTATTTTTGTATTGCCAGCCTAATATTTCTCTTTCTATTTGGCTGTGCAACCCCAAAGGATAAAGATTATCTTCTTCGAAGCCAGAGTCTTCTTGAGAGAGGGGACTACGAAGGGGCATTAGAAGAGAATCAGAGGATTTTCTCTATGTATCCTGATAGTTCTCCGAGAGACGAGGCTCTTTTCAACATGGGGTTGATCCATGCTCATTATGGAAATCCGAAGAGAGATTATGAAAAGGCCTTAAGCTTTTTCTGGGAACTTATAAAAGAATTCCCAAGTAGTCCCCGCATTCAGGAGGCAAAGATCTGGGTCGGAGTGCTCAACGTTCTTGAGGAGACGAAGAAGAAAGAAGAGGAGCAGAGAACAATTTACGACCATCTTCATCTGAGCAGAGGGCTCCTTGAAAAAGGGGATTATGAGGAGTCCCTGGAACAGAATCAAAGGATTTTATCCATGTATCCCAACAGTCCCCCCGGAGACGAAGCTCTTTTTAATATGGGACTTATCTATCTGCATCTAAAAGACAATGGGAATGCCCTCAGTTCCTTTAAAGAGCTAATAGAGAAATTCCCTCAGAGTTCTCGGTCTGAAGAGGCAGAGGTCTTGGCAGAGTTACTGAATGTCATGGAAAACACGAAGGCAAAAAAGGAAGAGCAGAAATCTGCTTATGGTCAACTTCTTCGCGGACAGAGACTTCTTGCCAAAGGTGATTATGAAGGTGCCCTTGAGGAGAACCAAAAAGTTTTAGCTACGTTTCCGAAAAGAACCCCGGGAGATGAGGCCCTTTTTAATATGGGATTAATCTATGCCCATTATAAAAATCCCAAAAAGGATTACGGAAAATCCCTCAGCTGCTTCGAAAGTCTTGTTAAGGATTATCCCCAAAGCCCCCTGCATGAACAGGCTAAAATATGGGCCGAAGTCCTTCAAACCATTGAGAAGTTGAAAAAGGTGGATATAGAGATAGAAGAAAAAAAGAAGGAACTATCCAGATAGGGAGAAGAAATGGCTTTACCGAACATCCTTGTCGTAGACGACGATAAAAACCTCCTGGAGTTGTTAAGAATGAGGCTCAGATCGGCCAAATATGAGGTGGTTACAGCCCATAGAGAGGAAGATGCAATAAACCTGATGAAAGGTCATGTCTTTGATCTCTCTATAATCGATCTTCAACTGGTTAATCGAGATGGTATATCTCTTATGGAGGAATTTCATCTAATGAATCCCGAGATACCTGTAATTATCCTGACTGCCTACGGAAGTATTGAAAGTGCTGTGGAGGCCATGAAAAAAGGGGCCTTCAACTACCTTACAAAACCTTTTGATCCACAGGAATTGATCTTCCAGATAGAAAGGGCCCTGGAGAACCGTACTCTGGTCTCTGAGGTGAAAAGACTTAAAGGGCTTTTAGAAGAAAGATTTGATTTTTCGAACATTGTAGCTAAAAGTGAGAAGATGCAGAATGTTCTTGAACAGGTATATCGCGTGGCAAAAACTGAATCCACAATATTTATCCACGGAGAAAGTGGTACTGGAAAAGAGCTTATTGCCAAGGCTATCCATCTTGCCAGTGAAAGAAAAGACAAACCCTTTGTTGCCATAAATTGTGCCGCTATTCCCGAAACCTTGTTAGAAAGCGAGCTTTTCGGATTCGAGAAAGGTTCCTTTACCGGTGCGGTACGGAACTCAAGAGGTTTGTTTGTACAGGCCCATGAAGGCACCATCTTTCTGGATGAAATCGGTGACATGCCTCCCTCGATCCAGGCTAAGATTCTAAGGGTACTCCAGGAAAGACAATTTAACCCAATTGGAAGCGAAAAACCGGTGGAGGTGAACGTTAGAGTTATTGTGGCAACTAACAAAGATTTAGAGTCAGAAGTCAAAAAAGGTAGTTTCAGAGAGGATCTTTTTTACAGGATCCACGTTATTCCAATCTTTCTGCCTCCTTTGAGAGAAAGGAAGGAGGATATTCCCCATTTGGTAGAAAATTTCATAAAAAAATTCGGACAGCAAATGAAAAAGGATATGAAGGGTCTGACATCCAAGGCCATGCAAAAACTTATGCTCTATGACTGGCCCGGAAATGTGCGGGAGTTAGAAAATACAATTGAATATGCCGTTGCAATGACAAATCAGGAAATGATCACAGGAGATCTAATCCTACAGAAAAAAGTTATTTCTCAGGAATTATTGAAACCTCTCAGGGAAGCAAAGGACGGCTTTGAAAAGGACTATCTAATCCATCTCCTTGAATTTACTAAGGGAAATGTTAGCAGGGCAGCGAGTTTATCAGGTAAATATCGGGCCGATTTTTATAACCTTCTCAGAAAACACAATCTTAAGCCGGAAAACTTTAAAAAAGCGTAGGGTATTAAGAAATTTATCAGATTAATATCCGACAAGAGTGGAATCTTTCCTGTCCAAGAAAGGATACAAAAGAAAGATATTTTAAATCTGGGCATAAAGTTCATTCTGGAAAATTTATATATAAAATCAGTATTTATTGGAATCTCAAATTTGGCATAGAGCTTGCTTTTATGGTTAAAGAAGGAATTTTTAATAAAAAATGAAAAGAATTTTGCTTCTTTTATTAATAAACATCATATTAGGTCTATATTCTTTTCAGTCACCGGAAAAAACATTTGCAGAGGTTAATGTAAATTTTTATATTGGGGCTCCACTGCCTCAAATTGTAATCACATCACCTCCGGAAGTCGTTCTGATTCCGGAAACAAATGTTTATTTTACTCCTGACGTTGGAATAGAACTCCTTTTCTATTCTGGATGCTGGTATCGGAGACATAACGGACTATGGTACAGGGCAACTTATTACAATGGACCATGGCTATATTTGGAAATGGCAAAAGTGCCTGCAGTTCTCGTTCATCTTCCAAAAGATTATCACAGGCTTACGACCGGATATAAACGAATACCCTATGGTCAACTAAAGAAACAATGGAAAAAATGGAAGAATACGGACAAAGGGAAAAATAGGATAAACCTCAAAAATGAAAAGATTTAAAACTTAAGCCTCTTTTAGTCAAATTTGATCTAACCCCAAGGGCTTAAAAAATTTCTTGAAACTCACTCATTATCTTCTTGTTTAAGCATCGATTAAAGAATGTCTCCAGAAGAAGCAAACATTGTTCCCCGTTAATTTTTGCGAAAGTTTTATTGGCTGTAACCCCTTAAAATATTTATAAAAAATCATTCTTATTCTACAGGTATAATTATTGCTTTTCAATTATAAGACTCTTTTCAGGAACAATCTCCTTTTTTGAAATAGATTAGCGAGGTGCCATAATTTGACTTGTGAAATTAAAGACAAATGCCCCACCAAATGCAAGATTGCGTAGATATTTAAAATGCTATACAATACGATTCTAATGGGAAGCCCTGACCTCTTGCAAAAGAAGTATTCAATCCTTCAAGAGATTTCAAATGCCATTGTTGTTACGGATGATATAAGTGCCATCGCAAATCTTATGCTTGATCTTGCCATAAACTATACGAACTCTGAAAAGGGATCTCTCATGTTGATAAATGAGAGGGACGAACTATATATACTTGCTGCAAGGGGTATAGATATTGAACTTATCAAAACCTACACAGTCAAGATGGGTGAGGGAATTGCAGGTACTGTCGCCAAGAATAGACTTCCTGTCCTCGTAGAGGATATCGGCAAAGATGAGAAATTTAAAGTTAAAAAATGGGATCGCTACGAAACAAAATCATTCATTTCATGTCCGATCATAAGTAAGAATAAGTTGCTGGGAGTCCTCAATATCAATGATAAAAAAGATAGATCACCCTTTACAGAGGATGAACTCTCCCTAATAAAAATCATTGCAAACCAAGCAGCCATTGCCCTTGAAAATGCATTTTTAATGAATAAACTGAGGGCAAAGGCTGCCGAGCTTGAAGAGATAAACAAGAAACTTATTGAGACCGACGTTGTGAAAACTGAATTTCTGACCCGTGTCTCTCATGAGTTACGCACTCCACTCAATTCAATTAAGGGGGCAATATTTTATTTGAATCAGACCGAGAAGCTGACTCGAAATAAATATAAGGAATTCTATAGCATCATCTCAATGGAGACAGACAAACTCATATCCATTATTGAGAATCAACTCGATTTTTTAAGACTTGAAGATGAGACGAGGGTTATAAAAAAATCTGTGATAAACCTCGTGGATCTTCTAAAGGAGATCTTAAACTCAAAGTTATTAAGAAACATAGTCGAAAAAAAGAATCTTCAGCTGAAAATAGATGCTGAAAAGGACATATCGGATATCGTTGGAGATAAGATCTGGATAGTCCAGCTTTTCATCAATATGATTGAAGGGTTAAGCCATTATCTTGAGAGTGGTGACACCCTGGAGATCATCGTTAGTGAAAACGATTTTGTGAAGGTGAAATTGAATCTTCCAAGGAGGATGCCTGAAGCAATTATTCCTTCTCTCTTTGACTTAAAACACGTCTTTATCTTTAAAACAGATCAATCCGAAGAGAAGCTTAAACTCTATCTTGCAAGGAAGGTTATAGATGCCCACAGATGGAACCTTAATGCAGAAAATGCTGATGGTACATTCCTTGTTTCAATTATTATCCCAAAGAGTACGAAACAAACAATAGAGGCGATTATCGACACAACTGCCGAAATGTTTATAGAATTCATATCTGAGTTACTTGACCTGAATATATGTTCCATGATGATCAGCGATGAGCTCACAGGCGAGCTTTCTATTGCCAGCGCCAGAGGATTGGATGAAAATGTGATAAAGAGGACAAGAATAAAATTCGGCGACAGTATTGCCGGATGGGTTGCTCTGGAAGGTAAACCCTTACTGATAGAGGACATCGAAAGGGACCCACATTTTGGGAGGAAGAGTATCCCGCAATACAATACCAAATCTTTACTATCCATACCCCTTAAAATACAGAACAAAGTTATAGGGGTATTAAACCTGAACAATAAAAAGACGGCCGAACCCTTTACAATTCGAGACCTCTATATAGCCTCGGCAATAAGTGAGCGGGTCTCAAATTTTATTGAAAAAATCTTCAGGGGAGAATACAAGGAAAACGATTTCAAACAATTTATAACAGCCTTCGAGAATCTTATCAGTGCTGAGAAAAAATATCATAAAAAGAAAAGTCTATTGCCGGATTTAATGGGTAAGATTATGGATAAACTCGGGGCAAATGAGGAAGAGAAAAAATTGGCCCTTTACGTCTCAACAATATATGATCTTGGCCTTATGCTCGTCGATGAGAATGTCTTGAATAAGGAAAAACTTTTGCCTGCAGAAGCCCATGCTTTACAGATTCACCCTTATACTACAATTAATCTTTTGAATTATTTCGAATTTTCAGAGGCTGTGAGAAAAGCCATACTACATCATCATGAAAGATATGATGGATCAGGATATCCAGATAGATTAAAGGGGGAGGAAATACCTTTTCTTTCGAGAGTTCTCTGCGTTGTAGATTCCTTTTGTGCGATGATCACAGAGAGGCCTTACAGGAAAGCATTCACAATGGCAGAAGCATTAGAGGAGATAAGAAAAGATTCAAATTCTATCTATGATCCAGCAGTCGTCAAAGCGCTTGAAAAAGTGTTAGATGAAGCTATGGGGTAATTCTATAAATTCATTAAAAAAGTCTTTAATGACGAATTTTATGAAATCGTAGGGAGGAAAGAATGAAAAGATATATTGTTGTGACAATCTTTATTTTTCTGGTTTTTTACTCTAAAACGGCTTTATCTTATGAGTATACCGCCGAGACTTTTCTTTCACTTTCTGAAGAATACAATGACAATATTTTTCTTGTCCCCTCTGACAAAACTGATGATTTTATAACTTATATTTCCCCCGGTGTAAATTTATCTATCAGATCAACAACCGGTGAACTGAAACTCGGTTACTTCCCAACTTTCAGTATTTATAAATCCCGTGATGAACTGAATGAAACAGCCCATCACTTCACAGCTAATGGCAATTTCACCCTCTCTGAAAGATTAACTTTTTCGATATCTGACACTTTTGTTAAATCCAGTGAGATTACAGACATTAGAGCGGTTCCCGACCTCGGTCCGATAAGAGGACGACAAGAACTCCGATCTCATAACATAAGAGGAAACATCTCTTATAGGTTAAAGCCAAATCTTTTTTATATACTGGGTGCATCCTTTTCAGACAATGATTTTAAAGAACCTGGCTCTAGCGAAGTTAAGACTTATTCGGGGAATACGGGTCTTACTTACAGGTATAGTGAAAAAACTACATTGAACGCTAATGTCAGATATGCCAAAAATGACTTTAGACCTGAAAGTGATGCAACCGATCAATTTTATGAACTTGGAATGACATATAGGTTTACTCAGACGCTAACTCTTGGGTTAACGGGTAGTACAATAATAACAAAGATAGAAGACACAGATGAAACAGATACAGGTTTTGGTGGAAGTGTAAGTCTCACCAAGATTTTCGAAAAAGGCCAAGCAGTCCTATCTTATAGGCAAACTGTTATTCCAGGAACCCAGGAAGGAGAGCCTCTCAGAGACAGGACAGCAAGTCTTAGCGTATCAAGGTCCTTAACAAATACTTTATCCGGGTCTGTGTCAGCCTCATACAGTAATTTTGAATCTATTGAGACCAATAATGTTGATATAACTGAGACACGTTTCAGTGGTGACTTAACTTATCGGTTCAGGCCCTGGGCAAATCTGGCATTATCATATAGCTATGTCGACTCTAATGATAAAATAATAAATACGAGAGATTACCATAATAATATAATTTTATTTACCATGAGATTCAGCTACAACAGGAGGCTTTGATCAATGGGAAAATATGAAATTGCTTCCTTAAAAGAGATACCACTCTTTTATTCCCTGACAGATGAAGAATTACACCATATCAGCGATAAAATATTCATAAAGAGATTTAAAAAACACGAAATAATCCTTTCTGAAGAAGACACCACCCAATACATGTACATCATTTCGAGTGGAAAGGTGAAAGTTGTCCAGGCAACCGAAGACGGAAAAGAGATACTTCTCGCAATGCACCAGGAAGGTGAATTTTTTGGTGAGATGTCTCTGATTGATGGAAAAACATCGCCTGCCACTGTAATAGCAACGGAAGACTCTATCATTGCTATTATTTCCAAAAAGGATTTTCACCTATTAATAAATACCCAGAAAAAATTATTCGAAAATCTATTGTTGATCTTGTGCTCGCGCCTTCGTGAATCCTGGGAAAAAATCCAGCTGCTGAATCTCAAGAACGCCTCACAAAGAATTAAGATACTACTCCTGATGTTATCGGACAAATATGGGAAGAAGGCTGCTGACGGTGTGACATTAAGTATCAAACTCACCCATCAAGAGATAGCAGATATGTCAGGAATGGCCCGTGAGACCGTCACAAGAGTGATTGACAGATGGCAAAAGGATGGAGAAATAAATATTCTTAAGAATAGATTCATACATCTAAGTCCGAAATTTTTCCAGAAAGATCTTACCCTTCCAGTCGATTCTTACTCAGCCGTTTCTCGAGACTAAAAAATACTTCTTCAAAAATCTATTTTAAATATTTTGAATAAGCTTTGGTGTTCCTATTATGTCTCCTATGCCCTACATAACCTGTACAATAAATCCTACACAATAAAAAAGATTGTTTATTTTTTTAATTGCAAATCAAACATTTGCAAGCTTTTTATCTTTGGCACCTTTTGTGCTATTCCAAGCTCTGACATATGGTATTAACCAGATTTCTAAATAAAATAGAAGCTATCTTTTTTATATTATTAATAATTTCGATTTTTTTAAATCCCTCTTCTCTTTTTGCTGGCGTCGCTACACTGTCCTGGGATCCTCCTGCAACTAATACCGATGGATCACCTTTAACGGACCTCGAAGGTTACAAAGTCTATTACGGAACTTCATCGGGTAATTATTCTCAACGTATCGATGTAGGTAATGTCACGACATACACGGTCTCTAACCTTAATGACGGAACTTACTATTTTGCGGTTACCGTCCATGACACCTCAGGAAATGAAAGCGATTACTCCAATGAGGTTAGTAAGACCATAAATTCCACTCAGCGCTATACTCTTACAATAAATAGGGGAGGAACAGGATCTGGAATTGTAACATCATCTCCATCCGGTATAAATTGTGGTTCTGATTGTTCTGAGACATATAATGCAGGCACTCCAGTGACGCTTGCAGCCACTCCAGGTGCAACTTCAACATTTACTGGTTGGTCAGGGGGAAATTGTAATGGTAATGGACAGTGTGTATTATCAATGAATTCAAACTTAACAGTGACAGCAAATTTCTCAGCCATAACTACCTCGTTGACTCTTAGCTCTCCTAATGGGGGGGAGACTTGGCAGGCGGGCACCGGTCAGACTATTCGCTGGAATTACACGGGAAACCCCGGAGCCGATGTGAAGATTGAACTTCTTAGAGGTGGGACATTGAATCGAACTATTACTTCGAGCACTTCTAGAGGGAGCGGAGGTAGTGGTTCATATACTTGGACCATCCCTTATAGTCAGAGCCGTGGAAACGACTACAAGGTGAAGATTGCAAGCACGACAAACGGTACCTTTAATGACATTGGTGACGGTAACTTTACTATAACTGAGCTTTTAAGCGGCCCTACAGGTACCTCTTCTATAACCGTTACTTTGCCTAATGGAGGAGAGACCTGGCATACAGGCACCGGTCAGACTATTCGCTGGAATTATACGGGAAACCCCGGAGCCCATGTGAAGATTGAACTTCTTAAAGGCGGGGCATTAAATCGTACTATTACTTCGAGCACTTCTAGAGGGAGCGGAGGTAGTGGTTCATATACCTGGACCATCCCCTCTGACCAGATCAATGGAAATGATTACAGGATAAAGGTTACAAGCACGACAAACAGTTCTTATTCCGATACGAGTAACGGAAAATTCGATATCATTACGCCTTCATCCCCAACAATTACCGTTACTTCTCCTAATGGAGGAGAGACCTGGCATACAGGCACCAGCCAGACTATTCGCTGGAATTATACGGGAAACCCGGGAGCCCATGTGAAGATTGAACTTCTTAGAGGTGGGACATTGAATCGAACTATTACTTCGAGCACTTCTATAGGAAGCGGAGGCAGTGGTTCATATACCTGAACCATCCCCTCTTACCAAACCCGAAGTAATAACTATAAAGTAAAGGTAACCAGTACTGAAAACAGTGGTTATTCTGATAAAAGCGACGGATACTTCTCCGTTGTAGAGTTAATATCGGTTGTGGGAGTACAGATGAGTGATTATGAAGGGCCATTTACCTTACAGATTAACTCTTTCAAAGAATCTTCCAATGCAGAACGTCTAAAAATTGCTTTGGAGAATAAGTACAATGATGTTTATATTGCAGAGGCTGATTTTGATAACAATAAATATTACAGAGTCAGAATTGGTAAGTTCAATTCATTGGATGAAGCATATCTCATTGCAGAGGCCCTTAATAATGAAGGATATTCTGTTTTGATAAGCAAATACGATGAAGAATGAAAATCGTATATTTTTGAGATAGAAGAAACATCATCCAGCAAAATAGTTCATATTTTCTCACCGTATTTTTAAAAACAGTAGGTTGATTTCCCGAAAGTAATTTATATTTGACGGCATACAAATCCTGTTTGTGATTTTAATCACTGCTTTCTCATCAAACTTCCTTTAAAAGTAAATCAGGACTGGTTTAACTACATAAGCACGACTGGAGGAGGAAAAAATGAGAAAGCAAATCTTTCTTTTCCTTTATATACTCATCCTGATGATCTCTCTGAATGGCTCTTCTCTTTTCGCTGGCGTCGGTACACTGTCCTGGGATCCTCCTGCAACTAATACCGATGGGTCACCTTTAACGGACCTCGAAGGTTACAAAGTCTATTACGGAACTTCATCGGGTAATTATTCTCAGGGTATCGATGTAGGTAATGTCACGACATACACGGTTTCTAACCTTAATGACGGAACTTACTATTTTGCTGTCACTGCCCATGACACCTCAGGGAATGAAAGCGATTACTCCAATGAGGTTAGTAAAACAATCCAATCAGTTCAGCAATATACGCTCACTATAAATAAAGGGGGGACGGGTTCGGGAACAGTGACTTCATCTCCAGCAGGCATAAACTGTGATTCTGATTGTTCCGAGACATATAATCAGGGCACAGTGATAACACTGACGGCCACTCCAGCGATAAATTCAATTTTTACAGGTTGGTCGGGAGGAGGATGTTCAGGTACCGGTACATGTTCAATATCATTGAATGCTGATACTTTAGTCACAGCAACATTTACTCTTAAGACCTATACCATAACTGCTACAGCAGGGACAGGAGGCAGCATATCGCCTTCTGGTTCTGTAACTGTCAATCATGGTGCAAACCAGACATTTACTATTACTCCGAATACAAACTATTCCATAGCAAATGTATTGGTAGACGGAAATTCAGTTGGTGCTGCAAGCAGTTACACCTTCACAAATGTAACTGCTAGTCATGCGATAAGTGCAAGTTTTGCAATAAATACATATAGTCTTACAGTGTCCAAGAACGGGACAGGCACTGGCACCGTTACATCTTCCCCAGCGGGCATAAACTGTGGCTCTGATTGTTCCGAGACATATAATGCTGGCACTACAGTAACGCTAACGGCTTCAGCCGATATGAGTTCAACCTTTACGGGATGGTCAGGTGCATGCACAGGTACCGGAGCATGCACAGTTACAATGGATGCAGCCAAATCGGTTACGGCAACATTTACTCTTAAGACCTATACCATAACTGCTACAGCTGGAACAGGAGGCAGTATATCGCCTTCTGGTTCTGTAACTGTCAATCATGGTGCAAACCAGACATTTACTATTACTCCTGATGCCACCTATTCAGTCTCCAATGTTCTTGTAGATGGTTCATCGATAGGTTCTGTCTCAACCTATACATTTACGAATGTGACAGGTGATCATTCCATATCAGCCTCTTTTAAGACTTTTGACACCGACAACGACGGCGTTTCAGACACAGAAGAATATGGTCCACAGTCTGACAATCCAGACTATGACGGCAACAATGATGGAATACCTGACTATCTGCAAAATAGTGTTGCCTCTCTTTATACATTTGACAATCTTAACTACATTACCATCTTCTCACCAGATGGGAAGGCCCTGAAGAATGTAAGCCCGGGACAGGTACCACAGGGAGCACCTTCAGGTGCTAACTTCCCTTATTATTTCTTGAACTTTGGAATAGATTTAGAAGCCGGCACAGGCACTAACATTATCATAAAGCTTCCGGAGGGAGCATTAATCAACAAATATTACAAGTATGGTCCGACAAATGACAATGCAACCCCGCATTGGTATGAGTTCATGTATGATGGCCAAACAGGAGCAGAAATATCAAGTAACTCCGTTACAACACTATATTTGGTCGACGGCTTCAGGGGAGATGATGATCTTTTGGTCAACGGACAGGTAATAGACCAGGGAGGACCTGCCATAACCCCGGATATTGCAGTTGCACCATCCTCTTATAACTTTGGTGAGGTAATCATAGGTTCGACTTCCCCGACACAGACATTTATGATTTCAAATGGTGGTATTGCAAATCTGAATATAGATATTGTAACTATCGAAGGAGCCGATTCAGGAAGCTTTGCAATACAGGATAATACATGCTCATCCCGAAGCATAGCACCAGCAGGCACATGTACTATAGACGTTATATTTTCGCCTCTCTCAGAAGGTAACAAGAATGCCATGTTAAGAATACCGTCCAACGATCCTGAAACACCTGACCTCTACTTATCTCTCAGTGGAACAGGGAAAGTACAGAAGTACATGCTCTCAATCAATAAGGCAGGCAATGGCACTGTTACAAGTAATCCTGCAGGTATCAATTGTGGAAGCTCCTGTTCAAGCTTATTTGACAAAGGAACCATCATTACCCTTACTGCAATTTCTGGAATCGATTCAGCATTCACAGGTTGGTCAGGAGGAGGATGTTCAGGTAACGGTACATGTTCAATATCATTGAATGCTGATACTTTAGTCACAGCAGCATTTACTCTTAAGACCTATACCATAACTGCTACAGCAGGGACAGGAGGCAGTATATCGCCTTCTGGTTCTGTAACTGTCAATCACGGTGCAAACCAGACATTTACTATTACTTCAAGTACAGCCCACAGTATTGCGGATGTAATAGTGGACGGCAGATCAGTTGGTATTGTGAGTAGCTATACCTTTAACAAAGTAAATCGTAATCATATAATAACCGCAAGTTTTACCACAAACGGCATTACCCTCTCAGTCATTAAAGGAGGACCAGGTAGTGGTACTGTAACAAGTGAACCAATAGGAATCAACTGTGGTAATGATTGTAGTGAGTCATATACTTCTGGTACTCTGGTCAAACTGACTGCTATACCGGCAACAGGTTCAACCTTTGGCGGCTGGTCCGGTGCATGTAATATTAGCGGGGGTATTTCAGCAAATTGGCGAATTCAACATAATATCTGTACGGTCATAATGAATACAGCAAAAACTGTAAAAGCTACCTTTACCTGTAAGACCAATAAGATAACAGCGGCTGCCGGAAGCGGTGGAAACATTTCACCTTCAGGTTCTATTTTAGTAAATTTTGGAGCTACCCAAACATTTGTTGTAACACCCAATTCAGGATACGTTATAGCCAATGTGAAAGTGGATGGAGCTTTGGTCGGAGCAGTACCTGCCTATACCTTTTCCAATGTCACAGTAAATCACACAATAGAGGCGACGTTTATAAATTCTAACACCTTTCCTGATATTTCTGTATATCCGACTTCTTATGACTTCGGGAACTTGAGAGTAATGTGGTCAAAATATGCAACAATCAAAATTACCAATTTAGGTAGAACGAATCTAATTATAGAGAGAATGGATATCATTGGATCTGATGCGAGCATGTTCAGTTCATATTCTTATGGTATAAATATGCATCAGGAGATAATAATTAGGCCATCATCCACGTATTACCATTGGGTGAGTTTTAGGCCGAAATCAGCAGGACTTAAAAATGCCGTATTAAGGATAATTTCAAATGATCCTGACACACCGATACTTGATATACCATTGCGTGGAATTGGAGTGGAAAAATAAGGAGAGGGCAGAGTCACTGATTTTTGGGAAAATATTTCCCGATATACCTTTACATCTAATTTGTTGAACTTCCTACAGTCCTATCTTAAATAAATCATAAGCAGTACTGTCTAAAATGCTTGCCTCCACGAATTTTTGAAATTAAAAAAGATCGGGTAAAATATACTATGGCAAAAACGATTGTGGTCATAGTAGGCAGGCCGAATGTAGGAAAGTCTACATTATTCAACAGGATGACAGGTTCTCAGGCTGCAATAGTCGAGGATATACCCGGTGTCACAAGGGACAGGAATTACCTTGAAGCGGAGTGGGACGGAAAGAGATTTATCGTCGTTGATACGGGAGGTTTTTATATTGAACCCCCTGAGGACATTTTTGTTCAGATCAAAGAACAGGCGATCTTCGCTATTGAGGAAGCAGACATTATAATCCATCTTCTTGATGGTAAGGACGGTCTTACTCCATCAGATATAGAACTTGCAAGACTGCTGAGGGCATCGGGTAAAAAGGTTTTATGGGCTGTGAATAAAATAGATGGTCCGACACGTGAAGAAAGAGTTTATGACTTTTATCCTATAGGTGCCGATGAATTGTGGCCTCTTTCTGCCCTGACAAGTTACGGTTATAATGATTTCATGGATAGACTGACTTCTATTCTGTCCGAATATGCTGAAGAAAAGCTCGACTATCCAAAAATTGCAGTGGTAGGAAGACCTAATGTCGGAAAATCTACAATAATAAATACACTTCTTGGCAAGAAGAGAATGATTGTCAGTCCTTTGCCTGGAACAACCAGAAATTCTATAGATAGTATATGCACTTACTATGGAAAGAAATATCTATTCATTGATACGGCAGGACTGAGAAGAAAGAGTAGGGTTGGATACTCTGTTGAGAGATTTGCCGTTGTGAGAGCAATCAGGAGTATTGAAAGGTGTGACGTCGCACTTATAGCGATTGATGCAAGCACGGGTATCGTAGAGCAAGATCAGAAGATAGCTGGAATCGTTGAAAGGTATAGCAAGGGAGCAATCTTTCTTCTGAATAAGTGGGATCTCATTGATAAAAGGGAAGAGGCTTACAAGAGATTGGTGAGAGAATTAAACCAAAAAATATGGTTTATGCAATATGCGCCGGCACTGGCAGTATCAGCAACAGAAAAAAAGGGACTAACCAGGATATTCCCTTTGATCGATGAAATAATAAAAGAGAGGGAAAAAAGAATTTCCACGGCGGAATTGAACAAATTCTTGAAGGAAATCCTCTCAACTGCGACCTCGCCTTCTTTTAAAGGAAAGCCGGTAAAGGTTTTTTATATCACCCAGGTAAAGACAGATCCACCTACCTTTGTCTTGTTCACCAATTATCCGGCTGCTGTGAAGAATGAATATGTACGTTATTTAGAAAATGGTTTACGGAATAGGTTTTTGTTCAAAGGTACTCCCATAAAGATTTACGTTAGAGCCAGGGAGGGAAAAAAACGACACTAAGGTATCTAAAGATAATAATAAAAAGTTTCATTGATTTTTTAAAAGATGGCGGCCTTATGCTTGCGGGTTCTCTTTCTTACTTCACCATAATGGCATTCGTGCCCTTCTGTCTTTTCCTGATCACCTTGTTTGGATCTTTTCTAGGACATTACCAACAATTCTATCAATTTTTTTTAAATAAACTCATAAGTTTTTTCCCGGAAATAACATCGGAGGTTACAAAAGAACTTGAAAAACTCATAACCTTTAGGGGTATTGGAACATTCAGCATTGTCTTGTACGGAATCCTTTCCTATCAGGTCTTTGCTTCATTGGAAAATGCATTAAATGTGATCTTTAAAATTAAAAAGCGTAGATCCTTTTTGTGGTCAATTATTCTTTCGTCGATCATTGTCACTATTATAATTAATATAATCCTTCTTTCATTTTTAGCAACATCATTGATCCCTCTGCTCAAAACACTGAAACCTTTTTTCCCCGCATTAAAAATTGGCAAGATAACAAGTTTTTTAATAAGGTATGTTGTTCCTTTTTTTATGATTTTTTTTATTGTTACGGTACTTTATATTCTCATCCCAAGAAAGAAGGTAAAGATTTCTCATGCCCTATTCGGTGCTCTTTTTACGACAACATTCCTCGAAGTAGCCAAGCATCTATTTACGTGGTATGTCGGAACCGTAGTAAGGTTTGGTACGATTTATGGTTCACTCACAGCCTTTGTTGTCTTTCTGCTCTGGATGTTTTATTCTTCATGTATATTTCTGATTGGCGCTGAAGTAGTTCACAATCAGGGAAACTACAGGAGATAAGCATAGGATCTAACATGGTTGATTTAATAGGTAAGGTAGTCGAAGTGGAGACAGGAGAAACAAGCTATACGGGCAAACTTATTGAAATAGGAGAGGAAGAGGTCTACCTCGAATCTGAGAGTGGCTGGATTGTTATACCCGTTGAGAAAGTAGCCTTAATAAAAGAAAAAGAGGGTTAGCCAAGATCTCCTAACAGGAACTGTATTAAAGTTACTGCTGAGATTGCGGCTGTTTCGGACCGAAGAATTCTATTCCCAAGAGAGATAACAACAATTCCCTTTTCCTTTGCAAGGGCCACCTCTTTCTTTGTAAAACCTCCTTCGGGACCGATGAAAAGATGGATGGGTGAATCAGGGAATGAGCGAATTGGTGAAAGAGAGTTTTTAAGAAATACCTCTTTTAAAGATAACCCCCCTTCCTCCCAGAAGATAAAGCCAGTTATATCGCCATGTTCTCCTTTCACCATTTCGTCGTTTCTCGATTGTCTCTGAGCAAAAAAATTTTTGAATTCCAAAACCTCGTGAATGGCAGGAATTATTGTCCTTCCTGATTGTCTTGATGCCTCTTCAGCTATCTTTTTCCATCGGGCAAATTTTCTGGTCTCTCTTAACTGACTTCGTTCCGTAACTAGGGGGATTATCTCCTTGATTCCAAGTTCGGTCGTTTTCTGAATAATGAAGTCCATTCTCTCGCTCTTCAGAAGCCCCTGTACCAACGTGATATTTAAGGGGGATTCCGTGTGACAACTCAACTTTTCGAAGACCTCCAGTGTTACTTCTTTTCTATCTATTTTCAAGATCCTCGTCCTAAAACAGTTGCCTTCTCCATCAAAGACTAATAAATCGTCTCCACGTCGACATCTCAGGACTACTGTAAGATATCTTGCCTTTTCATCAGTAATTGACAGGAGGTTTTTTTTGACAGGGAGGCTTGGTAGGTAGATTCTGGGCATTACCTTCTTTGAAGTTAATAAGCAAAGGTTTTATACAAAGGCCGAAGAACATGGTCTGTGAAATTCGAAGGCATCAAAATTCTAACCAAATCCAATCAACATTTTTGGCTTACTTTTCAGCTCTCGAAAAAAGATCCTTGAGCTTTTCTTTAAAGGACCTTGCTATCTCATCGCCGTTTATTCGTGCAAATTCTTCCAGAAGTTCCTTCTGCCTTGGTGTGAGTTTCTTAGGAACATCGATGTACACTTTTACGATTTGCTCGCCTCTGCCATGACCGACAAGCCTGGGCATTCCTTTCTCTTTAAGGCGGAATATCTTACCGGAGGGTATTCCTGCAGGAATTCTTAGTTTAGAGATTCCTTCGAGGGTCGGAACCTCGATTTCAGCGCCGAGAGCCGCCTGGGGAAATGACAGAGGAATCTCGCAGTAGAGATCATTTCCGTCTCTCCTGAAGAAAGGGTGTTCTTCGACATTAATGACAACGTAGAGGTCGCCTGGTGGGCCACCATGAAGACCTCTCTCACCTTCGTTTGATATCTTTAGTCTTGAACCCGTATCCACACCTGCAGGAATCTTGACATGGATACTCTTGAATTTCTGAACCATCCCGTGCCCCTTACAGGTCTTACAGGGATCTGTAATAATCCTTCCGGTGCCATTACATCTACCGCATGTTTTTGATATGCTGAAAAAACCCTGTTGAAATCTTACCTGGCCAGTTCCTTTACAATTCGTGCATGTTGCAGGTCCCTTTCCAGGTGTTGAACCGGTACCATTACAGTCAATGCAGTTTTCCCATTTAGGTACATCTATGGTCTTTTCTGTCCCGAAGGCTGCCTCCATAAGTTTTATATCAAGATCGTACCTAAGGTCGCTACCTTTTGTAGGTCTTGGTCTTCGCCGGCCTGTAAACGTTCCGAAAAAATCTCCAAAGATATCTTCAAAGATGTCACCAAAACCTGTCTCAAAAGGACCAAAACCAGGCCCCATTCCAACCCCTTCAGGGGTTCCGAACCTGTCATAGTTCGCCCTTTTTCCAAGATCACTGAGGACAGAATAGGCCTCATTTATCTCCTTGAATTTTTCTTCTGCCCCCTTGTCCCCGGGGTTCCTGTCGGGATGGTATTTTAGGGCAAGCTGCCTGAAAGCCTTTTTAATTTCGGTTTCAGATGCATCCCTTGATACGCCGAGGATCTCATAGAAGTCCTTCATTTCAAGCAGTCAGTAGTTATGGTCAGTAGTTCAATTTCAGGCATTATTAACTGCTGATTACCACCATTCTTTTTATTTCTCTCCTTTATCTTTATCGACATCCTCAAATTCTGCCTCCACAACTTCTTCCTCAGGACCTTTTGTATCAGTTTTTGCAGAACCAGCTCCTGCCTGGGCTCCTGCACCTCTATAAATGTGTTCTGCAAGTTTGTGTGATGCCCTTGTAAGATTTTCTATAGCAGATTTTATCTCCGATATCTCGTTGCTTGTATCCTTTACATTTTTGCATCTTTCGATAGCATCCTGCATTTCTCTTCTCTCGGATTCAGAAAGCCTATCACCAAATTCTCTTAAAGATTTTTCCACTGTATAA
>JBFMEC010000005.1:0-36710 GCA_040753575.1 Nitrospirota bacterium | reverse complement strand
TTTCGGTACAAGTTTATCCTGAAGAACAGGAGTGACTAAACTTTTCGCCCGAAGAATAGCTCAGCAAATGGAATGTTTGGTGAGAGTATACAATTTTCCCTGGTTATTTGTCATCAAGTAATTTCATACGGGACATGAATAACAGGAAAAATAAAAAACCTTTTAAAAATCTATGGATTTATTCTAAACTTAAACAACTACTTGAAAGTCTTTAGAATGTATTCTGCTATCTTTTTTGCATCCTTATCGGATATGGTCGTTCTGTCAAACTGAGTCATCCCGGTTCCGGGATTCCTCATAATCTTCACAATATCCTGAAGCCTTTTGATATTATTAGCATCGAGGTCTTTCTTGTGTAATGTCTTTTTTGGATTCACAATGTTACCGCCATCGGGGTGACAGACTGAACAATGCTGCTTAAACAACTCTTCTCCTGTTTTTCCCTTTGAAGCTTCCTTCGCAAAAATGGTGCTGCCGCTTAAACAAAGGGAAATGATCAAAATTGATCCTAATAAAACTATTCTCATTTTCCAGACCCCCCTTCTAAACTTTTCTCAAACCTTCAACAATATGCACTGGTCAGAATAAATGTCGTGCAACCAGGTCCTCTTATGTTCATGGGGGATTTTCTTTTCCTCACTCTGTTTTATATAAGCCTCGAAGATCGGACAGAACTTGAAATCATCTTTCAGGCAGAATTTCTCAATTTCTGCAAGGCTCGGAACGTATGGCGATCTATAGGCAACACAGACACCCACATAATCTCTCTCATAATACGGACAAGACATCGTACACCTCCGCAAACTGGATTATCCAAACAGGTATATTTTTTTAACACAAAATGCAGAAATAAAGTATCGGTGTCTGTCTGATTTTCTTGTAGGATTTTTTCCTATTTACCTATCAGAGTTTATCTTACAAAAAACCAGAAGTGCAGGGCTATTTAATCTGGCCTCTAATTTCTCCGTCCGGATGCTTCTCCCTATTGACAGTCTTAATTAAACCTTAGCACATTTCTAATATATGTCAATAAAAGAGAATAAAATATCGTATATCTCCCTTCCCCTGACGAGAGGACAGAGGAAAGGGTAGATACACCAATTTTACTTTGCCATTTATTTTTGCTATAGAATTATAATTGAGGTCTAAACGGAGATGACAGGGACTGAAAAAATCACTACAAAGAACGGTATTTTGCTTCATGTGAAAAAAAGTATTCTCGATGCGACTGTTGAGGTGGCTATCGAGATGGAAAAGTACAGGAGATGTTTTTTGCACTGGGGACTCCGAAGACGGGCGAATGCACCCTGGCAAATACCCTCCGTCTCTATTTGGCCTGAAGGCAGCCGGGCTTATGATCATTCGGCTCTTCAAACTCCCTTTTTAGAAAAGAATGGTTCTGGCCAGGTCGTTATAAGACTCGATAAGTCTATGGATTTTTCCTTGATAGACTTTGTTCTTTTCTTTCCGGAAGAAAATCGCTGGGACAACAACCGGGGCAAAAATTATAGAATCGAAATCCCGAGAACTGAAAGGCCAACTAAACCTTTTATTGAGACCCTGAGAGAGGAGATCTCCCAAGAAAAAGTTTCCTTTTATAGGGTATATCAAGTCGATGAAAGCGGCCAGTTGTCTGTGGCAGTGATCAAAGAAGAAGGTCGTTATCACGTCAGACTGATGACTGACATTCCCGGCCCTTTAGTCCTGCATTGGGGAGTTGCTAACCGTTACCGCTACGAGTGGTTTCTACCACCATCCTCTTTATATCCTCCGGGAACTGCCATATTCGAGGGGAGGGCAGCGCAGACTCCCTTTGTTGAAAGGAATGGAATCAGGAGATTGGATCTTGAAATCAATGAACAGGAAGCACCCCTGGGCATACCCTTTGTGCTATATCAGGTTGAGGTCGACCAGTGGTTAAAAGATCGGGGGCAGAATTTTTTCATACCTATTGCGGTACACCCGGAATATGAGGCTGCTCTGGGAGACCCCGAGCTGGCCGTTATTGCCGCTGAGATAATCGAGAAGGAAATGGGACGTAATTCATGGACACTCATGCACCGCTTCAATCTCTGCTATTACCTTCTTGACAGAATCAAAAGAAACAATCTGGATGGATTGGCGCTGATCTTTGTCTGGCTCCGCTTTTCAGCTATCAGGCAGCTTGACTGGCAGCGGAATTATAATACCAAACCAAGAGAGTTAGGTCATTCCATGGACAGGCTGACCTTTAAGCTTGCAGCGCGCTATACAGATACGCCAGGAGAGCATGAAATCATCAGACTAATAATGACCACTCTCGGCCGGGGAACTGATGCCCAGCGAGTCCGTGACGAGGTTCTGAATATAATGCATCGTCACAACATCAAGGAGGTCTCCGGCCACTTCATGGAAGAATGGCATCAGAAACTTCACAATAACGCCACACCCGATGACATGCTAATCTGTGAAGCCTATCTGGAATTCTTGAGAAGTAATGGAGACATTGATCGATTCTACAAGAAACTCAACGAAGGTGGAGTCTCAAAGGAGCGTCTCGAAAGTTACGATCGGCCCATTAAGTCACACCCCGAATTCATTCCCCCTCTGAAAGACGCCCTGATTCACGATTTCGGGCATTTCCTTCAGGTACTTAAGGAAGTGCATTCGGGCACCGACCTCGAAACTGCTATCCACACTTCAAGATATCTCTTCGATGGAGAGTTACATAACCTTATGGATTTCATCTTAGAACACCGGGATGATGGAATAGAGGTAGCAGAAAAAATTACAGAGGCCCGCAGCCTTCTTTCAAAAAGGCTTAAAGGTAATCACAGTGCTGTTCGCGAGCTCCTCTTCCTTGATATCGCCCTTGAGAATTTCTTTCGTCTCGTGGTGGAAAGAAATCTCCATAAGGATTTAAGCGGAGATCAATTGATGGATTTAATTGCCCTGGCCCTTGGAAATCTCTGTCTTTCCGACAGGAATGAAGAGCATTCCTCTTCTTTTCGCCACTGGCTGCGTCTCATTCAGATGCAGCGATTCGAAAAAAACTGGTCCCTTCAGGCAAAGGCCGTCCTTGATCGTCTACAGCGGGCGCTCGGTGATTTTATCGACAGCTATTACAAACTCCTCCAACCTAAAGCGGAATTCCTTGGAAGGGCCTTTCGTGCTGACCTTTGGACTATCACTCTTTTTACAGAAGAGGTCTTGCGCGGTCTCCCTCTCTTTTCTCTTTCTATGCTTTTGCAAAAAATTGACCCTCTTTTAAGAATAAGTGCTGAACTGGGAAACTGGCAGGTGATCAGCCCGGGCCAGCGAACGGGTATGGTTGAAGTTGTAACTTCCCTGAAGTCCATCCAGGGAAGGATCTTTCGAAGACCGACAATTATAGTTGCGGACCAAGTTGTAGGAAATGAGGAAATTCCAAAAGGGGTAGTCGCCATTGTTACGTCAACCATAATTGACATTCTTTCCCATTTATCCGTTCGTGCCAGGAATGCTCACATTCTCTTTGCAATCTGTTATGACCCCGACACTTTAGGGCAATTGAAGTCACTGAGCGGACATATGCTCAAGATAGACGTTAATCTCAGAGGTGACGCAATTATGGAAGAAATATCTCAGGAAATCGAAATCAAGCCAGTGCCTTCACATCCTGTTCGTGAACGCCTCTTCCGCCCCGTCTTTACTGCTTACGCAATTGCCGCAAGCGACTTCACCAGAGAGAATGTGGGGGCAAAATCTTATAACCTGAAGAGATTACAGGACAAATTACCAAAATGGATAGGCATTCCCAACTCTGTGGCTGTCCCTTTCGGGGTTTCCGAAAAGGTTTTTTCCGGGGAGAACAATGAAGATATTGCCACCTATTGTGAGCAGCTAATAAAGCAACTTGGAGGGAATCGGGAAACAATAAGAAGTGAATTGCTTGATGAACTTCGCAGGACCATCCTCAAACTCAAGGCTCCTGATGAGCTCATTTCCTCTCTCCGGATGGTCATGGAAAAGGCCAAACTCTCCTGGCCTTCGAGCTGGGAAAATACCTGGACCTGCATAAAACATGTATGGGCCTCGAAGTGGAACGAAAGGGCCTATCTAAGCCGCAGGGCCTATGGAATTCCCCATGAGGATCTTTTTATGGCCGTGTTGATTCAGAAAGTTGTTGAAGCGGATTATAGCTTTGTCATTCACACTGTCAATCCTTTTTCAGGAGCTAAGGACGAAATTTATGCCGAGGTGGTACCTGGTCTTGGAGAAACATTGGTTGGGAATTATCCGGGAAGGGCCTTCAGTTTTACCTGCAGGAAGGATAAAGAAGAACTTCATATCGTTGCCTTCCCGAGCAAAAGCATTGGCCTCTTCGGCAGCGGTCTTATCTTCCGTTCTGACTCGAATGGAGAAGACCTTGCTGGCTATTCGGGTGCCGGGCTTTACGACAGTATTATGTTGCCGTCACCCCTGAAGGTCACTCTTGACTATACAGAAGATAGGCTTATCGGAGATGAAAGATTTCAAAAGGACTTTCTTATCACTGTTGCCAACATAGGCATCATCATTGAAAAGATATTGAAACAGCCGCAGGACATTGAAGGCGCTTATTCAAAAGGCCAATTTTATATTGTTCAAACACGCCCTCAGGTCGGGATAGAAAGAGAGTAAAATCATTGAGCATCAGGATCGGTAATCAAACGGCCCATTCGGCTATGACTGTAACGCAACCCTTCGAATATGCTGTCGCTAATGGCTTCGATGCCTTTGAGTGGTTTCCCGATCAAAACAGCTCGGGAATCGGCTGGACAGAAAATGACATTTCCGGAGAATTGCGCACGTACATAAAGAATACTGCTCTCGTCTATGATATCGCCCTTTTCGTTCATGCTTCGTGGAAATTTAATCCTTTAAAGGCCGAAGCATATGAACTGCTTCAGAGATCTATTAAATTTGCGGAAGACATAGGGGCTTCCCTTCTTAATATTCACCTTTACAGTGAGGAAGAGCTTAATACTTTTGCAGAGTCCATCATCTCTTTAATCGAGGGCCTTCCGGGCAGAATAAGGCTTTCTATTGAAAATACACCGGATACGAGACCGGAAGATTTCAATGAACTCTTCAGGTATCTTAGGAATACATATCTTGAGAATTCAACCCGCATCGGGATGTGCCTTGATCTTGGTCATGCCAATCTTTGTAATACAACCCGCAATGACTACTTGAAATTTTTTGATAGGCTTGACCAGGAAGTGCCGATTATCCATATGCACATGCATGAAAACTACGGAGACTCTGATACACATCTCACCCTTTTTACAGGTCCGGCTGGAAAGGATCCATCCGGTATAAAGGGTCTTATTGATCGGATAAAAAGACGCAATTTTTCTGGCTCCATGATTCTCGAACAATGGCCTCAACCGGAGGGTCTTCTTGTCGAAGCGCGAAACAGACTACTCAAAATGATAGGAAAATAAATATGAGAAGGCCTGAAAAGATGATCATCTATAATCTATTTCCTCTTCTGGCAGGAAAATTTACTGAATGGAAAAAACATTTCGAGAGAGCTGCCGGAATGGGCTTTAACTGGATCTTTGTAAATCCCATTCAGCTTCCTGGCTCCTCAGGAAGTATCTATTCCATAAAAGATTATTTCTCTTTCAATCCCCTCCTGATTGATCAAAAGAGTGGGAAGACCCCTGAGGAACAGGCGAAAGAGATGATTAAAAGTGCGGAAGAAATGGGTCTTAAAATGATGGTTGATCTTGTTGTCAACCATTGTTCCGTTGACTCTGATCTGATCAAATTGCATCCCCCGTGGTTTGTGTGGGAATCAAAAGGACGTATTGCAAATCCCTTTGCCATGGACAAAGGGAGAAAAGTAGTCTGGAGAGATCTCGCAAAGATTGATCACGCCAATACAAGGGATAAAGAGGGTCTTTTCCAGTTTTTTACGAGTGTCGTAAAATTTCTCATTGAATTGGGATTCAGAGGTTTTCGCTGTGACGCCGCTTATCAGGTTCCCAGAAGTTTCTGGGAAAGACTTATTAGAGAAACCAGAAGAAAATATCCCGACGTCCTTTTCTTTGCAGAGACCCTCGGATGTCCACCCGATCTTACAAGGAAAACTGCCGGCGCAGGGTTTGATTATATTTTCAATAGCTCCAGATGGTGGGATTTTAACAGTCCCTGGTTAATGGAACAATATGCTCTGACAAGAGATATCGCTCCTTCCATCAGTTTTCCAGAAAGTCATGACACGGTAAGACTCTGTGAAGAGTTCAATAGAAACATAGACGGTCTTAAGCAGCGCTATCTTTTCTCTGCACTTTTTTCCGCTGGCCTTATGATGCTTATGGGTTTCGAATTTGGTTTCCGGAAAAAACCTCATGTGGTAAAAACAAGACCGGAAGACTGGGAATCAACTGACATTGATTTAACCCCCTTTATAACAAGGGTTAACTCAATAAAATCAGGACATGTTATCTTTCAGGAAGAGGCAACAACACAGATATTGCAACATGGTAATTGGCAAGTTTTATTCATGTGGAAGGCATCGACTTATTCGCACGAAGAATCTCTGCTCATTCTCAATAAGGACATCTATAACAAACAACATTTCTACGTGGAAAATATTCATAAGTTTCTTCAGACAGGAGCACCTCTCGCAGATGTCTCTCCTGAATATCCTCTTGATTATATCCACACACCCTTTTCATATGACCTCAGACCCGGACAGGGGATAGTATTGATTAGTTCAAGAGATCTGCCGGCGGAGGACTGAGCAGGTGCTTGAGTTTTTCGGGAATTTTTTGTAACCTCTCATAATGTGTTTCCAGAAGGAATACCTTAGTATGCAGGCGATAATTGTTATCCTGATCCGCCTCAGGCAGATATTTCGGTATCTCCGA
The DNA here is from genome assembly GCA_040753575.1 of Nitrospirota bacterium. Lineage (GTDB taxonomy): Bacteria > Nitrospirota > Thermodesulfovibrionia > Thermodesulfovibrionales > SM23-35 > JBFMEC01. Next base: position 29,829 of record JBFMEC010000005.1, on the reverse strand, counting down.
GATATATTAAGGATTGGAGATTCTGAAATAAATTCAGAATGACAAAGTCAAGAATCTTTGAATTGTCAAAGAAACCTCAAGCCGGAAAGACAAAGAAATTCCTAAAAAAGAAAAAACTTAAGGAGGCTTCTTTAGAACCTGAAACATTGCGGAAATTGATTTCAGAACGCGGCGAGCTTCCTGAGTCGTACGGTGAAACCCGATTGGTCCTTATCCCTATCGAACCATACCTTGCCCATGTTTACTGGGAAATCTCACCCCAGGATATGAAGAAAACAAGAATCCAGCTTGCCCTAAAATTTGAAGGATCAGAACCTGTTCTGCGTTTCTATGATGTTACAGACACAATTTCTGATATTTCAAAGTTCCACAGTTTTTTTGATGTTGGCGTCCAGTCGAATTCCGGAAACTGGTATGTCCATCTCTGGAGTCCGGGGAGATCCTATTTCGCTGAATTAGGGTTAAGAATAAAAGGAGGTCATTTCTTTTCGTTTTCGAGATCAAATTTTGCAATATTGCCGGCTGACCGTCCCTCCACTGTCATAGATGAAGGCTATATGATTGTTACGGAGGATTACAAATTGGTCGAGGTATCTCCGGTAATGACGGCTCGACACCCTTCGATCTATGGCATTTCTATCAGTACCACCGTTGCTCATGCCGAACCTGTAACTTTAAAGATTCAAACTCGAAAGATCCCTGAAGGTATTCCTGAAAATATGCTTGTTGAGAGGAGTGAAGAAAATTTTATCTCTGGAATTTCATCATAGGTAACAAAATGACCAGGTCTCTTTGCAGAAAAATATTGGTCAATTATAGAGAAGGGTGATAATGGAAAAGGGTTATTTGGCTCTTGTCCTTCATGCCCACCTCCCTTTTGTCAGACATCCCGAACATGAGGAATCACTGGAAGAAAACTGGCTCTATGAGGCAATGACCGAGTCCTATATCCCTATACTTCTCGTACTTGATAACCTTCTAAAAGAAGATATTGATTTTCGGCTGACCCTGTCAATCACTCCCACTCTTTCATCGATGCTCATCGATCCTTTTCTGTGTTCCCGCTATTTGAAGAGGCTTGAAAAGCTGATAGAACTCGGTGAAAAAGAGATTAAAAGAACCAGATCAGAACCCGCTTTCAACGCACTTGCAATTATGTACCGCAATAGACTCCTGCATATTCGTAGCGTCTTTCTTGACCGTTACGAAAAAGACCTGATCAGGGCCTTCAAACGTTTACAGGATCTTGGCAAGGTGGAGATTATAGCCGGTGCTGCGACACATGGCTACCTCCCGCTGCTCTTAAATGAGTCATCTATCCGTGCCCAGATTCAGATCGGGATGGAACACTGTGAGCGACTCTTTGGCATAAGGCCGCAGGGATTTTGGTTGCCCGAGTGCGGATATCACACCGGAATTGAAAGGTTCCTCAAAGAACAGGGCATCAGGTATACCATCTTGGAAACCCATGGTATCACAAGGGCTTCTCCAAAACCGAAATATGGCATCTATGCGCCCATCTTTTCCACCAGCGGCGTAGCTTTTTTCGGCCGTGACCCTGAATCATCCAAACAGGTCTGGAGCTCAATAGAAGGATATCCTGGAGACCATGACTATAGAGAATTTTATCGAGATATCGCCTATGATCTCGAACTTGACTATATAAAACCCTATATTCCCAGTGGTATCCGAATAGATACGGGCTTTAAATATTTCCGTATTACGAATAAAACCGATTATAAAGAAATCTATGATCCGCTCAGCGCAAAAAAGAAGGCCGAGATCCATGCTGGAAATTTTATGTTCAACAGAGAAAAAGAGATTGAATATCTCTCTTTAATCATGGATCGCAAACCGATAGTCGTTGCACCCTATGATGCGGAACTCTTTGGTCATTGGTGGTTTGAAGGTCCTCTATGGCTTGACTACCTTATCCGCAAGGTCTGTTCTGAGCAAAGGACCTTTAGTCTCATCACCCTTTCTGAATATTTGAGAGAGTATCCTGTAAATCAGGTCTCAAATCCCTCTTCATCAAGCTGGGGATTTAAGGGGTTCCATGAAACATGGTTTAATGGTGACTGTGACTGGATCTATCGTCATCTCCACCAAGGTGCCATATATATGGAGAATCTCGCAAAGAATTACTCCCGTGCCAAAGGTTTGACTCTGAGAGCTTTAAAGCAGGCATCCAGAGAATTACTCCTGGCGGAGTCGAGCGATTGGCCTTTCATGATAAGCAGGAGAACCACAAAAGAGTATGCAATAAGAAGAGTAAAGACCCACCTTTTGCGACTTCTGAGGCTCAAAAAAGAGATTGAAGAAGGTCAAATAGATGAGAGATATCTCTTGGCTCTCGAAGGCCAGAACAATATTTTCCCCGAGATCGATTATCGCGTATTCTGTCAAACGCCGTAATATACATTTAACATCTTGTCTGCCACGGCATTCCAGGTAAAAGCAGTCTCTACGGCAATTCTTCCGTTGTGTCCCATCCAGCGAGCCCATTCAAAGTTTGTGAATAGTGTTCCCAGACCCCAGGCTATGGATTCAGGAGTTACATATATCTTAAGGCCATTCACTTCATGCCACACATATTCATCGGGCCCTCCATTCTTTGAAGCTACTACGGGTTTGCCGGCGCTCCAGGCTTCAAGTACCACGATACCGAAGGGTTCATTGCGGCTCGGGACACAGACCACATCGCAGGCCTTATAGAGATCAATCAGATCCCATCCCGTCTTGAATCCCACAAATCGTGTTGCGTGGGCTACACCAAGTTGATGCGCCCACCATTCCACGTGGCCTCTCATCTCACCGTCACCGGCAAACACAAATTTCGCTTGAGGATAATATCTAAGTATATAAGGTATCGCCTCTACCAAAAGATCGGGGGCTTTCTGGTAAACCATTCGTCCGCAAAAGAGTACCATTGGATCCATGGGCCCGATTCCATAACGGGCTTTCACTACACCGGGATCCAACCAGCCATCAAAATGATGGAGGTTAACACCGTTGTAAACGACAGAAACCTTCCACCAGGGGACTTCATACATCCACATAACCTCATTCCTCAGGGCATTCGAAACAGTAATCACCCTGTCTGCCCAGTATGTGCCTGCCCGCTCTATCTCGCGGACAAAGGCTGAGCGGCCACCATAAAAATTATTTCCACAGCGGCCATATTCCGTTGAATGTATCGTAAGAATCCCCTTTCGTCCTCGACCCTGCTTGATCCAGATCATGGCATTAACCGCCAGCCAGTCATTGGCATGAACAATATCAAAATGATTGCCCATGTAATCTTCGGTCTGGAAAACATGGTGAACAAAGGAACGGCCCATGTCGTTAATCTCGTCAACAAAATTTGAATCAAGCCTGAAAGGACAGCGATGGTAGTAAACTCCGTCGATCCTCTCATAGTGCTGTTGACCCGGGCCCATCCTGGTAAAGACATGTACCTCATGTCCCTTCCTCTCGAGAGCAGCAGCCAGCTCTGTTACATGGACGCCCACACCGCCAACAGCTATCGAATGCAATGACTCCCAACTTAATATAGCTATGCGCATAACAATCTTCTTATTTAGATGCTTCCCGGAAAGTTACATTACTATACCTTAAAAGAAACAAAGAAGCTATCGGTTTTAGTCTGATTTTTTTGTAAGATTTTGGCCAGGATGAAGTAAGTCTTTTTCCTACAATTGTGGAACAATTCGGTTCAGCAATTACAGTGCAAATGTCATGTCAGAACGTTCGGCTGATGGTTCGACAAGCTCACCATGACAATGTTACCCTGAGCTTGTCGAAGGGTCACGTCGAAGACTTGTTTCAGCATCTAATAAAATCAATAGGTTATGAGACCATGAAATACCATGAATCAAGTTCAGGGCAGGGTGACAATTAATGAGTTTTTAGACAAGCTCCAGGTGCTCAATTATATCTATCAGTATAGAGGGGTAAATTCCAAGCCAGATCAATATTAATGTCAATAGAGTCAGAATAAAACCTTCCGATAAGGACACGGAAGAAGCAATTAAAGGAACTTCTTCACTCTTTGGATGGGTGAACATGGCAACGATAATACGTAGATAATAGAACAGGCCGATAGCACTATTTATTATCATGATTATCACCAGGAACCACAAAAGAGATTTGACGCCTGCAAGAATGACGTAAAATTTGCCAATAAAGCCGGCAGTAAGGGGAATTCCAGCCAGTGAGAGTATCATGGCCGTGAATACCGTAGCCAGCCATGGCCGGCGCCAGAACAGTCCTTCGTACTCTGCTAAGGAGTCTGCATCCCTATCTTTCCCGGAAAGGACTGAAATTACACCAAAGGCTCCCAGGGTGGTCACAAAATATGCAACAAGGTAGTAGCTCACAGCCATTATAGCGGTTGAACCACTCGCAAGGAAAGCTACTAAAAGATATCCCAGGTGAGCTATTGAAGAGTAAGCCAGTATCCTTTTCAAATTGTTCTGCAGCAATGCCAGAAGGTTGCCGACAAACATAGAGGCGATTGAGATGAGAGTAAAAACGATAAACAAGGAATTGAAGTTCTGGATATTCATCTGGGTGAAATATCGAACTAGAAGGGCAAATACAGTGCCCTTAGAAACAGTCGCAACAAAGGAGGTTACAGGCGCAGGAGCACCTTCATAAACATCAGGGGTCCACATATGAAAAGGTACCAAAGCGAGCTTGAAACCCACACCGATTATTATCATTACCAATCCGGAAAATAGCAGAATTTTTGGATTGCTTATCGTGGCAATTCTCGCTGTCATCTGATGTAGTTCCATCGTTCCAAGTTCAGAATATATCAGGGCCATACCAAAAAGAAGAAAGGCAGCAGAAACTGAGGCAAGGACGAGATACTTGATGCCTGCCTCAATGCTATGCTCCCTTGTCCGTAAATAAGCAATGAAGGCATAAAGAGACACACTCAGGATCTCCAACCCCAGGAATAAGGAAGCAAAATGGATGCTCATAACAAGTATTGAGGAACCTAATGTTGCCAAAAGCAAGAGGATATAAAATTCTTCATGATCTTCTTCACATTCTTTTAAGTAATTGTATGACAATATCGTGACAACAAGACTTGCAGAAAAAATCAAGCCCAGATAAAAAAGTCCATAATGGTCCAAAATCAAGAGAGAGGTTATCCTGTGCGGAACGTAAGGCTCGATTATCAGAAAAGAGGAAAAGGCAAGAGAAATCCCAAAGAATGTTAACAAAAAGATCATCAGGTGATTGCGGTGAAAGGCGATTGTTAGCATGATTACGACTGAGGTTGCCGCAATGACTATTACGGGTATCAGGACGAAAAGATCTGTGATGCTCACGGGGCTCCTGTTTTTACGGAAATGAATCCTTCACTATATTCTGCCACCAGTTCCTTTTTAACTATTTGCTGCAGATTATTTAAAGATTCCCTCGCCGTATTTAGCACGGGTTGAGGGTAAAGGCCTAACCAAACAACGACAGCGATCATTGCGGTCATCATGGCTATTTCGCGGCCAGTCAAATCTGACACCTTCCAGCCTTCCCTATTAGGACCATGAAAGGTCTGCTGAATCATCCAGAGGGAATATATCGTTGAAGTGATGAGACCAATACCCGCAAAAACTGCTAAAGGAATGCTGACCTGATAAGCACCTATTAGCACCAATACCTCACCTATGAAATTTCCCAACCCGGGAAGTCCGAGAGATGCCAGGGCAAAGAGAAGTCCCACACCCCCCATACGTGGCGCAGTAGCCCAGAGACCGCCCATCCGATTCATATCTCGAGTGTGTATACGTTCATGAATGACACCAACAAGTATAAAAAGGGCGCCTATACTAATACCATGGGCAAGTATGACCATTACCGCACCCTGCAGAGCCAGGGTATTCCACGTAAAGATACCCAGAAAAACGAATCCCATGTGGCTGATGCTCGTGTAAGCCACAAGCCTCTTCAGGTCCGTTTGACCGAAAGCCAATATAGCGCCATATAAAATGCCAACCACAGCTAAAGTCATTGCAATTGGAGAAAAGTCGCTGGCAACTTTCGGAAATAGGGGAATCAGGAAGCGCAGCATTCCATAGGCACCTACCTTTAAAACGAGGCCTGCAAGATCAACACTACCGGCCGTTGGGGCTTCAGTGTGTGCATCCGGTAACCAGGTGTGGAAAGGTATAACCGGAAGTTTTACAGCAAAGGCAATAAAAAAACAAAACATAAACAACCGAGCAGTAGTCTCTGACAGAGTAGTACCGAGTAGTTGCATATAGTCAAAGGTATAAATACCCGTATTTCGACCGTGAATAAAATATAGTCCCAAAATTCCTACCAACATGAGGAGTCCGCTTGCCTGAGTGAAAATAAAAAACTTTACCGCCGAATAGACACGGTTCTCATATCCCCAGATACCGATAAGAAAATAAAGAGGCACCAGCATCATCTCCCAGAAGAAATAAAAAAGAAAAAGGTCAATCGCAAGAAATACACCGGTAATGCCAGCCAAAGTCCACATCAAGTTAAAATGAAAGAAACCAACCCGATCTTTAATTGCTGTCCAGGAGCAGGCAACGGCCATAATGCCCAGAAAATTTGTCATTAAGACCAGGAGAAGACTGAGACCATCCATGGCAAGATTAACGTGAATGCCCAATTTAGAAATCCAGGGCTGATCAAATTGCACCAGCCAGGGTCTACCGGAGATTTGAATCTCGCCAAAATGCTCCGTGAGTATTATCAGAAACAATGCCATTTGAACGGCCAGTGAAATCAAGGAGACCCATCGTGGCCACAATTGGCTCCACCGACCCGAAAGCCATGCGAGGAGTCCACCCAATAAGGGAATTATGATGATCCATAGTAAAATCATAGGAATACCACTATCACCAGAGTGATGACAGCTCCAATGCCTATTCCCATGGCATACCATCTCACAAGGCCAATTTGAGTACTTCTTAAAAGACGATGGAAAACGAGATTTAGCCAGGCTATGCCTAGATAGAAAATATCAATAAAGTCATCTTTGTCTATGCGGGCTATCCATATGAAAGGTCTGACAAAAAACCTTTCGTAGAACCAGTCAAATCCCCAGCCAGAAAACAAGTAACTATGCAGAGCCGAACCTAAATTTGTTTGCACGAAACTCCTGGTAAACTGGCGATGGGGCAAAAAGAACAGGTAAGCCAGAAAAATTCCCGATAAAGAGACCAGAGACGTAAGAAACTGTAAGGTTAACTGAACATTCACACCATCATATTTGACTTTTGTAGCTGGTAAAGCTCTATGCAGGAAGTCGGAAAATATTGGAAATTTTACGATCGTATCCGGCAACTGAATAAATCCAGCTATTATCGAAAAAACAGATAGGATGATCAAAGGAATTTTCATCAAACATTTCGGTTTTCGAGTAACCCTCACAGTTTCTTCACCGAAGAAAGCAATAAAGACTACGCGAAATATATAAATAGACGTGAGCAAAGCCCCAATCAATCCTGCTGTCCAGAACCATCTGTTTCCCGAAGACCATGCCTCCCATAAAATTAGATCCTTGCTGTAAAAACCGGCCGTCACAAAGGGTAACGCCGATAAGGAGGCGGAACCGATGAGAAATGTCCAGAACGTCAGAGGGAGCTGTCTCCTAAGCCCTCCCATTTTAGATATGTTATGCTCATCCTCAAGTGCAAGAATAACAGCTCCAGCTGAAAGAAAGAGAAGAGCCTTAAAGAAGGCGTGAGTCATGAAATGAAAGATGGCAGCAGACCATGCTCCCACTCCCAGAGCTAAGAACATATAACCTATCTGGCTAATCGTCGAATAAGCGAGGACGCGTTTTATATTCCACTGGGTTAAGGCGCTGAAACCAGCAATCAACATTGTCAGTGCACCAATAACCGCCACCGATAATTGCACCGTCGGTGCAAGTGTGAAGAGAACATTTGTACGTGCTATGAGGTAAACCCCGGCTGTTACCATGGTAGCCGCATGGATGAGGGCGCTAACCGGTGTCGGTCCCGCCATGGCATCGGGCAACCATGTCTGAAGGGGTAGCTGTGCTGATTTCCCTATAGCGCCTCCAAGAATCAATGCAGCTGCCGCCACCGCTATAGCGGAGTCGGGACTCCAATTATGTATAGCCCTTTCCATGAATTCCTGGATCTTCAATGTGCCAAGATTATTAAAAATCAGGAATATTCCGATGGCCAGGGCTGTATCCCCGAAGCGTGTCATGACAAAGGCCTTTCGGGCTGCCCTGCCGTTAAGCGGGTCTTTGTACCAGAAACCTATTAACAAATAACTACAAAGTCCCACGCCTTCCCATCCAAGATAGAAAAGCAATAGGTCATTGGCCAATACTAATATCAACATGGACCCAGCGAAAAGATTCATGTAAGCGAAGAAGCGACTGTAACTTTCCTCGTCAATCATAAATTCAGCTGAATACAGGTGGATAAGAAAAGCTACAACGGTGATAACCAATATCATGACCAATGACAATGTATCCAGATAAAAGGAAACTTCCGAAACAAGATTTCCTATTTTTATCCAGGTCCATAAAGTCTGTGTGTAAACATAGCCGGGTGGTGGTGAAGTTATGAAGCTGACACCAATGATCAGAGCTATTACTGCAGATAGGCCCACTGAACCCACACCTGTGATTGCTATACTTTTACGTGAAAGTCTTCCAGCCTTAAATAGGAGTCGCAAAAAACCGGCTAAGGGTAGGGCAGGAACTAACCAGAGCAGTTCAAGCATGTCAGCCCTTCATCCTGCTGGCAACATCTGCATCGAGTGTCTTAAAGCGATGATAAAGTTGTAGGACCAGGGCTAAACCAACAGACACCTCTGCAGCTGCCATCGTCAGAATAAAAATAAACATGATCTGGCCGTCAGGCTGTGACCACCGGGAACCGGCAACTATGAAAGCCAATCCTGCAGCATTTAACATAATCTCAATGGACATTAAAATAAAGACAATATTCCGTCTCATAAAAACACCGAGCAAACCAAGTGCAAAGAGCAGGCCGGATAAAAGTAATCCATGTTCAAGGGGGATAGAGGCCATTTACAATTCTCCTTTGATCTTCATTGTCCTGCTTTTTGATCTACGTTGCCTGCCAAGGTGATAGGCACCCACAAGGGCCGATAGAAGTAAAACCGATGCCAGCTCAACTCCGATCAGGTATGATCCAAGTAAAGAAATACCCACCTCTTTTGGCTCACTTACATTAATACTATATAAACGTCTTTCGCCTCGTGTAAAAATATAAACCAATTCAGCAATCAGAATAAGAGCAAGGAGGGATGGTCCAGCCCACATTTCCGGTATAAGCCACCGTCTTTCTTGCTCAACGGCTTCATTCCCGAGATTAAGCATCATGATCACAAATACAAAGAGAACCATAATGGCACCGGCATAGATAATTACTTCGAGGGCGGCGACGAAAGGCGCGCCAAGGACAAAAAATATCAGTGCCACCGACAGGAGTGACACTATCAAATAGAGCAATGCATGAATAGCGTTTTTCCCGGTGATAACCAGTATAGTAGATATGATCGCTACTGCAGCAGATATATAAAAGACGGTATTCATGGCATCAGACTACGAACATCGACAGGAGGTTCTTCGTTATCAGCCTCACCTTTATCCTTTCCGCCAATAGCCAATCCGGCAACTCTATAAAAATTATAGCCAAGATATTTTCCAGGGCCACTTATGAGCAAGTCTTCTTTTTCATAAACTAAATTTCTCCGATCATACTCACTCATCTCAAAGTCCGGTGTGAGTTGTATGGCATGGGTAGGACAGGCCTCCTCACAGAAACCACAAAAAATACATCTCGAGAAGTTTATACGGAAAAATGACGGATAGCGCCTTCCATGTTCATCTTCAGTGGCTTGTAAAGAAATGCAATCAACGGGGCATGCAACTGCACACAGATAACAGGCAACACAGCGTTCCCCGCCGTCCGGATCGCAGGAGAGGATAATACGTCCTCGCCATCGTGGCGGCAGGTAAGGCTTTCTTTCCGGATACAAAATCGTCTCCCTTCTCCTGAACATGTGCAAAAAGACGAGCCATAGACTCTTAAGAAGACTTAACATTCCAGCCACCTCTCAGCCTGTCGCAAGTAGAATGCCTCCTGTTATTAGAAGATTAAGTAGTGTCAGGGGAAGCATTACCTTCCAGCCATAGGACATTAGCTGGTCATACCGTGGACGCGGTAAGGTTGCTCGTAAAAGGATGAACCCGCAAATAAAAATGAATGTCTTAAGAATGAACCAGACTACCTGAGGAAGGAGAGGACCCAGCCAACCACCAAAAAATAGAGTTACAATCATGGCAGAGATAAGAGTGATACCGAGATATTCACCAATGAAGAACATGCCGAATTTCATTCCGGAATATTCGGCATGATAGCCGGCTACCAGTTCACTCTCAGCCTCCGGTAAATCGAAGGGCAATCGGCGTGTTTCAGCGATTCCAGCAATCAGGAAGATGACCATACCAAAGAATTGAGGAAGACAGAACCAGATTTTTCTTTGAGCCTCAACTATTTCTCGGAGGTTAAAGGAGCCTGCAAGCATGACCACTCCCATAAGCGATAGTCCCATATATACCTCATAACTCAGCATCTGGGCTGCTGCCCTCAGACCTCCCAATAGGGAGTATTTGTTGGCCGAAGACCATCCGGCCAGAGCCACACTATAAACACCCATAGAAGACATTGCTAGGAAAAAAAGAAGTCCGACGTTAAGATCTATAACCCAGATGCTCTCTGTAAAAGGAACAATAGCGAAAGACATCAGTACGGTAACCACAATTACGGTTGGCGCAATAGTGAATACAATCTTATCGGCAAAGGGAGGAATCCAATCTTCCTTTGTAAAGATCTTTATCATGTCTGCAAAGACCTGAAGTAAGCCGAAAGGACCGACACGATTAGGACCATAGCGATCCTGCCAGAGTGCAAGCAGCCGGCGTTCAAGCCAGATTAGCAAAGCAGCAATTGACATCAAAACAAAGAGAAGACCGAAAGGAAGGAGTAGCAGGCCTATTTCACTCATCCTGCCTTCCTCACTATTTCGTCCAATTTAAGCAAGACCCGGCCCGGTGGCAGTATAACTCCTTTAAGTCCCGGCAACCCCACCGGTAACCCGGCCATACCCTCCGGTAAGGAAGGTATAATTCTTATGGCAAGTCTGTAAACCATTCCGTCCAGAACCAGTTCCACCTCTTCTCTTTCATTCAGCTGAAAAACTTTAGCATCTTCAGGATTGAGGCCAAGATAGGGTTTTGGCACGAGCTCAGCAATAGCACGTGCATGGACGCTCAATTCCTCCGATCCAAAGATATGATAAAGAGGAACGATTAGCAGTTCTTCTTTATAAGGCTCAAAGGGTTCAGGCACCTCTTTGAAGTAGGATATCCTTTCTGTCCTTAATGATTCTATCAAGCGCATACCCGGATCGCCTCCTCGCAACGATCCTCCCACCTCACCCTGGAATTTGTTAACCGCCTGGACTGAGTCCCATCCCGGAGCCCAGAAACGAGAAATCAGGGAAGGAGGCGGCTGACCTTCATATCCCTCCATAGAAAAGGAAAGAGGAGAATCAGTATCCTCCGATAGTCTTTGTTCATGGACATTCAAATTAGCAAACATAGAGGTACGTCCACTATAACGGTGTGGCTGGCGCGGTATTTTTAATCCTGCTATGCGAAAGACCGAAGAGGGTGCAATCTCCGAGATTCCCTTAAATATCGGTGTTTCATTCGCCATTACAGAAGTAATGTCATCAAAGTTTCTCCAGACCTTGGACTCGGGACGTCCTGCAATCTTCAAGATCTCAAGTAACCACCGCCAACTTTCCTGTATGGGGCCTTCCGGCAGAAAAACCTTGAAGGAGCGCTGGGCCCTTCCTTCATTATTTATAAGGGTGCCTGTAGATTCTGCAAAGGTACCTGCCGGAAGCACCACGCTTGCCTTTGAGGTAGTCGGATTAAAGAGATGATCGATGACAACAATATTTTTTACCTTACTGAATAATTCATTTACGAAATCTCTATCTATTCTTTGATAAAGATCATTCTCAAGAATAAAGACAGTATCTACTACCTCATTCTCGAAGAACCCTGAGACTTCATTGAGGCTGCTGCCGCCCAGGAGAACCAAACCGAGGCTATTGCATTCCGGAACGACAAAGGATATTTCTGCGGCCTTACCATTTTTGCACAAGGCCCAGGCAACATTCGCTGCAGCCTTTATTAATTCCTCACTTCCGCAGCTCGAACCTGAAACAACAAGAGGATGGTCTGCCCTTTTTAATGAGTCGGCAATCCTGCCGGCCAATGCTTTTAAGCCTTCGGGAAGGTTCGTCACTTCTGGTGCTTCCGGGTCAAGATCATGGGCGACGGCAAAACCTAAACGGGCAAGATCATCCGGTGCTGCGTGGTATGTCTCAGTTGCAATGTCATCAAGCCTGGTACCCTGAGTTGTTGCGATAAAAAGGGGTCCTTTCTCATTCTGAATTGCTTCTCTTACGCCTGCATCATTCCATTCCGGGATATGGAGCTTCCTTGCGATCTCCATGGGTTTATGCCGCACCGATTGGCGCAAAGCCAGAGCCACCCTTGGTGCCACATTCGTTAAATCCTCACCCATGACAAAAACCGCATCTGAGAGTTCTATATCACTTATTGAAGCAGAACGGGCGGGCCCTTTCTGTAATATATCAATGATAAGGGAAATTAATCGGTAGTCTGTTTCTGAGATGCCAAGATAGAAATGCTCGGGCCCGACCAGACTTCTGAGTATAAAATTTGCTTCAAGAGAGGCACGGGGAGATCCTATTCCGATCACTTTTGCTCCAAAATAGAGCAGACTCGAAAGATGTTGAAGCACTGCTTCTTTACTAACAGCTTTCAGGTCGCCCTTTTCATTTTGGTCGTGCAAACGTAAAAAGGGTTGACGGATCCGGTAATCGCTATTCACAAATTCGTAACCAAACCGTCCGCGATCACAGAGAAAATAACCATTCACTTCGCCATTGTAACGATTCTGAATACGCCTTAATGAACCATAACGTTCACCCGGAATTGTGTTGCATCCTGCCCCGCAGTGAACGCAAACGGATGGAGCTGTTTGTAAATCCCACTTTCTTGTATAGTGTTTCTTCAACGTTTTGTCTGTGAATACCCCCGTTGGACAAATCTCGACCAGGTTTCCACTGAACTCATTTTCGAGAACGCCGTCCTCATGACGCCCAAAATAAACGTGATCATGGGAAGCAAAGACATGAAAATCTCTTCCTCCCGCATAGTCCCGGTAGAACCTTACACAGCGGTAACATTGAATGCAGCGGTTCATTTCATGGTTGACGAAAGGACCTAAATATTGATTTCTGTATGTACGTTTTCTGAACCTGTATCTTCGATAGGTATGCCCTGTCATAACAGTCATATCTTGAAGGTGACATTCACCACCTTCGTCGCAGACAGGACAATCATGGGGATGGTTTATCATGAGCCACTCGATAACACTTGCCCTGAATCCTCTTGCCTCAGGATCGTCAATGGAGATACGTGTCCCTACATCAGCAGGTGTCATGCAGGACATGACAATACTTCCCCTTGTATCTTTGTTATCCTTGAATAGTTTCACTGCACACAATCGACAGGCACCGACGGAATGCATGGCAGGATGCCAGCAAAAATAGGGAATATTAAATCCTGAAGAAAGACATGCCTGAAGTAAGTTCTGCCCTTCTTTGACTTGATAAGGTTTGTTGTCAATATAAATCGTGATCACTTTTGTTTCCATGGACATTTTTTTCTTCTAAGGTGCTCTTCGAAATCCTCTCTAAAATATCGAAGAGCACTTTGTAAGGGCTCCATGGCACCAGGTGCGAGAGCACAGAATGTATGGCCCGGACCAAGCAACTTGGTATGCAATTCCAAATTATCGAGGTCACTTATTTCTCCATGACCTTCTTCGATCGCCTTAAGAATACGGGTTACCCAAGGTAACCCTTCACGGCAGGGTGTTCACCAGCCGCAGGACTCGCGGGCAAAAAAATCTTCGAGATTGTGAACGAATCCTACAGGACATGTCCTGTCATCGAGGATAATCATAGTGCCGGTACCCAATCTGCTGCCTGCTTTTTGCACATCTTCGAAATCCATCCTTACATCAAGATGCCGCTCTGTGAGAAATTCTGTTGAAGCACCGCCGGGTATGACGCCCCTGAACTTGAAACCATCAAGCATACCTCCAGCATGTTCTTTCAGAATTTCTCGAATAGTAGTGCCCATTGGTAATTCCCATAACCCTGGCTTCTTGACCCTTCCGCTTATTCCGTAAAGCTTTGTTCCTCCATCCTCGGTATGGCTAAGACCTTTGAACCATTCAACTCCGTTATTAACAATGTGAGGAATATTGCAAATCGTTTCTACATTATTCACAATGGTCGGTTTCCCCCAAAGGCCACAGACTTGTGGATAGGGTGGTTTGGCACGAGGTATAGCACGTCTTCCCTCCAGGGAGTTCAATAGACCCGTCTCCTCCCCGCACATATAGCGGCCTAAGCTTATGTGGAGATGTAACCTGAGACTGTATTCCGATCCCAGTATATTTCTCCCCAGGTAGTTGCTGTCATGAGCTTCAGCTATTGCCCTGTTTAATTGATCAGCCGTGGGGCTATAGGCCCAACGGAGGAAGATGTAGGCAACATCGGCCTGTATGGCATAGGCACTTATAGTTATTCCTTCGATCAGCTGGTGCGGATCTCCCTCAAGGAGAAAGCGATCTTTGAAAGTGCCTGGCTCCATCTCATCAGAGTTAATGACAAGATATTTTGGCCGCGGGGCATCCTCGCCCATGGGGAGAAAACTCCATTTTTTACCCGTCTGAAAACCTGCGCCACCGCGTCCTCGAAGATTTGAATCCTTCACAAGATTCGTCACTTCTTCCGGAGCCATCTTCAGGGCCTTCCTCAATGCCTGGTAACCACCTGCCCTCTCATATTCCTTCAGACTCAGGGGCTCTCTACCTTTCTGGATATTTCTGGTTAGCGGTCTTTTGATCAAGTTCTCTCCCTGTACTCCTTAAGAATCTCGTCTATCTTTTGCGGGTTCAGATCAACATAAAGCTCTTTATCAATCATCATAGCGGGCGCATGGTCGCAAGCTCCAAGGCATGCAACAGGCAGAAGTGTGAAAAGGCCATCAGAACTTGTTTCACCAAGATCAATCCCGAGACGTGCCTTCAGGTGCTCATAGATGAGATCATATCCCGTCACCCAGCAACTGATGCTGTTACAGATTAATATCACATGTTTTCCTACAGGCTTTTTATAGATAAGGTTGTAAAAGGTGGCGACACTATCTACTTCATCGGGCGTCATCTCAAGAAATTCAGCAGTATCCTTAATATTTTGATCCGAAACCCAGCCCCGATGTTGCTGAACAATCCTCAAGGCCTCAATGCAGGCTGCACGTTTAAACTTATATCTCTGAAGTTCTACTTCAATGTCTTCTTTTTCTTCTTCAGTCAGCATCATCTATCTGTCTCTATCTGTCTTCAACGATCTACATCGGCCAGTACATAATCAACACTTCCCAGGATAGCCATCAGATCCGGAATCATCAGACCGCGGCAGATCAGAGGGATCATCTGAAGATGAGGAAAAGAGGGTGTCCGTATACGTGTCCGATAGGATCTTGTGTTTCCATCACTGATAAGGTAGTAACCGTTGCTACCCTTTGTTGCCTCAATATTTGAGATTACTTCACCGGCGGGGATGACCGGTCCCCAACTAACGCCGAGAAAATGGTTGATCAATGTTTCTATATCATGCATGGTATATTCTTTCAGGGGAGGGGTTGTCAGAGGATGGTCAGATTTATATGGGCCCGGCGGCATGTTCTTCAGACATTGTTCAATGATGCGTAAACTCTGCCGCATCTCTTCTACCCGCACGATAGCTCTTCCATAACAATCCCCGGTCTGCGCAGTGGGAATATCGAATTCAAATTGGTCATAGCCGGAGTAGGGCCTTTTTTTACGGAAGTCCCATTCAAAACCACAGGCACGTAATCCCGGGCCTGTAACGCCCCACTCAATAGCTTCATCAAGGTTATAACAGCCAATACCCATTGTGCGAGCTTTAAAGATCCTGTTCTGCATCACTATCTTGTCATACTCTTTCAATCTTTTTGGCAGATATCGGAAGAATTCTTTCACCGATCTATCCCACCCCTTCGGCAGGTCCTGGGAAACTCCGCCGATGCGGAACCAGTTCGGATGCATGCGTCCGCCGCAGACAGCCTCAACTATTTCAAAAATACGCTCCCTGTCGGTAAACATGTAAAAAACCGGTGAGAGAGCGCCCAGATCCTGAGCAAAAGTGCCGTACCAGACTAAGTGGCTGGCAATCCGAAAGAATTCCGCCATCATGATGCGGATCACCTTCACTTTATCTGGCACCTCGATGTCGGCCAGCTTCTCAACGGCCTGAACATAGGCAAGATTATTCATCACCCCACCAAGGTAATCGACACGGTCAGTATAGGGAATGTAAGTGTGCCATGATTGTCTTTCGCCCATCTTTTCTGCTCCCCTGTGATGGAAACCTATATCAAGAACTGCATCCACAATCTCCTCGCCATCTAATTCAAGTATTACTCTGAGCAGTCCGTGGGTTCCCGGATGCTGCGGCCCCAGGTTAAGAAACAGAAAATCAGTGTCTTCTCTTCCGGGTTTCATACCCCAATCTTCTGGTCGAAACCTTAAGGCCCTCTGTTCCTCATCCTCCCTCTCTTCCGGAAGGCTGAAGGGCTCCATCTCTGTAGCACGGGCGGGATGATCCTTGCGAAGAGGATGGCCTTTCCAATCAGGCGGCATTAAGATTCTTGAAAGATGCGGATGTCCATCAAAGGTAATCCCGAACATATCCCAGACTTCACGTTCATACCAGTTGGCAGAGGGCCAGATATCCGTTATCGTCTGTAAAGAGGGGTAATCACCTTTGAGCGCTACTTTGATGCGAACATCTTCATTACGTTCAAATGATAGTAGATGGTAGAAGACGGTAAAATCGCTTTCTGGCTGGTCTTGACGGTCAGCCCGAACTCTTTCATCAATGGCAATAAGGTCGTACAGCATCTTGAAAGGTTTTTCCACTTCCATCTTCAGGTAGCGCAGGATCTCCCGTACTTTATCCCTTGGAACCCAGAGAGTTGGAATATTATCCTTCGTTTTTTGCGGTGTGATAACAACATCGCCAAATTTGCTCTGCAATTCCTGAATTATGTCTGGACTATTATTCATAATTCTATTAACCCAAATAATGTAGTTTAGGAAATGCAGATGTTGTGAAGAAATTTATTTTTCGATACCTCAGTGTACCTTTAACTGATGATTCCCGGAATGTTTTATTGAATATAATACTTAAAGATATTTTTAATAAATTCATCGAGTTAAATAAATTTTTGAACAATGTCTGCATTATTCGGGTTAATTCATATTCGAAATCATCATTTAGAAATATAATTTGTCCTACACCTCATCAGGGGTTTTTAACTCAGTAGCACGCCTTCTCTCTTCCCGCTTGATATCTCTTAAAGATGGTCTTTCCGGCATCTCCACTCCTTGAGGTCCGATGATCCAGCTTAGAGGACGTCTCTCCGTGTCCACTGCCCTCTGCAGAAGTAAAAGTCCCTCGATGAAGGCATCAGGCCGTGGTGGGCAGCCAGGAATGTAGACATCTACGGGAAGAAATTTATCGACGCCCTGGACAACACTGTATATGTCATACATGCCACCGGAATTAGCACAGGAACCCATGGAGATTACCCATCGGGGCAACATCATCTGTTCATAGAGTCTCTTAATGACCGGAGCCATCTTTATGAACACTGTGCCGGCTATGACCATCACATCTGCCTCCCGGGGGGTACCGCGAATAACCTCTGAGCCAAAGCGGGCTATATCATATTTGCTTGTTATACTGGTTGCCATTTCCACAAAGCAGCAGGAAAGGCCAAAGGTTAGGGGCCAGAGTGAGTTTTTTCGCCCCCAGGCTATGAGATCCTGAAGACGGCCCAATATCAAACTGCTTCCGACAGCCTCTTCGACAGGGTCCTTCCACTTACTCTCGGAATATATTTTCTTATTATCTGGTAACGATCTCATTAAAAACTTACCCTAATTTATAAACTCATTTTTTACTTCCCCATTCCAGGGCTCCAAGACGCCACAGATATATGAGAGCAATAATAAGTATCAAAATAAAGATTAGTATCTCAATGTAACCTGTCCAGCCTACCTCCCGAAGAGCCAGCGACCATGCAAAAATGAAGATAGCCTCAATATCGAAGACAACAAAGAACATGGCTATAAGATAGAACTTGACATCAAAGCGAATTCGCGCAGAACCGATCGAGACTATTCCTGATTCATAGGGTTCGCCCGTAGCCCTTTCTCTATGTCTTTCACCCAGAATATATGACAGTACTATCATGCCGGTTATCATAGCTATGACAGCTGCAAAGTAAATAGCAAGAGGCCAGAGAACTGTTGTATCTGTCTTTATTTCCATATTCCAGCTTCAGGGAATATTTTTCTTCATCCTGATGCCACCCTGTACCAGAATAAGTAATGCATACACTGCCACGACCAGCGAGAAAAAATGAAGCGGCCTCATTCCGGGGTTCACGAGTTTAGAACGGTTGACACCATTTAAATGCAAAATATAAGCTTCGATATTCGAAATCTGTTGTTGTGTAAGGGCATTAGTGTCGCCAAAGGCAATCATCTTTAATTGCGGGTTTGCACCGGCTGGTGTCGAGCCATGCTGAATAAATCGGTCAATATTTTCGGTAAATATTTCGGGATCATTATTGAAGAGTTCTCTGTCAATTGGATTGAGAGCAGGCACAAGGCCATCCTCTGAACCCGGATTGGAGACTTTGTCTGTTCCCTCAGGGCCATGACAGGAAGAACATTCTCTCTCGAATAATAACCCTCCATTATAGGCACTGCCAATAATGCTGGCTGCCCTTCCAGGTTGTTTCTCTGAAATAGACAGAGAGGCTTCAACCTTTTGGCCAGGGACGGTAGAAGGCGATGTGGTAGTAACAGGGGATGAGGTTATATTTTGTCTTTGTCTGAAAACTGATGTCTTTGTTCCCAGACTCAAGAGATAATCAACGAGAGCATTTACCTCTTCATCTGTCAACGAGGTAAAAGCAGGCATTACGGAATTCGGAAAATGCTCCCTGGGATTTCGAATCTGGACGCTAAGCCACTCGCGTGTTCGACCCTGACTTCCTTCATTGGATAGGTCTGGCCCGATAGTACCACCCACACCATTAATGCGGTGACAACCACCGCATCCTAAAGACTGAAATAATTGTGCCCCTTTCTGTTCAGTCGCTGACAATGTGGCCTCAGGCGTGATCTTCGGAGAGATGGAGGCAGTTTCGGCACCTTCTGGCTTACTCAGATAGCCTGCAATAGTTAAAGTTATCAGAATTCCCGCAATAAGAAGAGCACTCAACATAGCAACGGGACGTCTGAAGGGATTCCTTTCTGACCTCCGGTCAAGAAAAGGAGGCAATAGAAACAGCAAAACCAAAACTGCGGGAATACCTGCAACTCCTGCAGGCTCAAGTCTCCCTTTAAAAAATTTGAGTGCCTCATAGAGAAATAGGAAATTCCATTCTGGCTTTGGAATTAAGGTGGCATCAAGAGGATCAGCGGCACCGTTAAAAGGTTTAGGTGAAAAGACACACAAAGTGATAAGCACGAAGAGAACGAGCATCCCTATAATTAAATCTTTAAAAACCTGGTCAGGCCAGAATAGTCCTTTGGTCTCCCGTTTCCTCTCATCCCAGGGTCCGACGCTACCGAACTTCCGGAAGGCGATGAGATGAGCGCTTATCAGTGCCAAAAGCGTCGCCGGAAGGATTGCGGTATGTATGATAAAAAATCGCGAAAGGGTCAGCTGACCCAGCCTTTCACCACCTCTCATAATACGCCTAACGGTATCACCAATTACAGGTAATGAACCGGGCATACTTGTTCCTACCTCAGCCTCCCAATAGGCCCTCTGGTCCCATGAGAGAGGGCCACCTGTAAAGCTTAATCCCATGACAACGAGCAGCAGGCTTACACCAAATAGCCATGTCAATTGGCGGGGATTTTTATAGGCACCCCAGATAAAAACGCGCGAGACATGTAATAAAACAACTACAATCATAGCATTTGCGCCCCAATAATGAAGCCCGTTAATTAGCCAGCCGAAAGGTACCTTTGTCCTCAAGAAATTGACGCTGTCATAAGCATGATCTATGGCGGGAACGTAGAAAAAAAGTTGTATCACACCGGTTGTGGCCTGCAATAAGAACACTGTGAGAATAGCACTTCCGAAGGTATGGGCAAAGCGGCTACCGCCTGGAATCTCTTCATCCAGTGCAAGATGAATCAGGTAAGAAAATGGCCACCTATCATTTAACCAGCCCCAGATAGACTTCAGCATGGTATTCTATCCAATAACTACCTTTTCAGGAATGCCCACTTTAAATTCTTCCCACTTTACATAGAGAATTCCATTTTCTACTTTATAGGGCAACGTATCCAGGGGTCGGGGTGCAGGACCGGATAAAACCGTTCCATCAATGGAGAAAACACTGAAGTGACAGGGACATTCAAAATGTCTCGTCTGAAGGTTCCAGTTATAATAACAACCAAGATGAGGGCAGATCGGAGAAAATATGGTTAACTGAGAAGAATGCTTTATTGCCCAGACAGAATATAATGTCCTTTCATATATATAGGCATCTTCTTTCCTTTCTGTGAAGTTGACCCGCACAGGTTCTCCTGAAGGTAAAGAATCGACTGAAACAACTCTCGACCAACCGATTTCTCCTATTCTGAGCTTTGAAACAAGAGCAACTATAAAGGGTATTCCCAAAATCAGACCGAGCAAAAAGGACATGCTACCAATGAGCAGTTTAAGAAATCTGTGTCTTGTAAATTCAGGATTTTCAGGTCGGAAATAGGAATTTTCTTTCATCAAATTATCCTGCAGTCTTAAATTGCATCCTTTAAAATTAATAAGATGAAAAATTATAGCTATGACATTTTATATTAATGATAAGGAATTAAATAAAATATCAGCATAAGTCTGATTTTATTGTGAGAATTTCGCTAATCATACTATAGGTATTTGTCCTACATTATCTTCTGACCACAAGAACAGGAATCTTCGCATCCTTATGTATCACGCCAAAGGTAACACTTCCAAGGATTGCTGCCTCCGTGGCATTCCTGCCATGGGAGCCCATCACAATTAGATCCGCCTTTGATTTTTCCGCCCCCTTTATAATTTCATCCACGGGATGGCCTGACTTTACTACTGTCTCCGCTTGAATGCCACTCCTTTCGCATAATGTTACAATCTCCTCCATATAAGCTTCTGCAGCCTGTCTCAGAAAATCTTCAATCGGCTCTATTAAGTGGGTTGGCGTTGCTACCTTTGGAATGGTTAGACTGATGAAAAGGCTTCTATCGATGACACTAAGCAGTGTTATAGAGGCGTTTACTTGCCTGGCAAGGCTAACGGCAAACTTAGCGGCCTTCATTGCAGTCTCTGAACCATCTGTTGCAACGAGAATCTTCGAAATCATAAGACCTCCTGCTAAGAATATTTTATTCAGACTTTGCTATCTTGAATCTCAGTTTTTCAGATAATATTTCAAAAGGACAATTATTTCAACCATAATTTGTTGTCAAAAATTCTTGAAATTTGATTCTATTCCTGTATAATCATGATAGTCAAAATGGTTTTGAAGGGAGGTGAGGAAATGAAAAGAACAATAATAGTATTAATAACATTAAGCATCATCTTCGTCTTATCTTTTGGATGTGCCACGAGGGATTACGTGAGACAGCAAATAGAACCGCTGGTAGATAGGATAAGCAAACTCGAAGCGAGGGTCTCAGCCGTTGAATCCAAACTTGGGGAACTGGAGAAAAAGGTTGGAGCGCTCTCATCAGATGTCGAGCAGGCAAAGAAAGAAGCCAGAGAGGCTAAAACATTGGCTCAGGACGCAATGAAGGTTGCAAAGGACTGTTGCGAGAAGGCTGAGGGTGCGCTTGCAAAGGCTGAGGCTGCTGCAAAGCGCGCAGAGGCTGCTGCTGAAAGGGCGGAAGCTTTAGCAAAGAAGGCAGAAACTGCAGGTGAGAAAGCAAAGAAGGCCTTTGAATTACAACAAAGGAAATAGGTAAATACGAAGTCCAGGATTTTTTATCCTGGACTTCGTATTTAGATCAGATAGAAATCTCGACAGGAAATCCTTGCTTCTTTCCCAATTCTCGATATAACTTTTCTGTATTTACGCGTTTGAGTAAATTCTTTTTTTTCAATAAAATAACAGCCTCACTATAATAGGTCAGGTTTTTATTGAAGTCATCGTCATGTACTTCTATGTAAACTTTATTATTCTTAATCCCTACTTTCACAGGTTGTCGAACAATTGTCACCTTTGCACCCACAGGCGTTAGACGAAAAAGTTCTGGAATGTCCTCTGGATACAATCTGATGCATCCATGACTCACCCTTCTTCCAACGCCCCAGGGTTTATTCGTTCCATGTATCAGAATGTCGGGTAATGAAAGCCTTAAGGCATGGGATCCAAGTGGGTTATCAGGTCCCGGTGGCACTACCTCAGGAAGTTCTGGCCTTTCTTTTCTGATAGATTCTGGAACATGCCAGGATGGTTTCACTATTTTTGCTATCACGCGGAAAGTGCCAATAGGCGTATCATTGCCTTCACTGCCGATTCCGATCGGAAACGTCATAACCCGCTCTGTTCTCTTCTGTCTGAAAAAATAATAAAGCCTCATCTCTGAGAGGTTTATGACGATTCCATCGCAGGATGCTATATCTGGCAAGATCCAGGAAGCAGGTATAACAACTGTTGCATTCGTTCCCGGCACAAAAGGATCTAAGTCAGGATTTGCCTCTATAATTTCCTTATAACCAAGCCCGAACTTTCTTGCTATCTCAATCAGGGACTCCCCTTCTCTCACCTTATAGGTCTTAACAGATCCAATTATAGAACTGTCTTTTCCAAAGATATAAGCTGCACTTCCAGCATGGACTGAGACCGCAAAAAATGAAATCAAAAATGTGGTTATTAAAAAAATCCTGACATTCATTTTAAAAATAATACCTATCTGCATTGAATCCAGATACCAAAATTTTAAGGAATAATGTTTTGATAGGAATCTAACATTCTTCTTATTACAAAGACAAGTTTCTTTTGGAAAGACATGTAATCTATATGAGTCCAGAAAAACAAAGGAGCCAATTCTTGTAGGATGAACACTGACACTCAATGAACCCAAAGTCTTACAAAAAAATCAGAAATATACCGATATTTTTTTTATATTTGTCTTAAATAAAATTATAATCAGAACGACATTTTAAATTAAAGGAGAACGAGGATGATAATTTTAAAAGTTATACTTTATCTAACAATTCTCTTACTCTTGCCTGCATACTCTTATTCAGCAATTCTCGACGCCCTGCATGTAAGTCTCATTGACGGTGATGTCCAGATAAAGACAGAAGACACATCTGACTGGGTTCCAGCAAGCATAAACATGCCCTTGATGAGTGGAGACAGTCTATGGGTTCCTGAAGGTGGAAGGGTTGAACTTCAGACAAAGTACGGGTCTTATCTGAGGCTTGATAAGAATTCCTCTCTTGACATACTTAGAATAGAGAATGATTCTTCTCAGTTTTATTTACCCTTTGGTCGTGCCTATATAAACTTCAGTGGACTAAAAGGGAGACTTCTTCAGATAGATACGCCTCTTTCTTCTGTTCGAGTTTATAACAGTTCAATCTTCAAGATAGATGTATTTGAGGATGGCAATACAGAGATCTCCGTACTTAAAGGTATCGTTTATGCGGATAGCAGAAGTGGGCGGACAACTGTAAATGCCGGAAAAGGCCTGTCAATCGGTGAAGACAATTACGCGGAACTTTCCCCACTGGGCTCTTCCGATGAATGGGAAGAATGGAACAGAGATAGAGACAGGGAACTTTATGAGAAGAGATATAGTATCCGCTATCTGCCCGATGGGCTGGGCGTATATTCCTATGATTTCGATAGATATGGAAAATGGGTATATGTAAGAGAATACGGTTATTGCTGGAGTCCCACAGTCCTTGTGTCCGCTGGATGGGCCCCTTACAGGATTGGCAGGTGGGTATGGATAGCTGGCGATTATGTCTGGGTTTCTTATGAACCCTGGGGTTGGAGTCCCTATCACTATGGCAGATGGGCATATATTGCTTCCATAGGTTGGTGCTGGGTACCACCTTTAAGAGGTGCTGTCTATTGGGCCCCTGGTTTTGTGGGTTGGGTTTACACACCTACGTATGTTGCATGGGTACCCCTCGCCCCTCGGGACATTTATTACGGCTATGGTTATTTTGGGCCTTTCAGTGTGAACATAATCAATGTGAACATCAACAAGATCGTAGTAAAAAAGGTTTTTAAGAATGTCTTTGTGAGTGATGCTGTTTCGATTTCGAGTCGAGAGACCTTCATCACAGGTAGACCTGCTAAAGTGATAACAAAGAAGAACCCCTTCCTTGCCGAACGAATAAGCATAGGCAGGCCGCTGATAAAACCACAGCGAACAACGATGATACCTGTTATAAAGGAGATTCCCGTTGTAAAACATCCGCCTAAGTTTGTCAGGGACACTCGAATCGAAGAACTAAAGCATAGACGTCCCTTAGTGAGAAATCCCAATGTTCCTGTCCTGACTCCCCAGTTGCCTCAAAAAACCATGCCCTTGAGAATCTTTAATAAACCAAGAGGGGCGGAATCAAGAACATTCTCGGAAAAGGAATCAGTTCCTTTGAAAAGGATGCCACTCCCTGAGAGACAGGTTAGGCCAAAAAAAGAGACGAAGCGACAAGGATTGAAGGGGCTGCCAGAGAAGAGAAAACCGGAGAAGGTATTTCCCCTGGAGAAATTTCCCGCTCAACCTGAAAGAAAGATGCAACCTCCTGAGAGGCGACCAGTACCCTTTGAAAGACAGACTGTACCATCAGAAAGAAGGATGCAGACTCCTGAAAGACCAAAGGGCGGGATTGAGCAGAAAGGGATTGAACGGAAATCAAAAGAGCCTAAAGAACAGAAAAAGGGGCAACGTAAAAAAGAAGATGAAGGGAAGTTCTAATAAATAAAAGAGGGTGAGAATAGATTACTAATATGAACGCATTAAATAAAGTGTCATTGCGATACGCCTATAAAAAGATAATAAATCATCCATTTGATAATATGTATAATATATCAAAAGGAGGGAAGAGTTATGGCTCATTACGTTATACTAAGCACTCTTACAGATGAAGGAAGAAAGACGATAAAGGAGAATCCCGAAAGGATTCTTGAGGTGAACAGGGAAGTCGAAAAGATGGGCGTAAAGGTGAAGGAACAATATGCAGTTCTTGGTCCTTATGATTTTGTTAATATCGTTGAGGCTCCAGATAATGAAACTGTCCTGAAGATGTCTGTTGAATTGGGCTCAAGAGGCTCTGTGCAACTTCTTACCCTTGCAGCAATACCTGTAAAGGAAATGATTAAGAAACTGAAATAGAAATGCTTTTTTTCTCCGCATCTGAAATTTTCCTTTTTGTAAGTGTGTTTTTGATTTTGTAATTCAGAACTATATGCCCTCTATTTTCTGTATTTTCTGCTACATTCTGCTACAATTTTGCTACAGTTAAAATCCATGACCTATCAAACGATTGGTTATATAGGGTAGCAGTTTAATAGCATCAAAATAGTGAAAGCTGTTTATGTTTAAAGATTTTGAACTCGCTCATTACAGATTCACTCTCCTTCCTGAGAAGATTTTAAAGATGCCTGCATTCAATAAGGGAAATATTTTGAGAGGTGCCTTCGGCTCATCTTTGAGAAGACTTGTGTGTGTTACTAAAGACTCAGAATGCAGTAGATGCATATTGAAAGAGAAATGCGCTTATGCGTTGATATTTAATCCCATAGGCATCAATCCGGCAAAGAGATTACACAATGTGCCCCGCGGCTTTGTCCTGAAACCACCTCTTGAAGATGAGACAGTATATTCATCTGATAAACTCTTCTCCTTTGGTATGGTCCTGATAGGGGACAGGATAAATTACCTCCCATATGTGATAGTGCCTCTGATAGAACTCGGAAAGTTTGGGATAGGTCTGAACAGGGGGAAATTTAAACTTAGTGATATAAGCATAATTCCATTTTACTCCACTTTTGAAAACCACACTTCTCACCCACCTTTGGCAAAGGGGGGAAGGGGGGATTTTCAGATGAATGACGAAATTTCAGAATCCATCTATGATTCTCAATCTAATATGGTCAAAAATATACAAAAACCTGTAACAGGCGTTGAACTCCTTGAATATGCAGGTAAAGTAAACCCTCACAGGGTAACACTTCAGTTTCTCACACCAACAAGGATCAGATATAATCCGACAGGAGAAAAAGGCAGAAGTGAGGTTGTGAGGGTTCCTGAATTCCACCATATTATCAGGAGGTTGAGGGATAGAATTAATGCACTTTCAGTTACTTATTGTGGTGGGCCACTTGATGTGGATTTTAAAGGTATCGCAGAAAGGACAATGGCTATAAAGACGAAAAAGGCGAATCTCAGATGGATAGAGGTAAAGCGCAAAAGTAAGACGCAATCTATCCAGCATGACCAGAGCGGGTTCCTGGGTAAGATTACCTTTGAGGGAGATTTAACTGAGTTTCTGCCTCTGGTTGTACTCGGCGAATATGTGCATGTAGGTGAGGATGCGGTGTTCGGAAACGGTTGGTACAGAATTCAACAGTGAGATGCGACTTGCAAAAATTAGATAAATATGATAGCATTGATATAAAATATATCAATGGGGGTTTCAAATGACTTCGCAGATACTAATAAGAGTTGATAAAGACTTAAAAGAACACTTTCAGCGTTTGAGCAGGATTGAACAGAAATCCGTCAACGAAAAGATTCGAGAA
Source organism: Nitrospirota bacterium (assembly GCA_040753575.1). Lineage (GTDB taxonomy): Bacteria > Nitrospirota > Thermodesulfovibrionia > Thermodesulfovibrionales > SM23-35 > JBFMEC01. The sequence continues at coordinate 2,738 of JBFMEC010000005.1, read as the reverse complement.
CTTATCGAGGAGTATGTCAGGGAACACAATATGGAGGCAGCAATGAAGAGCTTATGGGACGAGATAGGGCAGTCTTTGAAAAAGAAAGGGTACAAGACATCAGATGTTGATAAGGTGATCAGAAAAGTCCGTGCTGGAAAATGAGGGCTGTAATTGATACTAACGTATTTATTTCGTCTTTTTTTGGCGGCAATCCCCGAAGAGTAATTGAACACTGGTTATCTGGAAAGCTTACCCTTTGCGTTTCCAAACCAATCCTAAAGGAGTATTTTGACGTCCTGAATCGTTTTGAGTTTGATGATGAGACCCTTCTGTTCAGGCTTATGTCCTCTTTTGAAAAGAGCTTTAATATACTTTTCGTTGATAATCCAAAAGAGCAGGAGTGGATAAAGGATGACCCTGCTGACAACAAATTCATCGCATGTGCCATTTCCCTTAAAGCAGAATACATCATATCTGGTGATATGCATTTAACTAAAGCAAGAAGTATAGGGAAAATTAAGATCGTGACACCATTGGAAATGAATAAATTGATTGGAGATGGACAGATTTGAAGAAGAGATGACCAAGATATTTAAACGACTGACACGCCATGACCCTTATCCCCACCAGATACCTTGCAAGATATAGATTATCAAGGGCAAGAGAAGCCTATAGTGACGCCTTGAAACTTCTAAAAGAGGGTTCGTTGAACAGCGCAACAAACAGATTTTATTATGCCGCTCTATGCAGCACGAGCTAAGCGAAGAGAGACATAGGTGAAATTTAGCGAACTCGTGAGGTTATTAGAAGAGAACGGGTTTAGGGTTGTAAAAGAAAAAAGCTCTATAAGATATTATGGAAAACCCGGATGGGATAAGCTTATTAGAGTTGATTATCATGGATCAAAAGAAGTTCCTACAGGGACTTGTCATGCTATACTAAAGGCAGCAGGTATAAAGAAATAAAAATAACGGAGGAATAAAATGATTGAATTAGAATACTCATTGTTAATTGAGGCTACAGCAGATCCGGATTACTTTGGGTTTTATTCTCCAGATTTAGAGGGATTTACTGGTATAGGACACTCCGTTGAAGATTGCATTTATAAAGCAAAGTGGGGTATGAAAGAACATATTAATCTATTAAAAGAACAAGGGCTGCCTGTCCCTCCGAAAAATCCAAATCCTAAGATTATTATTCAGAATGAACAAGAAGTAGTGACTGTCTAAAAATCTCTTCTTCTTTTATGCATTTTCAAACCCTCACAGGCCACGACCCTTATCCCCACCAGATGGCAACTTATGATTCGTTGGCAAGAGGAGAGTCAGTTATCCTTCGGGCACTAACAGGAAGCGGGAAAAGGCGAGGCAGTTTTTGTGTCTTTTGTCGATTTAAGAATAAGTCTCTACCGACCAGAATGATCTATTCTCTCCCGATGAGGGTGCTTGTTAATTCTCTAAACGAATACCTAAAAGTATGATAAAATTCTGATCATACTTTTAGGCGAAACGATTGGATAAACGAGAATGATACGGATACCGAAACAGCTTCTTTGGGATTATAAAAAAGCTCCGAAGGATTTCTTCTGGAGACTTCAGAGAATTGCCGACTTTTTCCCCATGTATGGCAGGGACAGAGAGACTGTAGAGAGCCTCTACCAAAATATCGAAAAACTAAAAATAGATAAAGCAACAAAAATTCTCATAAAAGAGTATAAAAAGGCATGGGATGAAAGTGAAGGAAAAGATAAGGGATAACCTGATTCTGACGGAAAAACAAAAGCTTTTGTTGCAAAAGTTCAGAAAATGGTCTGATGCCAAGAAATTCTATATGACAGGAGGCACTGCTTTAGCCGCCTTTTACCTTCAACACCGCCTATCAGATGACCTCGATTTCTTCTTTGAAGATGAGGTTGAGGGAGAAGTAATCCTCAGCTTTTTACGAACCATTCCCGATATAAGAGATTTACGCCTTGAAAGAAAATTTGACAGGAAAATATTCCTTATCCATTTTGGAGATGGGGAAGATTTAAAAGTGGAATTTACGAGATATCCTTTCAAAAGAATTCACCCCTTTTATACTATTGATGGGATACAAATAGACAGCATGCCGGATATCCTGATTAACAAACTTGCCGCTCTTAGCGACAGGAAGGATGTAAAAGATTATGTGGATATCTACTTCATTCTCAAAGAAAATCCCGATTTAGCTATAGAGGATATGATTATAAAAACGGAACAAAAATTTGGCGTCAGAGGCCTAAAATACATTCTTGAAGGGCGTTTCCTCGAATGTTCGAAACAGACGGGTCTTCTGAATATGAAGAAAAGATATCGAAGTGATGAGATGGTGAGCTTTTTCAGGAAAATGGCAAGAAGATTGATAAAAAAGAGCCTTGAAAATGATTAGAGAAGCAGTTTATAAACAGACACGGTATCTGTGATTTTAAAATATGCGATTTAAAACCCTTACAGGCTGTGACCCTTATCTACATCAAGTAGCAACTTATGAGGCGTTGGCAAAAGGAAAATCTATCATTCTAAGGGCACCAACGGGGAGTGAGAAAAGTGAGGCAGTTTTTTATAAAGTTTGGATAGGAGACTTTGGTGAAATTTACTGAGCTGGTAAGATTATTATATAGCCTTGCATAAATAAAGCTACATATGAGATAATGGCATCATCCCCCAAATAGGAGGTGCCATGAGAGCGGTTAAGATTTATGGAACGGTCAAAAAGATACAGGAGTTGGTCAAACT
>JBFMEC010000004.1:0-36923 GCA_040753575.1 Nitrospirota bacterium | reverse complement strand
GTTTCCACTTCGTTGACACTATCTTCAACTTTAGAAAGGAGAGAATGCAAAAGATAGTAGAAATGATTTCCCGGTCTAACCGTTTTGGAACTGAACTACGCACAATCGAGATCATTGCAGAATTTGTCGATGAAGAGACAGTAGCCCTTTTCAAGAAAGCTAATGTTAAAAGTGTGGAGACCGGCCCGCAGACCGTAAATAAAGAGACGTTAAAAAATGTTAATCGCTATTACAATGAGGAAAAGTTTAGAAGGGCGGCAAGGCTTTTAAGGGAGAATGGTATAGAAATGATTACTGATTTGATTATCGGTCTGCCCGGAGATAATTTTTTCAAGTTTGTAAAATCCATCAAAACATTAATAGACATAGGGCCTGCAACAATCATTTTCAGTATCCTTCATGTCCTTCCCGGTACTGTCCTTTACGAAAAAAGCCATGACTTTGCTCTCAAATTCGATGATAAGGCCCCACATCTTATATTAGGTACACGTGACTTTCCTTATGAGGAAATAGACAAAGCCGTAATTATGGCTTATAGCCTGGATAAAGAATATAATATCAAGCCGCCTTCTGCTTACGAACACAATTTGCCCTGAACTCCCTAATTGATCCAAATTAATAGACATATAATTAGGCCATGTGGTTAAATAAGTCCATAAAAAAATCCCTAAGCCTTATTTCCAGAAAAGACAAAATAGCCGAAAACGATGAGGTAAGAGAAGGTTAACTATGCAAATCAAATATTCAAAACATCTTAAAACAAAAACTGCCTTAAGAAAAATAGATTATGAACTCCCTAAAAAGATCTTTGAAGATGCAGAGGAAAGATTTATAGAGGGACAAAAAGAAAGTCGAATAAAATCAGGCAGGTGGAGGAAAATATAATGGAAGATTTCAAGGTCTTTTATGATGATGAAGAAGATATTCTATATATTGCAAAAGAAGGGGAAGAAGCAGAAGTTGTAGAAATTTCTCCCGGCGTAAACATGGAGCTCGATAGTAAAGGAAACCTTATTGGAGTGGAATTATTTAAGGCATCCCATATGTTTAAGGATGTGCTTAAATTAATGGAAAAGAAACTTCAAGTTGCATAACTTATAAGCTAAAGTCCACCCACCTTTAAGATCCTATATTCCCTGAACTCCCTAATTGATCCACATTAATAGACATACAATTAGGCCATGTGGTTAAATAAATCCGTAAAGGAAACCCTATGAAAACATGGACACATCCAGGCGGTAAATTAAGAGAACTTGGAGCAGAATCATTAACTGATGCGGAACTTTTGGCAATCCTCATTTCAACCGGAACAAAAGGAAAATCAGCAGAAGAAGTTGCACAGGAAATCCTTGATAAGTTTGGCTCTTTCAAGGGAATGGCAAACCAGCCACTTGAGAAGTTTCTTGAATTCAAAGGACTTGGAGATGTTAAGATTATCAGAATTGCTGCTGCCTTTGAGATTGCAAGGAGAATTGTTAATCAGGTATTAAAAGAGTATAATAAGGAATAAAAATGGAGGTTATAGTGGCAGATGTTGCCATAAAATTACCAAAAGAGAAACTGATTGAAGGGCTTTCTACGCTATCTTTTAAAGAGATAAAGGAAATAATGGATTCTCTTATTCAGAAAAAGCTGCTTGCCCCGCCTTCTGCAAAAAGTATTTATAAAAAAGCCTCAGAAATTACAAAAAAGAAGAGATTGCCTGTTGAAGTTGCAGAAGAGGCGGTTAGGTGGGCAAGAGCGAAAAAGCAATAATAGATACAAATATTTTCATTTCTGCCTTTGGATGGGGAGGCAGACCTTTAGAAGTTGTTGAGCTATTAGAAAAAGAAGAAATAAGAAACTGTATCTCAGAAGAAATCTTTAACGAGCTTTTTGTCGCGCTTTCGTACCCGAAACTTAGTTTCCCAATAAAACTTCAAATAGAAATTTTGGAATTTGTTCTGGCACATTCAGATTTTTACACACCAAAAGTGAACCTAAAGGTTACACCTGATCCAAAAGATAACAAGTTTATAGAATGTGCACTCACGGCTAATGCAAAGTTTATAATAACAGGCGACAAAAGTTTTTTATCTCTAAAGCAGTTTAGGGGCATTAAAATCACTACACCAAAGGCTTTTCTGAAGATGAGGAAATGACAAATGAAGGAAACCAAGCTCACTGAAAAACCTTCAGTTTTTCAAGCCCCTGCCCCCAGACCTCCCTAATTGATCCACATTAATAGACATACAATTAGGCCATGTGGTTAAATAAGTCCGTAGAAGGAATTTTATGAAAACATGGATGCATCCAGGCGGAAAACTGAGAGAACTTGGTGCGGAATCGTTAACAGATGCGGAGCTTCTGGCAATTCTCATTTCTACGGGCACTAAAGGCAAAACAGCAGAGGATGTTGCCAAAGAGATTCTCCGTAAATTTGGCTCTTTTAAAGGCATGGCAAACCAGCCCCTGAGTAAATTTCTTGAGATAAAGGGGTTAGGAGATGTAAAGATCATAAGAATTGCTGCCGCTTTTGAGATTGCCCGAAGAATTGTTAATCAGGTCTTAAAAGATTATGAAAAGTAAAAAAGTGGGCAAAATCTCAAGTAAGACCAGAACAGATATTTTCAAGGCATCAGTATTTGATATAGGTGTCCACAAGACTGAACGAACTGCCAACCAGAAGTTTGTTGAGTGGATAAATCAGATAATTAAAGAAAGAAACCTGCCTCTTGGTATTGCTGAACAGGAGACCGTTGGCGCTGATAGAAAACAACCTGATATAGTTATTTTTGAAAGTCCAAAAAGTGAGAGGGTACTATGCCTCATTGAACTGAAGCCCCCGTATTTCAGCCCATTTGATGAAAAGGAGTTAAAGAACCCTGCAAGGGAAAAGGCAAATAAGAGAAAGGCAAAATACTTTGCGACTTCAAACTTTCAATGGCTCATCTGGTTTAACACTGAAAAGGCAAACAGGATGGAGCCTGAAGAGAGACAGATCATTGATAAATTCCCTCTATCAAGCATTGAAAACTTAGACGATATTGAAGATGCAAGATTTAAAAATACTATCCTCAAAGGCATTGAAAAATTTCTTGAAGAACTTGTCAGGATTCATACTGGGATAAAACCAGAGCCACTCTTACCAATAGATGAATTCTTAATATTCAGACTTCAAGAAAAGATATACCGTCTTGCGAGATATTACAAACCAATTATAAGAGACGAAGCACATAAGAATACTGATTTCTTAAAGAAATTCAAAAAATGGTTTGTTGAACAGCAATGGACGTTTACCTATTCGGATAGTGACTTTGAAAAGGCTGCGAGACAGACTGCATACCTTCTCATAAACAAAATCCTCTTTTATGATGTGCTCCAGTCCAAAAGATCAGGACAGCTTGATTCTCTTACTATTCCAGATGACCTCACAAAAGGGGGGCTTCTGCAAACAAACCTTCAGGGGTATTTTGATTATGTCCTTAAGGAAATCGATTATGAAACCATATACAGCACTGATTTTATTGACCAGATTGCCTTTCCAGAAAACAGGGCAGTTGTAGAGGAAATAAAAGAGCTTATCAAAATTCTCAAGAGATATGATTTCTCTAAGATAGGCTTTGATATTATCGGAAGAATCTTTGAGAGATTAATACCACAGGAAGAAAGGCATAATTTAGGTCAATATTTCACCAATCCTGATATTGTTGACCTTATCTTGGGATTTTGTATTAAGCATGAAGATGATACAGTGGTTGACCCGGCGTGTGGTGCAGGAACTTTTCTTGTAAGGGCTTATCAGCATAAAAGACTGATGAATCTTCGTACACCTCATCAAGAAATATTGAAAACTCTATGGGGTGTTGACATTGCCAAGTTCCCTGCCCATCTTTCAACTATAAATCTTGCTGTAAATGACCTTTCGGTGGATGAAAATTATCCTCAAATATTGAATGAAGATTTTTTTAATTTATCTCCAATGGAAAGGATGGGTGGAGATGAAGCCCGAAAAAAAGGACTTGCAACCCTCAGCGGAAAAAAGATCCTTATTCCCTATCCAAAGGCTGTTGACTGTGTTGTCGGAAACCCTCCTTACACAAGGCAGGAGGAGATTACAGAAATCACAGGGAAAGAGAGTTACAAAGAATCCATGATAGACAAAGCCCTTTTTGAAGGGAAAAGGAAACTGGCTGATATTTCAAAGAGGGCCGGCATTCATGCCTATTTCTTTGTTCATGGGACAAAGTTTTTAAAAGATGGGGGACGGTTTGGCTTTATAGTCTCGAATTCATGGATGGATGTTGATTATGGGAAGGGACTTCAAGAGCTATTTCTTAAGAACTACAAAATCGTTGTGATAATTGAATCTAAGGTTGAGCGATGGTTTGAGGATGCAGATATTAACACCTGCATAATAATCCTTGAAAAGTGTACTGACCAGAAAGAAAGGGATGAAAACCTTGTAAGGTTTGTCTATCTTTTTAAGCCATTAAGGCATTTTATTCCTCCTGCCCATGACATGTGGGAGAAACAAAAGCAAAGACTTGATGCCATCGAAAAACTAAAAAGGACGATTCTTATTCATAGTAATTTTTATCAGACCGATGAGTATAGAATCTATCCCAAAAAGCAAAGTGAACTATGGGAAGAAGGTTTTGATGCTGAGGAAGATAAATACACTGGCTCTAAATGGGGGAAATATCTCAGGGCCCCAGAGGTATTCTTTAAGATTCTTGAGAAAGGCAAAGATAAACTTGTTCCTTTAAAAGAAAAAGCAGATGTGAGATTTGGCATTAAGACAGGAGCTAATGAGTTTTTTTATCTTACTGAAGAAGAAATAAAAAAGAGAGGCATAGAAAAAGAGTTCTGGATGCATAAGAATGAGAAAGGTGAATGGTTACCGAATTACATCATCAAGAGTTCAAAGGAATGCAAGTCAATAACTGTTAAACGGAAAGATTTAAAATTTCGTGTCTTAATGATTCATAAAGATAAAAAAGCACTTAGTAAAACAAATATATTACGGTGGATTAAAAAAGGTGAACAACAAGGCTATCATTTAAGACCAACATGTGCAAGCCGCGGTGAAAGATGGTATGATTTGGGAATTTGGGATAAGCCCGACTTTGTTTGGTCTGATGCTTACAATGTCCGATTTGCTGTCTATGAAACGCAAAATACATGGGGTGATAAAAGGTTTTTCTTCATCAAAGTTCACAATAAAAAAGACTACGACATTGTATTGGCATTTTTAAATAGCACAATCATTCCTTTACTAATTGAAATAAGTGGTATTACTAACCTTGGAGAAGGTGCGGTATACACAAACGTATATTGGCTAAAAATGCTTGGAGTTCCTACTCAGAAAATTATCTCAAACGTAAAACTCTTCTCTGTTTTTGAGAAATTAAAAACGCGAGAGGTTCTATCCATATTTGATGAGCTTGGATCTGTTTCCCCTGATGAAGTCTTTCTTGAGAAGGTTAAGCCTGACCGTCGAGAACTTGACAAAATTATCATGGGTGACATTCTTGGATTGACGGAGGATGAACAGCTTGAGGTTTATCGAGCAGTTGTTGACCTTGTGAGGTCAAGGATAGAGAAGGCAAAAAGCTTTGGCAAAAAAGGAAAGGCAAAAGAAGGTATCGATGTTGAACTTTTAACAAGAACAATAAAAGAAAAACTTGGCGACAAACTTCTTGGTCATTTTTACAGAGAAAAAATTCTCAACCAGAAGAGCCTTAAAACAGTCAAGCTTTTTCATCCCACAAAAGAAATTCAGATTAAAAAAGACTTTTTGAAGGGGTCTGGGTGGCTTCTCTCATCAGATAAAGATCATATAGAGTGCCATAGTGAAGTAGAGGCAGAGTATTTGAAGATATGGCTTGAATCAGGACTTGAGGTGGTAAAGGTTCCAAAAGATGAATCATATATATTAAAAATCCTTCCTGAACTTAAAGAGCTTAAGGAGAGAATAGACCGAATAATCTCCGACTACATTTCCTCCATCGCAAGCCAGAAATTGCAGAACAAGATTTTACAGAAGTTGCAGGGGGAATTGTTTGGATAAATTAACGGAAATATGGTGCCTCCTATTAAAATTGCACTTGACTTCAACATCAAGATATGTTATCAATTATATATGACATTTGGGCGAAAAATTCGTGATTTACGTAAAAAGAAAAAATTGACACAAAGGCAGTTAGCCGAGATTGTTCAATTAGATTTTACCTATTTAAGCAAAATAGAGAATGACCAATTGCCTTATACCCCATCTATAAAGACTATTCAAGCCTTAGCTGAGGCCCTTGATGCCGATGAGATTGAACTTTTAGGGCTTGCCAATAAAGTCCCTGGGAGTCTTTCTAAGGTAGTATCGGATAAAAAAGCATTGCAATTTTTTAGGAAGGCTACTGAATTTATTAAAAAGCCAGAAGAATGGGATGATTTCTTAACCTACTTGGAAAAAAAGAAAAAACAAAAACCATGAAATGGTCGATATCAGCCCACAACGCTTTTCGTAGATGCAACAGGCAGTATTATTTTGCCCATGTTTTAGCACACCATAATGCTCAGAAAGAACCCTTTCGAAGAGAAGCATATATTTTAAAGCAACTTCGAAACTGTAAAAAATGGCAGGGCAGTCTTGTAGAAAAGGGAATTGAATACTATGTGTTACCAGAAATTAAGAATAAACAAACTCTCAATCTGGATACTGTAACAAATCAAATTTTAGACCTAGGGAAAAGACAGTTTTCTTTTTCAAAAGCCAGAAGGTATCGCGAACCCAAAATGAGTAAATCTTCTGCAAACTGCGAATTTTGTGCCCTTTTTGAACACGAATATGGAGAAGAAATTAATGATATAGAAATAGCAGAAATATTTTCTAATGTCATAAGATGTATGGATAACTTAAGTAAGTGGAAAGATTTACTAAACATGCTTTATAAATCTTCCGACTTTGAAATACAAAAATCGCTTTTATTCAAACTCGATGTAATAACTGTCGAATCATATATAGACCTCTTTCTTTTTAATGAAAAAAGACCAATTATAATTGACTGGAAAGTAGCGGACAGCGAAACATCTGATAATTCAAAGCAAATGTTGATTTATTCTTTGGCTGGCTATAAAAGATATGGAGTCATACCAGAAGTATATGAGGCAAATTTACTTAAAGGCGAGATTACACATTACTCCTTTACAACTGATGATTTAGAATATGCTGAAGATTTTATTTTTCGGAGTAGTTCAAAGCTTAAATTTTTAAAGGACACCCAGGACTTCGACTTTGCAAATAGTCCGATGACTTGTAAATATTGTAATTTTAAAAAGCTTTGCATAGGGTTTGAAAATGAGCCGTCATTGTTTTAATCTTTTTGCGATCGAAAACCTTGCAGATTTGAAATGTGAGTATAGATTTGTAAAAGTTTCTCTTCCAGAAGATGAAACATACGAAAAAAATGTCGAACTGCTACGAAAAAATTTGATTTACGAACTCAAACAGCCAGTAGCACTTGTAAGTACCAGGCCCGAAATCATATTTACGATCCCTAGGGATACAATAATTCAAAAGTCTGAATATCAGGTAATCCGCCATATCGCAGAATTAAGGCCAGAGAACCTAACTCACCATTTGTCCTTTAACAAGCTCGAATCAAAAAGTCTACCTGTGGCGCTAAGTTTTTTGGAATACTCTTTACGTAGCCCTCTAATGAAAGACGTCTCCCTGTGGGGGAGATCTCATAGATATTTTGAGAAGGAGCCTTTATCTCTTGGCTCTTTGTCTACTGTTGATATTTATGAGGGCTTTATCTTTTCTGTAGTGCCGGCTAATGCCATACTGTTTCTTTCGATCGATATAGTTAATAGATACGTTGATAAATTATGGCTAATGGAAAGGGCTAACGGGCGTCAACTTTTAGATTACAGAGGAAAACATCTTGTCTATCACAGTAAAAACTGGTTTGAAATTCAGTTGGTAAATCCACTTGGAAAAAGCATAAGAGAACAGAGATTTCCTGATAAAAATACTGGTCAACCTATTGATGTTTACACCTATACAAAGAATCATTTTCCTTATAATTCTCCAGATTATATAAGAAATTTAAACCCTGATAGTGAGGCGATTCTTTACCGCTATCCTGGGAAGGAATCAGAAAAGTATTATGGCGCTGCAGCTCTTTGCAAGCTAAAATATTCTACCGATGCCCCTGAAGTTCGGAAACTCCATCAGAAAACCATTTTATCTCCTACAGAGCGGTTTGAGCGGATTGAGAAAATTCTTGAAAATTATTTCCAGAAAACAGATTTAAACGGTATTCCTATCAAAATATCTAAAAAACCATTAGAGAAAAAGAAGGATTTTTTCTATATTCCTGATCAGATTTTTGGTAAAGGACAGGTTCTTCACGTCTGTAGAAACCGCGAAGATCATGGTGTAAGCTATTTATCCTTAGGTAAAGAGCGGATAAAGCTATTATTTGATAAAGATGCTGGTCCTTTAAATACCACGCCATTTGACGCTCAATATATTATTTCCCCAGAGACTCTTCCAAGAGATATTCAAGAGGATTATATAGAAAGATTGAAATGTGAGGTTCAAAAGTTAAACCCAAATCCCTATAACCCTAAAAGGGTTGTATATTCCAATAACAACTGCAAAACCCTGTACAAACAATTTCACGCAATAAAAATTGCCCTTGATAACGCAAATATTAAACAGGGTTACGCACTGATTGTTCTACCTGAAGATGCTAAGCCAGATCTGCATGATTATATAAAAAGGGAACTTTGGCCTAATTTCCAATTTCAATGTGCTCAAGAGCAAAAAATAAAGCAACATTATGCCCCTCAAGTTGACAACGGAATTACAAGATATAATGTCAAAGAGGAATTTCAACAAAAATATAAATCTTATATCAAGAATACCACCTTTGGCCTACTACAGGTTAACAGAAAATGGCTTTGGGCACTGAAAACACCATTAAACTACGATGTTTATATCGGCATTGATGTTTTAAATAAGATTGCAGGTTTTACCTTTATCTATAATAATGGAAAGGACTGTTATTTTAGAGATTATCGTTGCTCACAGAAAGAAAGGCTTTCCCGTCGCCAAATTTTTACCATTCTTTCTAAAGCATTAAAGGAAGACCTTCGCCATTTAAAGCTTTCGCCTGGTTCAATTGTTATCCATAGGGATGGACGTACAGGATTATCAGAGATAGATGGTGCACAGGATGCTTTTAAGGCTTTAAAAAGAGAAGGCATCTTACCATCTGACGTAATAACAGGTATAGTTGAAATTCGGAAAACTCGAACCTATCATGTTCGCCTTGTTGAAGGTAGGACAGATACTCCATATGATAATTCTACACTTGGCAGTTATTTTTTACTCAGTTCAAAAGAGGCAATAGTCTGTAATACAGGGCGCCCCTTTATATCGCAGGGCACGGTTAAACCTTTACACGCTGTCATAGCTGATGGGAATCTTGATATTAAAAAGGTCATTGAGGATATTTTTAATCTTTCTCAACTTATATGGTCATCCCCTGATAAGTGCGGCAGGCTTCCAGTTACAATAAGGCTCGCCGATGATCTCTTAGAGCCTATTGCGAGCAAGTTTGAGCTTGATGAAGCCATTTATGAAAGTGAATGGGATGAAAAAGAGGAATTGGAAGATGATTCTGAAATGAATATGGAGGTGAAGTCATGAGTGAATTAGGTATTCTGTCTCATGGATATAAAACAAGTTCACATCTTTCAGAACGGATTAATAAGGCAACTATTATTGTAAAAAAGTTGTTTTATAAACTTCCTGGCTGTGAATTAATAGATAGAAGGGATGTTGAATCCAATATAGAAAACCTATGCGAAATCCTACATGGCATCGAGGATTTATTATTGCTTGAAAAACCACGAAATTTTCATGGTGAAGAAGTGGAAAGAGGTATACCTGGCAGTTTTATCGAAAAGATTAGAGAGGCTAAGAGTGGAGAATTTAATTTTTATATTCAGGACTTAAAAGAAGTACAGAGGCACCTTGAGCTTGGAATAGATAAAGTTATTGATAAAGATATAAAATTTTTGGACGAACTTTGTGCTTTAGCGGATTCAGAAACTTCTCGAATATTTAGAGAGATGTGGAGAAAATGAAAAGTGGATCAGTTCCTTCAAGGACTTTTGATAGACTTATTAAGTAGATGTGATGTATTAAGGCTGTTAGTAAGTAAAGAGAGTTATCATGAAGATGTTAGAGAATATATTGGTGAAATTATCGAACGACTCGAAAAAATAACTATAGAAGCACAACAAATCCTCAAGGACCCTGCTTTTGGCGCTTTACAGCTACTTCAAAACCATTTACAAGACTATAATCGTTTAGTTGAAAGATTACATTTCATCGAATCCTTTCCTGTGCCATTCGTTACCCGTTACAACAAGACAGACCAGAAGATTACAAGGTTTTGTAAACTTCTGGTAAAAGAAATAAATTATCCATTACCACCACCTTTAATAGCATGTTTTAGTAACCAGTATTATTGGACAAAACCTGACTTTAATCTGATTTGCTCATCAACTCTGGAATCAGATTTTCTATTAGGCCTTCCTGACCTCTGCCATGAATTAGGTCATATCTTATTGTACAAATACGAAGATAGGCTTCTTACAAAATTTCTGGAGGAATTGAAAGATTATATCAGAGCCGAAATACAGCGGGTTAAAAGAGAACAGAAACCTAACAGATATATTGAGGGATATATGCACCTTTTTGAACAATGGAAAGACCGCTGGGTCAAGGAATTTATATCAGATATGATTGCAACTTATATAACTGGTCCAGCCTTTGGCTGGCAACATCTACGCCTTTGTGCTGGAATGACTCGGAATATTTATTATCCAGGTTTTTATGAAGGAGCTATTCATCCTTCAGATGAATCACGTATGAGGGGAATCTTTGCAATGATGAGATTACTAAAAATTGGTAATAATAAAATGGAAGAAAAATGGAATCATTATAAGTCTATAGCAGGTAATATTGAACCACAGGAATATAGACTTTGCTATCCCGATCAGTTAATTGAATCTTTAGCAAAGTATACTTATAAAGCATGTCAGGAAATTCAATTAAAATCATATATCCAGCAATCTTCGACATCTGTCCAAAAGTCAAGTATTGTTCTTATATTGAATAATGCATGGGAATATTTTTTGAACGTCCCAGAACATTACAGGGATAAAGAAGTAATTTTATTAAACGAGATACAAATGTTATTGGGGGATAATTAGTGTATTTACTGCTGAATAAATCTATGTCTGAGACTTTTACACGTTGGATGATTGTTGAGGAAGCTCTGGATAGGGTTAATAAGCTTTCTTACGTAGAAGACTATGAGAAAGAGGGAAGAACATTTATCTTTTGAAGACTTCTGGAAAGTTCTGGAGAAAAACAGAAACAGAATCGGGGCAAATCTCAAATCCAGGGAGCTTTATGAAAACATCAGATCCGAATACGAAAAATCCCTATCAAAACTTTTGCCCTTGAAAGAAAAACTCTACAAAACTGACTGGCTCATCGACCAGATTGTTCATAAACTCTATGGACTAACAGATGGGGAGATTCAAGTAGTCGAAAATTCTCTATGCAAATAAATAATCTATCGTAAGGACCGATGTTTGACGAAGAGTTTTATGATTATAGTGATTATTACGATGTAGAAGAGTGGCCCAGAGATGTAAAGATAGACGAAGCTAAAGAAAGTCTAAAAAGTTTTTTCAGACAAAATCCTCAGGCTGTCTTTTACATTAAGCAATTAGAAGTGACATTTGAAAAACAGTTTTTCCACTGGATAACCGCAAAAGCAATAAGAGAACTTATAGAAGAAGGCCGTTTGAAGATGGAAGAGGTTGAGGTTCCTTTAGCAAAAGGAACAAGGGTTTAAATTTGTTTTTAATCCAAAGTATAGGTATTACAAAAGAGCAACTAAAAGGCTATCCAAGTGATTAGAGAATACTCACACCACGAAATAGCAATGGCTTGTGGAGAACAAGCAGATGTTCTGTTTTTTAACGCGCTAATAGCAAAAGGCTTCTTTTCGCAAGGACAAGACATAAATGAGTTCAAAGGGAAAAAGTGGATAAAAACTAATCATGATTTAGACTTCATAATAGAAAAAGACAGAATAGTTTACGGATGTGAGGTGAAAAATACGTTCGATTATATAGATGAAGATGAACTTTCTATTAAACTAGAAATTTGCGAATATTTAGGACTTAGGCCGCTGTTACAATTTTGCGATAATTAAAAGAGGGGGCTATGCAATGATTTTTGAAAAGCAGATATACCCATTCGGGCAGGCTGCCTTAGTAAAGAGAATTACCGAAGTATTAAGTATGCCTGTTGATTGCCCAAGAGCAATCCCAGAGGGCATAATTGAAAGATTTATAAAATGGCGTTATAAAATAAAAGTAGTGTGAATTTTAAAATGAATTCGCCAAAAGCAGTACATAAGTTTTTGATTTATATGTTTTTTCTCGTTCCCTCTATGAATACAAAATTGTCTATATCTCTTTCTTGCCGGAATTTCTCAGCAGAGAAACTTAGGGCATGGCATGCAGACATGCAAAAAGTATTTTATCTATGAAAGAAACGGTAACTTCCTAACAAATCAACAATTGACATATTTTGCTAAAGATTATAGATCAATATTTAATGGCAGTCATTGTGAGATGAATGGATGATGGTCACTGTTACAGTATATGATGGAGCAGATACAATAGGGGGGAACAAAATTCTGCTGGAAGACAGGGGAATTAACCTCTTTTTTGACTTCGGCATTAATTTTAATCTTCGTAACAAGTATTTTGAAGAGTACTTGGTCCCACGCCCTCGGCGAGGACTGCTCGACATGTTACACATGGGCTTGCTACCTCCTCTACAGGGTATCTATAGGCAAGACTTAGAAATAGAGACTATCGATATCTGGTCAAGAGTGCGTGTTCCTTATCCAATCCGTAAGATTGAACTCCATGGGGTTCTTTTATCCCACGCTCATTTAGACCACAGCGGATATATCTCTTTCCTTCGTCAAGATATTCCAATAGTGTCCAGCCTTTGTACCGCATATATTGCTAAGGCAATCCAAGACTCATCAAAATCAGACTTTGAGAAGGAAGTATGCTATCTAATTCCTAAAGTAGAAAGCGACGGTCTACTTCAGTCAGGTAATTATAGGAAATTTGAAGCGCAGCAACGTCCTTTTAAGGTATGCGATTTTGACCCTTCTGAAGAAGGATGCAAATTCTGGGGAAACACACCTGGCAGCAGAGATATTGTCTCATGTAATTTGACCAAGGTAGAAACCATTGCGGGCTTGCCAATTAAAGCATTCCCGGTAGACCATTCAATATTCGGCGCCACAGCTTTTGCCTTGAAAACAAGCCAGGGTAGGGTCGTTTATACAGGGGATTTAAGAACACATGGCAAACATAGCTCACTTACCAGAGCATTTGCAGAGGCAGCCAGAGCTCTGAACCCCCTTGCTCTGATTTGTGAGGGCACTCATGTCGATGTGGATAGTGCTATTGATGAAGCTACGGTTTATGCCAGAGCACTTGATGTTATTCAAAACTGCAGCAGTCTCGTTATAGCAGACTTC
Source organism: Nitrospirota bacterium (assembly GCA_040753575.1). Classification (GTDB taxonomy): domain Bacteria; phylum Nitrospirota; class Thermodesulfovibrionia; order Thermodesulfovibrionales; family SM23-35; genus JBFMEC01. The sequence continues at coordinate 23,280 of JBFMEC010000004.1, read as the reverse complement.
GGTCCGAGAAATCTTGAGCGCCTTTTAACATTCCGAGAAATAGCAAAAGACTGCAAACGAAAGCTGGTAGTCACAGCCAAAGATATTTATCTTTTGGAAGCTGCTTCGCTGGCTTCAGACCTGATTATCCCACCACAGCAAGACGAAGTAGTTTATCTTTATAAGGAGCCAAAGCGCCTCGATAAATGGGAAGAGCAGGTATATGCCAGATATGAACACAGATGTGTTGATCCTCAAGAGGTAAAAAAGGATGGTGCTGATTATATCCTTTGTTTTAGCTTCTGGGATATCAATGAGCTCATAGAGATTGATCCCGAACCCGGGACAATGTATATCTACTCTTCAAGCGAAGCTTTCGACGAGGAACAAAAGTTCGATATTGTTAGACTAAGAAACTGGCTAAACCTGTTCCAGATGCAGCCCATGGGAGTGCCTGATGTCAATACAGGAAAAGTGCCTGATGGAGAACAAGGGTTTCATTCATCCGGGCACATTACGGGTCCAGACCTATTAGAACTCATCGAAACTATTGACCCACAATTTGTCATCCCCGTTCATACGGAGAACCCCGAGTTTTTCAAAAGAAATATTGATTCAAAGAAGCTGCATGTTCCAACTAAGGGGAACCCGATTATTTTAGGATGAGGAAAAAGGTCGAAGAAAAACTCCGTAAACCCGACTGGCTCATCGACCAGATTGTTTATTACATAACGCCAATTGTAAATAGGGTATAATTATAAAGGGTTAAGAGGTCAAAGTGAAGACTTTTGAAGAAATTAAGGAAATAATTAAGCGACACAAGGAAGACTTGAAGAAGGAGTACGGGGTTAAAGAAATTGGGCTTTTCGGCTCCTATGTCAGAGGCGAGCAGGAAAAAATCAGCGATGTAGATGTTCTTATCGAACTAGAAAAACCCATAGGTTTTGTGAAATTCATAAAACTGGAAAATAGAATTTCCGACATACTCGGCATCAAAGTTGATCTTGTAACAAAGAAGGCTTTAAAGCCCTATATTGGCAAAAGGATTCTTCAAGAGGTAAAGTATGTCTGAAGAGAGACTGTTGCAGGATTATCTTAATGATATACTGGAATCAATAACTGATATAAAAGAATTCACGAAAGGGATGCCGTTTGAAAATTTTGTTCGAGATAGAAAGACCTTTAAAGCTGTAGTGAGAAGTATAGAAATTATCGGGGAGGCAGCAAACAAAATTCCACAGAATATTTGGGAGAAATATCCAGAGGCGCCGTGGCAGGAAATAATTGGAATGCGGAACAAGCTTATTCATGAATATTTTGGTATTGACCTCAATATTGTCTGGCAGACGATTGAGGAAGATTTAGTTCCATTAGAAAAAACAGTTAAAAAAATATTCAATGATTTATATGGCGATTGATGATTGAAGTTTCAGTCGGCGATTTGTTTGAATCTAAGTGCCAGACACTTGTAAATACGGTAAACACTGTCGGCATTATGGGCACGGGCATTGCGCTTAAGTTTAAAAAACGTTTTCCTGATATGTTTGAAGACTATGTGACACACCTGGCAGCAGAGACATCATCTCATGTCTTTTGAATAAGGTGGAAGCTATTGAGAAACTGCGTGTTCCGACTAACCCAAATAATGCAGTTTAGGAAATACAGACATTGTTCTGACTAAAGGGAATCCGATTATTTTAGGATGAGGAAAAAAGAAAGGGTCTTATCGTTTCAGACTCTTTACCCTCTCCCTCAGTTCATTGGCAAAGAACTGATATTTGTCTATTTCCTCTGGCTTTTTCGATAGGTCTAATTCGGATGGGAAAAGGGGTTTTTCGAAGATGACCTTCATTTCTCTGAACTTCGGGAATATAGCGCCCCTCGGAAGAACTTCGAAGGAGCCTTTGATATAAGTTGGAATGACAGGCACATTGAGTTCCAGTGATAGGATTCCGACTCCCTTTTTGAATTCCATTAATTCACCATCATAGGATCTTCCTCCTTCAGGGAATATCAACAGAGATTTCCCTTTTCTCAGGACATAGGAAGCCATCTGTAATGCCTTGCTAAGATAGGTTTCAGGGTCTATGGGGATAATATGGGCAAGTTTTGCAAAGGACTCTTTAAGTCTGCCCGTAAAGTATTTTTGAAAACCAAGAGAATAGAAATCCCTGAATGATTTTATGGGAAGCGCGCCAACAACATTGAACCCGTCAAGATAGCTCGTATGGTTTGGGGCGATTATAAAAGGCCCCTTTTCAGGCAGATTTTCGAGACCCTCCACCTTCAGTCTGAAAAATATCTTCAAAAAACATTTTATTGTTATCAGGCAGATCAGGATTATGAACCATCCTAGGAATCCGTGATGAAAGCCGACCTTTTCCCTTTCATCGAGACTCGGTTCTTGAATTAATATCTCTTTCCACTCCGGCATCTTTTCGATTCCGATAGCCACAGGGGTGCCATATTCCTTTATCTTGCTGACGAGTTCTTCCACGGTCTGTATTTCTGAGGCAAATGTTTCAGGGAGTTTCATTGAAAATGCCCTTTCGAGCGAAACCACAAGTTCTATTCTGGCAAGAGAGTCAAGACCAAGATCAAGTTCGAGGTTATCCGTTGAATGAATCGGGATCTTTTCTTTAAGTAATGGCGTTATGCATTCAACGACCTTTCTGCCTATCTCATCTTCCATGAGCCTCCTGTCTTCTCCCTTCACCTTTACCTCTTCAGCCCTGACCTTCATCAGGTCCTTTACCATGAACCTCCTGACCTTGCCGAGGGGAGTTTTTGGCAAAGGGTCTGGATAAATGGTGAAACCCTTTATCCTCATATAGGGAGGCAAATGGAGGGAAATATTATTTATCTGCCATTTCAGTGCTTCCTGTAAATTACCGATCCGTGCTTTCTTTGCATATTCGAAATCCGGCACTACCACTGCATGAAGAGATTCGACAAGGCCCTTCTCTTCAAGACCTATTAAGCATATCTCCTTTATAAGAGGAATCCCCTTATACTGTCTTTCCACATCTTCGGGATAAACATTCTTTCCTGAAGTTAGAACAATTACCTCCTTTAATCTTCCTGTTATGAACAAATAGCCTTCTTTGTTTAGGTATCCCAGATCACCGCTGAAGAACCATCCAGCTTTTATCGCCTCTTCTGTCGCCTGAGGATTCCTGTAATATCCCTTCATAACCATAGGACCTCGTATGGCAATCTCCCCTTCTTTCATCGTTTCTAACTCTTTATGAGTTTCGGGATCTACTATCTTTATCTCTACAGAGGGAAGAGGCTTGCCCGCAGAACCGGGTTTTCTTTTCTTAATAGGGTTGAAGGTGACAACGGGCGAAGTCTCAGTGAGGCCATAACCTTCAACAACGGCAAATCCCAGGGCCTCAAGGTCTTTCATCACCGCCGGAGCAAGCTTTGCACCTCCGCTCGCAAAAAACCTGAAGTTCTTTCCGAAGGTTCGGTGGATTGATCTAAAGATTAACCTGCCGGGATTTATACCAGGATATTGCTTGAGATTCCAGAAGAGTCTTAAAAGACTGTCTATTATTTTTGGGAATGGTCCGGGTAATTGCTTTATTCTGTTCACGATGCCGTTTCTTATCAGTTCCAGCATTTGTGGTACTCCGATGAGAACGCTTACCGCTTTATCCTTTATGGTTGATAAAAGTTCAGGACCCTTCAAACTTGGTGTGAATATAACGGAAGCACCATGAAAAAGAGGAGCAATGAAGGTGCACATGAATGGATAGGTATGATGTAAGGGCAGCACGGCCAGCACATTGTCTTTCTCTGTAACAATGCTGACCTCTGCTATAGCTTCAGCATCTGAACAAAAGTTCTTATGCGTAAGCTCTACTCCTTTTGGTATCCCCGTTGTTCCCGATGTATAGATAATGGATGCTACATCTTCTTCTGAAACTTCCGGATAACTACTTACTTCTCTGGTTTTACTGATCTCTTCAAATTCAGGAGAATCAAAATCTATTAAAGTGAGAAGTGCAGAGTGAAAAGAAAGAAGTTCTTCAACTGCCTTTTTTACACTTTTTTGGGTCTTTGAACTATGAAAGACTACCTTTGATTCAGAATCGGCAAGGAAATTTCTGATCTCCTCTGACCCTAGCTGGGCATCTATGGGAACAGCAATTCCACCAGACATCGATATGGCAAGATAGGCAGCGCACCATTCGGGTCGGTTTTCGGCAATGATTGCGATCCTATCTCCCGCGCTTATACCGGATTCTAAAAGATAGGAGGCGATCCTTTTTGTCCACGTCAGAAGTTCATCGTAAGTGATCTCTCTCCATTTTGTGTCGAAATAACTGAAGATGATATTTCTACCGTATTCCGAGACAGCCCTTAGAAATAGTGCTTGAATAGTATTTTCAGTCATGTTATTTATATCCATTATCTGAAAAGGACTCTCAAATATCAATAAATTTCATCGAAAGCCATAATTTAAGAAGTAATCGAAAATTTAAGAAAAAAAATAAAATTGGTATAATCTTCCTATCTATGAGAGGGCTAAAGTTCATCGGTCTTGATGCCGGATCTGTTAGTGTAAAACTCGTCGTTATCGATGAAAAAGAGAAAAGACTTCACAATCTCTATAAAAGACATAAAGGTCATCCTTTAAGTGTTGCTCTTGAACTCCTTAAAGTGGTCGCTGCTGATGAGTCACAGGAAGAGAACCTTTCACTCTCGGTCACCGGCTCTGCGGGAAAGCTGATAGCCTCTGTTCTAAAGATAAAACCGGTTAATGAGATTGTAGCTCAAGCTTATTCCACATCTAAACTCTATCCCCGGATAAAGACAATATTTGAAGTAGGTGGAGAAGATTCAAAGCTCATACTCTTAAGTAAAGACGGTTCTGTGAAAGATTTTTCGATGAACTCTGTCTGTGCAGCTGGAACGGGTTCATTTCTTGACCAGCAGGCGGAGAGGCTAAGGCTTACTATTGAAGATTTTGGAGAGCTTGCTCTTAGATCAAAAAAGCCCGCAAGAATTGCAGGAAGGTGCAGCGTTTTTGCAAAATCTGACATGATACATCAACAGCAAATTGCAACACCCCTGGAGGATATTGTATCGGGTTTATGTTTTGCCGTAGCAAGAAATTTCAAAGGGACGATATTGAGGGGCAGAAGAATTGTATCCCCTGTTTCCTTTCAAGGAGGTGTTGCCGCAAATAAGGGTATGGTGAGGGCCTTTAAGGAAATCTTTGGACTCGATGAACTTTTTGTTTCTGAAGATTATGCATTCATGGGAGCGATAGGCGCTGCATTGAAGGATAAGCATAGTGAGAATATACAGCACTTTGACCTTTCAGGGCTCGAAGAATTCTTGAAATCGCCGAGACTTGTTGAAACAGGACACCCACCTCTGATGGAGCATTTTCAGTCAATAATCATCAGTCATCAGTCAAATCTTCCTTCAAATTCCTCCTTACCCTTCGATAATCCCCCGTCGCCCCCCTTTAGTAAGGAGGGGATGGGGGGATTTGAAAAAAGTGCGGGTGGGGAGATTAAGAACTCCGAACGAATTGAGGCTTACCTTGGCATTGATATTGGTTCTATCAGTACCAATCTCGCTGTGACAGATGAGCACGGAAGGCTTCTCGCAAAGAGATACCTTATGACAGCCGGCAGACCTATAGATGCTGTTAATCTGGGACTGGCAGAAATAGCAGAGGAGATTGGAGATAAAGTCCAGATAATGGGAGTCGGTACTACCGGATCAGGCAGATATATGATTGCCGATTATGTAAGTGCGGATATCGTTAAAAATGAGATTACCGCTCATGCAACGGCAGCAGTTTTTTTCGACAGGACAGTTGATACGATCTTCGAGATAGGAGGGCAGGATTCAAAATATATATCTCTTAGAGATGGTGTTGTCGTTGATTTTGAAATGAATAAGGCCTGTGCGGCCGGAACGGGTTCCTTTCTCGAAGAGCAGGCTGAAAAACTGAACATCTCAATAAAGGAAGAATTTGAGGAGGCCGCTCTTTCTTCTAAAAATCCCTGCAGGCTCGGTGAAAGGTGCACTGTCTTCATGGAGAATTCTCTTATGGCAAACCTCCAGAAGGGGGTTGAAAAAAATGACCTTCTTGCAGGCCTTTCCTACTCCATAGTCCAGAATTACATAAACAGAGTTGTTGTGGGAAAGCCCATAGGTGAGAATATACAATTCCTTGGAGGAGTTGCCTTTAATAAGGCAGTAGTGGCAGCCTTTGAAAGATATCTCAATAAAAAGATAACCGTTCCACTTCATCATGAAGTCGCAGGTGCCATTGGCATGGCCTTAATTTCTATGCGGCATGTGAAATCCCGGTACTCAGCATATAAAACATCCTTTAAGGGATTTGAGTTATCCAGATGCCCCTATGAGATCTCCTCCTTTGAATGTAAGGGCTGCCCGAATGTTTGTGATATAAACAGGGTAAAGATTACTGGCGAAGAGGGACTTCTCTTTTATGGTGGTAGATGCGAAAAATATGATGTAAGAAAGAAAAGAAAATCAGATATTCCCGATCTTTTTTCCTTCAGAGATGAAATGCTGTGGAAAGCACATAATGAAAGATCTGAAGAGCTGAAGAGCAGAAGCGCGAACTACAGATCTCCAGGGCTAAGAATTGGCATTCCCTATATATTCTTTTTCCAGGATTATCTACCTTTCTGGACTACTTTACTCAGTGAGATTGGTTTCGAAGTCAATGTATCCCCGAAGACAAACCGCCAGATCGTCAATCTCGGTCTTGAAAGTGTCCTTTCGGAGGCATGTTTCCCTGTTAAGGTGGCTTATGGACATATTAGACATCTAATCGAGCAAAACGTGGACGCCCTGTTACTTCCAAGTTTTATCAATCTTAATACTCCCGAGGACCCTTTCGAAAGGGGACTTGCCTGTCCCCATACTCAGACAATCCCTTATGTTTCGAAGATCGCCTTTAATGGAATCCGACTGATTACTCCCGTAATTAATATGAGGCGTGATAGAAGATATCTTTTAGAAGAACTCAGAAGGGCCTTCAGGCCCTTTAGAGTCAAAAAATCCAGCATATTAAGCGGGATTGACTCTGCCCAGAAGGCACAGGAGGAGTTTAATAATGCCTTAAAGGCAAAGTGGAGTGAGATTGCATCGTCAATTAAAGATATCACTGTTGTGATTGTTGGAAGGGCCTATAACGCCTTTGACAGCGGCATGAATCTGGAGATACATAAGAAACTTGGAGATCTGGGCATCCTATCAATCCCCATGGATATGATATCTTTGGAAAGATACACAATAGAGAATGAATGGCCAAACATGTACTGGATATCCGGACAGAGGATACTCAAGGCTGCAAGGTTCATAAAGGATATCGAAAACCTTTATGCCCTCTATCTTGGCAATTTTCTCTGTGGACCAGACTCTTTCATACTCAAATACTTCAGAAAAGAGATGGGGGAGAAACCATTTCTTCATATTGAGATAGACGAACATAGTGCAGACGCAGGAATAATAACAAGGTGTGAGGCCTTCATTGATAGCATTAAGAGTAAAATCAAGAGCCACAAGTTGCCTGTTGTTACCAGAGATAAAGAAATAACAGGATATCAACCGACTCTCATCAGTAGCAAATCAAAACGTACTATCTATATCCCTCGCATGGCCGATCACGCCTTCGCCCTTGCAGCAGCCTTCCAGCGGTGCGGGGTAGATGCTGAAGTCCTGCCTGAGTCTGACAGGAAAACTATAGATATAGGAAGAAAATATGTCTCTGGCAAAGAATGCTATCCCTGTGCCGTTACTACCGGTGATATGGTAAAGAAAGTTATGGAACCGAACTTCATGCCAGAAAAAACAGCCTTCTTTATGCCTTCCGGCACCGGCCCCTGTCGATTCGGCCAGTACAATATCTTTCATAGGTTTGTCCTTGATGAACTTGGCTATCCCGATGTTCCTATATTCGCACCCACCCAGGATACTACTTTTTACACTGATCTTGGAATTGTTGGTAAGGATTTCACGATGCATGCATGGAAAGGGATCATCGCTTACGAACTTTTGAACAAATGTCTTCATGAGACGAGACCATACGAAAGATATAAAGGGTCTGCCAATGAACTCTATCAGAGTTATTCGAAAAAGTTATATCAAACTCTAAGAAATAACAATAGTAATCTGGAAACTATCTTTAAGGATATGAGGAGAGACTTCGAAAATCTCCCGATCTTTAAAGACAGGAATCCTCTCATCGGTATAATTGGTGAGATCTTTGTCAGATCGCACAGGTTCTCTAACGAAGATCTCATCAACAAGGTTGAAGCACTGGGCGGCGAGGTATGGCTTGCACCTGTGGAAGAGTGGATTTATTACGTAAACTTCATGGGCTTAAAGAAGGCATTGTTAAAAAAGGAAAAGTCTGCTATTATTGAATTTCTTTTAAAAAAATTCTTTCAAAAGAGAATAGAGCACAGATTTGCAAAATATTTTAAGGGCCTTTTAAAGACATTGAAAGAACCTGAGACCAGAGAGATAATGAAGAAGGCATCTTCCTATATACACAGTTCCTTTGAGGGAGAGGCCATCTTAAGTATCGGAAAATGTATTGATCTTTTAGAGAGAGGGGCTTCAGGCATTATAAACGCCATGCCCTTTGGTTGTATGCCCGGAACCATCGTAACGGCCATACTGAGAGGTGTGAGCAGCGACTTCGGAGTCCCCTGTATTAGTCTGCCCTATGATGGAACTGATTCGCCTACTACAGAGATACAACTTGAGGCATTCATGGATCAGGCAAAATCCTTTAGCACTGTTCATTAGAATGGTTCTTGACCTTAATTGGAAAGAGGAGGTTGTTGCGTGGGAAGTGTTGTAAAGTGGCGTAAAAAAAAGATGAGCAAGCATAAACACAAAAAACTGAGAAAGCTAACAAAATTCCAGAGAAGGAAAAGTAAATAAAATCATTCAGTCAAATCTGCTTACCCTTATCCCGGCAAAAGGCATAGATTTGATATATTCCAATAATAGAACCTTTTTAACCGTACCTCCCCGGTCTTTGATCCCACTGGCATGAATAAGATACAAAATACCAGCTTCTTCTTTTATGATACCAATATGTCCGACAATCTCATCGGCAATCCGTTTTTCAGGATATTTAATAAAAAAAAGAATATCTCCACTCCGAAGAGGCAAGGTCTTCTTATGCTGACCCTCTTTATCAAAAAGAGCTTGCATGGTCTCCCTGGAGATAATCCTCACATTCTTCTTTCCTCTTGAACCTTCTATCTCCGTGATTGAACTTATTTCTTCTGTAATCTCTTTACCCCATTTGCCGCTGTCAATCATGTCTTCTCCATATTGAAATCTATTTTCATAATTGACAATCTTTCCATCTACCATGATTCCTCTGTCCACAAATCTTTTATCCAGGGCAATTTCTAAAGACTCCGCCGGGGTTCTACCGAGACTAAGTTCAAGGACCCTAAAAACTAAATACATACAATCAACTCGCTCATCGGCAACAATCACTTTTTTAGTTACATATTCACCAAGCGGGTCTGGATCATAAGAAGTGCCGAGAAACTTTTCAGCCCAGAAGGCAATACGTTCTCCAGGAGGTTTTCCTTCGAGCTTTCTCTGAAAAGAGGCTGTTTCATCATCAGATATAAAGGGATAGACAGGGATAGAGATTGATAAAAAAGCGGCCATCAAGAGCACCCGGAACATGATTTAGTATATATATTCTTTGTTGTTTTTTGGCATTTTATGTTAATTTACAACATGGCTGATGAGAGGAAGAAAATTCCCTTTGATGCCCAGTTGCTCGGTGATGCAATAATCGAGCTAAACATCTCACGCCGAAACGTATCAGTTTATCCAAAAGATCATCCTTCAGTCGAAAAGTCTCTCAGCAGGGCCTTTGACCTTTTGCAAAAACTTCTTGAACTAAGACCCGAAATTACTCTCGCCATCGCAAAAGACATTCTTATTGTTGACGATTACTATCTTGACAAGAAAAATCCTGTTTACAGAGAATTTGCTCTCACTCTGAACAGGATGAACATCGCCTACATTACATTCCTATCAGGTCTGAGAAAAGATGAACTTTACGATTTTCACCTCTTGATATCAGAAAATTTCAAGGACTTATCGGAAAGCACTTTCCAGGAGCGATTTAAAGAACGCAATTTTGTCCATATCAAAGCGGGATTTATTGACTATGGATTATTTTCTTTCAAGGACGGCAAAACTGTTACGCCGCCCTATGTTCACCTCTGGGAACGTTATATTTACAAGCTCTTTACGGGTACTGAGACTGGAGATATATCCGATGAAATGTGTGAGATCCCTCCAAGGATACTTGCAGGGCTCATGAACAGGACTACCACAAATAATAACTTCAGAGAAGAGTCCTATGAGAAGATCATTACTACTTACGTAAGAAGATCTTCAGAAAGGGCTTTTTCGGGTGGGGAATTGAAAAAACTGATGGCTTTTATTAATGAGCTTCGACCTGAATTAAAGAAGCAGTTTCTCTCCTCCACCGTCAGAACTATTTCTAAAGATATAAAACTAACGGAGAAGGCTCTCAAGGAATTGTCAATAGAGGAAGTCATCAGGTTCCTTGACACTATTAACGAACAAAAATTGGCCATACCGGAGGCCCTTAAAAACCTCCTCAATAAATTATCAAGGCTCAGGCGGGATGGAATTGAAACACCTGTCTTTGAAGGAAGTCTTGTAGTCGACGACATATCCCTTCCTTCTGCGATGTTTGACCTTTTTGACAAAGATATTTCTGAGGTCTTTGTGAATGAGACATACCAGAAAGAGATAAAGAGACTTCTGGAGTATGACACTTCTGAAATCATCGCTGAATTTGATGAATTAAAAAGAGAATGCACCGATGATTATATCGATAAAGATTTTAATCTGATAATCCTTGAACTCCTCACATCTGACAGTGTCTCGGAAGAAGAATATAAACACTTTATCGCAACCATCAAAGAGCAGTTGGAGCAAATCATATGGACAGGTCAGTACAGACTGGTTCTAAGGACATTAAGGGTCCTGGAACAAAATGCCGAAGAAAACATCTTTCCTGAACTAACTTCCGAGGCGTTACAGTATTGCTATTCGCCAGGATTTATCTCGAAACTTGTCGATTCCCTCAGGATCCTCGGCAGGCGGATGAGGGAGGAAGCAGTCGCTCTTTGTGACCATTATGGGGACAGGATAATTTCACCTTTGATGGATGCCCTTATCGAGGAAGATTCACAGGCTATCAGGAGATTCCTTATCGATCTGATAAAACATTTCGGTGACAGGACAATCCCTGAAGCGGTAAAACGTCTCGGTGACGGTCGATGGTTTGTGAAGAGAAATATGCTATATATCCTCAGTGGGTGCAATAACAGTGAGATTATTCCCCATGTCAGACCTTACTGCTATCACGAAAACCGAAAGGTGAGCCTTGAAGCTATCAAATGTCTCCTCAATGCTAAAGATAGTTATGGTGTAGAAGCGCTCAGGGACTCTCTTCGTTCTGATTCGAGAGAAATCGTCAAACAGGCTATAGCCCTTTCAGGGGCCTTCAAAGTGAAAGAAGTCGTTGCTGATCTGACTCAAATGTTGAGAAAGAGGGGCGTTACAGGTACGGATCTTAATGACAAGATTTCCATAGTCAGGGCTCTCGGTGATATACGTGATCCCCGTGCTCTCGATATATTAAGGGATATTCTTTCAGAAAGGAGCATCCTCTTCAGAAAGGCTCTGGAGGAACTTAAAGAAGAGATATACAGTACGCTAAAGAATTACCCTTATAGAGATATTCAAGATTTGATAGAGGCGGGATTAAAGTCCAAAAATCAATATATCAGGGAAGAATCATTACGGTTGAAGAAGGCTTAAACTTATTCAAATGGATACCATAAAGAAGTTCATTTCAACGTTCATGTCTGCGATATCCACTTGCTCTCTCTATTCGAAGGAACATGCTTCTGTGGATGATCTAACAGAGAAAGTCCTTTCAATTTTGAACGAACTTCTCAGAGAATCCGACAGCCTCGAAGTAATTATTATACAGGATGACCTTGTGGTGAACAAAAGACCTATCAGAGAACCAGGACTTCAAGGGATCAACCTCATTAAGCGTCTTAAAAAGAAAGGGATTTCACGCGTTGACTTCCTGACAGGAATTACTTTTTCAGAAATTAAACAGTTTATTGCCAATTTTTCAGAAATGGATTCCGAAGTAAAAACCTATCCGCATATCAAGACAGGGGTTATTGATGTCTCCCTACTAAGACATCAAATAGATGCCAATCTTCCTGCGGACGGTTTCATTTCAGAGCAGGTTAAAATGGTTAAGGAAGCGTATCAAGACATCTCGCCTTTCAAGAAGCTCAACGCGGCGGGACTTGAGGAGATAGTGGTAAACTTCATCGTTGCTTTCAAGAAAGAGGCAAGCATCCTTAAATTGTTAAGCCCCGTAAAGTCTCATGACGAATATACTTACACGCATGCGACTAACGTGGCAGTACTTACCATGTTCCAAGCAGAGTCCCTCGGTATAAAGGATGAACTTTTGCGTGACATAGGAGTAGCAGGACTTCTGCATGATGTGGGAAAGCTTTTTATTTCAAAGGACATACTGGGAAAGAAAGGGGTGCTTAACGAGAAAGATTGGGAAGAGATAAGAAGGCATCCATTATATGGAGCTCGACATCTTGCAGGGATAAAGGGGCTGACACCTCTCGCTCCGATAGTGGCATTCGAACATCATCTCAGGTATGATGGTCAAGGATATCCAAAATTCAAAGTGGCCGAGAAGAAGCAACACTTTGTTAGTCAGATCGTTTCAATCTCAGATTTCTTCGATGCCTTGAGGAGACAAAAACCTTATAGAAAAGAATTGGAAATAAAGGAAATACTTTACATAATGAAGAGTGATGCCGGAAGTTCTTTCAATCCGTTCTTGGTCGATAACTTCATAAGGACAATACAGACCGCTTTCTCTGCATAACCCTCCGTTATGCTCCCATAACGATTATTACGAAGCCAACAAACATCAATACTGCACCTATAAATCTTTCTCTTATATTCTTTTCCCTGAAAAAAATATAGCCATATATGACACCAATTAACAGGCTAAACCTCTTTACGGAAATCATGTAGGCAACCTTCGTAAGGCTCATTGCAAGCATATGAGAAGCTATCATAATCCCGTAGAAGAATCCCGGTACAAGCAGACCTTTAAATTGTCTTCCGGCGAGAAAATTTCCAAGATCGGCCTTTCCCATCCACAATGCAATGGGTCCAAAAATTATGGCTACTGTCAAAAAATATGTGATCCCAAAAAACAGCGGTGACGAATGTTCAATGGCCATCTTTCCCAGTGAGGAAGTGATACTGTAAATCGCAGCAACAGCTATCATCAGGATTGAACCCTTTTCCTTCGTTATGGCCTTGAAGGGCTCAAGGATTCCTCTTCGGAACTCGTGTATGTTAAGGCTATAGCTTCCGCAGGCAAGAAAAATAATACCTATTCCGCCAAGGAATGAAACTTTCTCGCCCAACACGAGATATGAAATGAAAATCAAAAATAAGGGAGTTAATGAAAGGAATGGAAGTGTCAGGCTGAGCGGGGAAATCCTGAGGGCCTTTATGTATAAAACTATTGCGAGAATCTCAAGAGGCAATGCTAAGATAAAGGCCTTATAAAATTCAATATCAACTTTTGGCAAGGGAATTAAAAACCATAAGATCAAAAGTAAGGGTAATGAAAAAAGAAGTCTAAACCATGCTACAAGATATTCATTACCATGGGTGAGTGCTTTCTTTGTAAGGGCATCACTTGTGGCGAGGGTGAAGGCTGATGTCAAAGACAATGCTACCCAGAGATAGGTCATTTAATATTCTACGGCTCGCTACCTCTATTCTGCAACCGATTGACACTAAAGAGGGCTTTCTAATAGTATAGTCATATTATTGTGGGCGGATAGCTCAGATGGGAGAGCGCAGCCCTTACAAGGCTGAGGTCACAGGTTCGATCCCTGTTCCGCCTACCATGAAGACAGTGATCAGTGAATAGCGGTTAGCGTTCAGTAAAGACTGACAACTGTTCACTAGTAACTGTTGACTGCCTCTACGGGGTGGTAGTTCAGCCCGGTTAGAACGCTGGCCTGTCAAGCCAGAGGTCGCGGGTTCAAGTCCCGTCCACCCCGCCATAAATCCCCTTTATAATCAATGGGTTTCGGTTGTTAACCATTGTTCCCTATTTTTGTCAAGAGTTTTTTCGCAACCAGCCCCAATCATCCGATCGCTTGCAAATTCTCTACTTCTTTATTGTCTTTTAAGGGCACTGGAACATTACCCCTCCACACAACATTACAACCAGAAAGCAATAAGGTAAATTCCCATTTTGCCTTGATCCAAATTTTTATATTATATAGCTGTTTAATAACTTTAAATTGACAAAGGTATGTCTATTTGATATAAAAAAGTTATAGATAAGGCTCTCCCGATAAAGCTAAACCCTCCGTGAGAAGGGGGCGGAAACCGGCGGATATAGAACGAGATCCGAGATGTTTACTTTAGTCCGATGCACTACACATCAACTCATGAGCTATGAGCTCAGAAAGGAAGGATTACATTTTTAATTTTCAGAGGTAGTTGAGGCATGAGGGATAAAAAACAAAAAAGGAGGAAGTCATGAATATGAACATCAAGAAGTTCATAATAGTTGTAATTGTAGCCTTAATGTCAGCTTTCATTTCCTTTGGGAGAATGGCGCAAGCTGGTCCCCCTGGTGGGGCAGATTTTGCACTCTTTACAAGTCAAACTGATGACTATGTTACGTGCTCTTGCGCAAGTAAATGCCAACTTTACATACTGGCAACGAATTTCAGTGCGGTCGAGGATAGGATAAACATTGTATTCAAAGACGGTGACTCGATCATATTCAGAGTACCTACAGGCGACTCACGTAGCTTCACACAATATATAGCAACCGAAAAAGGGGTTGATGACACAATCAAAATTGACCCATTAGACCAAGTCGGAGATGTCAATCCTATGGTTATGTGGATTAGTATCAGCGGCCCTCGCGCCAAATGCGATGTTCACTAACGTTGAATGTACGGGACCGAGCTGGACGGAGGTGAAAACCTCCCCTGGCTCCTCTCACAAAGCCGGATTGCGCCGTGCAATAAAATTCTCAATTGTCTTATTTGCTACACCAAGTCATCTTAGCTAAACTTAATGAGTCTTTTACCCAAGTTCTTCCTTCCTTGTAGTTCTCACTTTCTTAAATAGTCAAAATGGTGTAGATTATAACCAGTAATTCATAGGTGGAATATCCGAAATACTTCGGATATAACCCCAAAAAATGGTTGGATAGACGAAACTATTCGTATAATTTCGGAGTGAACGAGTTAGCTGAGAATTGTTTTGCTCTAGGGGTACAACTTAAGTAAGGAATAACTTGTCGCGGTGGCTAAGTTCCGGTTCGTTAGGCACACATTCATGTACAGATACATCTTAGGTTTTCTATGAAACTGCCTCCGAAGAATTACAAAGTAGAAAGGACCAAGCATCAAGCTATTATTAGTTTCTCCTTGTCGGGATGAGCATCTCCGCTATCCGCATGCTCTTCGAATACCGCAGATTGCACTCAATATTATTGCATCCCTCACGCCATCACATTACGATGTAAAAATTGTTGAAGAGGAACTCGAGAAGGTCAATCTTGACGAGGAATGCGATATCGTTGGCATCAGCACAATGACTTCAAATGCTCCAAGAGCTTATCGGATGGCGGCGGAATTCAGAAAAAGAGGGAGAACCGTCGTGATAGGCGGCGTTCATCCGACTGTCCTGCCCGAAGAAGCAATTCAGTACGCTGACGCCGTCGTGATTGGTGAGGCAGAGGACACCTGGGAAACACTCATCGAGGATTTTGAGCATGGGAATCTGCAAAGGTTTTATAAATCGCATCAGCCTAATGTATCCCCTTATCCGCTGCCTCGCCGAGAACTCACATCAAAATCCAGTGGGATATTCAATGTAATGCCGATAGTTACGACGAGAGGTTGTCCGTATGATTGCGAGTTCTGTTGTGTACCGAAATTCTTTGGAAGGAAACTTCGGTCACTTCCTGTAGAGAAAGTCGTCAGCGATATTGAGGCATCCAAAGGGAAGAAATTTCTATTCCTTGATGACAATATCATTGGTAATCCGAAATACGCAAAAGAACTTTTCAGGGCTCTTGAGCCGCTCAAGATACGGTGGGTTGGGCAGGCATCTATCTCGTTTGTGAACGATACTGAACTGATGAGACTTGCTGCTCAGAGCGGCTGCGTAGCTTTGTTCTTCGGATTAGAAACAGTTTCAACAAGCGCACTACAGCGGATGAGAAAATCCATCAAACAACTCTCAGCGAACGATGATGCAATCAAAAAAGTGAGAGAGTATGGAATCGTCTTTCATGCATCCATGGTGTTTGGCTTTGATGAGGAAGATAAATCCATATTTGAAGATACGTTAGAATTCTTAATGAGAAACAAAATCGCAACGGTTTCATTTAATGTCCTGACACCCTATCCTGGTACTAAGATTTATGATAGATTCAAAAAAGAAGGAAGGTTGCTCACGGAAGATTGGAAATACTATGATCACAGCACAGTCGTGTTCAAACCAAAAAACATGACGCCTCAAGAGCTAATGGAAGGTCATCTATGGGTAAGAAGGGAATTCTATAAGATAAGTTCCATTGCAAAAAGGTTGAGCTGCGCCTTGTCGCACCCACTGCTTTATACAACGATGAACTTTGGATATCGAAAGAACATAAAGGAGGACGTGAAAAACTTAAAGAATGAGATAACGAGATTGCAGGTGATACAAGGCGCTGAGAACATGTCGTGTGGTGTGGCAGAGTAAATCACCTCCAATAATGGCTAAAAACCCGTAGATCCTCATAAATAGCTGTTTTCCTGATAAAATCAACCATTGACAAAAAAGGGTAAGTAAGGCGGTATTGTTCTGTCAAGTCAGAGGTCGCGGGTTCAAGTCCCGTCCACCCCGCCAATTCTATATGACCTGCACACTCCAGAGCCAATTAGATAAATTCTTTTTGATGATACCGCAATCTTCAAGACAGTCTCAGAGAACGTGCAAATCAACCTCTATTATTTCTTTTTGGATGCCCTCTTTTTTGCCACAGGTTTTTTGACGACCTTTTTAACTACCTTTCTTATTGGTTTCTCTTTCGCTTTTGCGGGTTTTTTTGCAACAGTAGATATTTCTGTTACTCGCACACCACAACAGTAGATAGGACTTAGCAGGGTTTCGCCTGTTTTTGTAATAACTATCTCTGATCCACACTTTTCGCACCCATAGGTGACAATCATTCCGTTAGCCATAATTCCTCCTTTATTCATTTAACGATAATCATTATAAAAAATATTTCTATTAATGTCTTCAAAAATATTAAGAAATATCCAAGAAAGCTAAGAGAGAAAAAATCAAACGTACCAGAGGAGCAATTTTCTTAGTACAATCATAATTAGGAAATGAAATACATTTGTGGGTCTGTCATATCAAGGAGGCTCTAATGGCCTTACTTATTTGTTATATTAAAGGATAAGATAATCAAAATGTATCCCGATGGTATTTATTTCTTTTTCCCCTTCATCAGCCTCTCATATTTCTCAAGGCCGACACATTCCTTCGCAAAGGGGCACCATTCAATGCAGGTGGCTTTCATGTCTCGCGATATCATTCTTCCGCATCCTTTGCAGACGATCTCCACCTCGTCGGACCATATCTCGGATACAGTATCACACCAGAAACATCTTATCTCTTCTGGATAGGGGGCCCTTATTTCTCTGCTTCCAGGACAGCTCTCTTTCAAAGACATAAATTATTTTATCACACCTTAAAAAGATGTTTCATAATAAATAATCCAGCAACGTGAAGATAAAAACGGTCATACTTATATATCCATTCATGTTAAAAAAGGCCATATCGAGTCTGCTCAGATCGTCTTCTTTAACAAGAGAATGCTCATAAATGAAAAGCCCTCCAACAATTATCAATCCGATCCAGTAAAAGAGACCTAATCTAAAGAGAATTCCTAAGGAGGTGAGCATAAGAAATGTAATAAGATGGGATATCCTAGCAAACAATAAAGCCTTTCTTATTCCAAATCTGGTCGGTATAGAATATAACCCATAAGATCTGTCAAACTCGATATCCTGCAAAGCATAAAGCGTGTCAAAGCCTGCCAGCCAGAATACAACGGCTACTACCATCGGAATTATTTCAGGGTCAAAGGTACCCCTTACCGCTATCCAGGCACCCAGAGGTGCCCCGGACAAAGCTAACCCTAAAACAAAATGGGATACCCAGGTGAATCTCTTTGTATAGGAGTATAAAAAAAGTATCATCAATGCCAGAGGAGAAAGCTTTAGACAAAGGGGGTTCAACATATATGCTGCTAAAATGAGAAGGGCAAAAGAAATGCCGGTAAAAAAACCCGCTTCCCCTACATTAATAACACCCTCTGGAATTTCCCTGTTAGCGGTCCGTGGATTTGCCTTATCTATCTCCCTATCAATTATACGGTTTAGAGTCATAGCCCCTGATCTTGCCCCGACCATTGCTACGGTGATCCAAAATATCTGCCTCAGGGAAGGGATTCCATGGGCCGCTATAATTGCTCCGGTGAAGGCGAAGGGAAGGGCAAAGATAGAATGGGAAAACCTGATCATCCTTAAATAAAGGACTATTTTTTCAGCAATGGAATTTGCCATATTTCATTCCTGCCGGGCTATTTATAATTATACCCGTATCCAAAAAATATAAAGCAACCCAATCGTCTATTATTGCTATAATTTCTTTAATGCATGATTAAAGATCGAAGGATATTCCTTGTCATATTCCTTACTTCCCTTTCGAGCCTTGCCTACGAAATAACGCTTACAAGGATCTTTTCTATTTCTCTCTGGTATCACTTTGCATTTATGATTATAAGTATCGCCATGCTTGGCCTCGGTGCAAGCGGGACAATCCTGTCTCTGAATCCAAAACTGAGAAACCTTTCTAACACTGGTATCTATAGTCTGCTCCTCGGCACAAGTATCTCTTTAAGCTATCTTCTTTCAAATCAGATACCCTTTGATCCGGTAAGGCTCCCCTGGGACAGAATGCAACTACTTTATATCGGCTTTTATTATGTTGCACTTTCAATTCCCTTCTTCTTCACGGGCTTGATCATTGCAACGGCCTTTACTTTTATAAGCGAGAAATCAGGCCTTCTCTACGGCGCTGACCTTCTTGGTGCTGGCACAGGATCATTAGGAGTTCTATATCTTTTAACAATCCTGGTGCCTGATAGGGCTGTCTTTGTGATTTCTTCAATTGCATTCCTTTCAGCATTTATTGCCTCCGGGAAAAGACTGAGAATTATTTCTTCGATCACAATATTATTGACCTTCTCTGTGCTGATCCTTGATCCATCTTTTACAGAGATAAGGATTTCTCCCTACAAGGGGCTTCAGGTTGCCCTCAGGTATCCCGGAGCCGAACATCTTAAAACCTATCTCAGCCCCTTCTCCAGGATAGACACCTTCAAAAGTAGCGCAGTGCGTTTTGCCCCTGGCCTGAGCCTCAGGTATCTTGAGTCACTTCCCGAACAGATAGGGTTTTCAATAGATGGAGGAGACATTAATGCTATAACCTCCAAGGGCGAGGGAAAATCTTTTTCCCGCAGTCCCCTGGAATTTCTCAAGTACTTGCCGTCAGCGCTTCCTTATAAGATAGGTTCAACGAAGGACGTATTAATTCTTGACCCGAAGGGAGGACTTCAAATACTGGTTGCCGAATATTATGGTTCTTCAAATATATATAAGATCGAAAGTAATTCCCAGCTCATAGAGGTGATCAAAAAAGACCTCGGTGAATTATCGGGGCGGATTTATTCACAGAATACATGGTCGGGTCTTGGAAGATCATGGCTCAGTTCAGATTTTGGAAGATTTGATATTATTGATATTTCATTAATGGGAGCCGTTCCCTCTGGATCTTTCGGAATATCAGAGGACTACAGATTTACGGTTGAAGCCTTCAGGGAATACATAGACCATCTGAAACCGGAAGGCCTTCTAAGCATAAACCTTTTTATATTGCCGCCGCCAAGAATAGAATTCAGACTGATAAATACAATTGTTACATCTCTGGAGGGATCAGGTATTAAGGGCGTTGAAAAACATATTGTAGCCCTTCGCACCTGGGGAAGCATATGTATACTTGTAAAAAAGTCTCCCCTTTCTATTAATGAGACAGAGGTCATCAAGAAATTCTCAAAAGAAATGTGGTTTGATTTAATATATTATCCTGGCATCAAAGAAGAGGAAAGCAACGTTTATGTTCGGATGCCCTCAAATGAATATTTCTTTGCTTTTAAGAGCATCCTGAATCCTGAAACAAGAAGTTCTTTTGTTAATCGTTACATCTTTGATATAAGGCCTGTTAGTGATGATCGTCCCTTTTTTCATTATTATTTGAAGCTAAAAAACATCAAAGACATTTATAAAATTATGGGAGAGAAATGGCAGTATTTTATTGAGGAAGGATATATCCTTCCAGCCGTTTTTGTTCAGGTACTTTTTTTGAGCCTCCTTCTCATACTTTTGCCCGCAATTACAAAACTTAAGGTTAAGGCTAAGGGGAAAAATGTACATCAACTACTGCCCTACTTCGCCTTCCTGGGCATTGGCTTTATGTTTATTGAAGTGTCTCTAATTCAGAAGCTTATCCTGCCCCTCGAACACCCATCCTATGCCGTGGCAACGGTCCTTACATCAATACTCATAAGCTCTGGCATTGGAAGTCTTCTGAGCTACAGGATTTCATGCTTAAGAAGCCCTCACATAATTGTTGTTCTCACTTTTATTATCATCCTTTATAGTTTGTTTATTCCGGCTATCACGAATGTCATTTCTCCATATCCAATAACATTGAAGATCGCTTCAGTATTTCTTATATTTATGCCACTCGGTCTTTTTATGGGAATACCTTTTCCCCTGGGCTTAAGAATCCTCGGTGAGAAGAATGAATCTTTAATTCCCTGGGCATGGGCGATAAATGGTTGCCTTTCGGTCCTTGCACCTATTTTGACTATCCTATTAGCCATTTCAACAGGATTCAAAATGGTTTTATGGTTCGGCGCAGCTTCTTATCTGATGGCTTACAGCATAATTAGAATTTTTCTGAAGAGACCAACCTGAAAATACTTTTACCTTCCTTTTTCTGCCTCCCCGATCATCGGGACAAAGGCCACTGGTCCCATCTGTTCGACTTTGATTTCACCTTTTTTCTTTGTCACAAGGGTTAAAGTCTGATAATAGATAGTACTTCCCAGAGGAACTATGAGCCTCCCGCCATCTTTAAGTTGTTTGATCAAGGGTGGTGGAATATGGTTTGCAGCGGCAGTAATAATTATCGCATCGAAAAGTGCGAATCCCTCCCACCCAAAATATCCATCACCATATTTCACTTTTATATTCCCGTAACCAAGGCCTTTAAGTCTTTTTGCCGCCCTGCCGGCAAGAGACTTCCTGATTTCTATCGTATACACTTCCTTTACGATTTCTGCCAGCACCGCCGCCTGATAACCGGAGCCTGTTCCTATTTCCAGGACTCTGTCTGTTGGCTTTAACTTTAAGGCCTCTGTCATAAGGGCAACAACATAAGGTTGCGATATTGTCTGTCCTTCTCCAATGGGAAGTGGATAATCCCCATAGGCCCTATCCCTTAAATGTTCATCAACGAAAAGATGCCTGGGGATCTTTTCCATCGCATCAAGCACCCTTTTATCCTTTATCCCTCTTCCCTTGATATCATGCTCAATCATTACCTGCCTTTTTAGAATATAGGGATCGGATGCTAAGAGAGGAAACAAAAATAATGAAAAAAGGATTATGAAGACCATCAATTCTCTGTTGATAAGATCTTCAATTCAGCCACCACTCTTCCGACAGAAACCTCCGTTTCGATTCTGACAGGGATCTTTAATTCATCATCTGTAAGCCAGATCAAAATATCACCTTTTTTCTGAAACAACCCTTCAGATTTAAGCATCGGTTTTACTATTAACGTATCCACTTCACCATGGCCGGGAAGGACGATCTTTTCTTTCCTCAATACACTGACCTCAACATTAAGAAATTTGTTACTGTCAAAGATGGCGACATAAACAGTCTTCCCCATTCCTAAAAATTGGGTTCTCAAATAATAGAAGCCTGAAATAACATCCCACAAAACCGGACTTGTGATGGCATGCTCATCCTTCGTTTCCTTGAGATAATTAATGAACAAAACTTTTCTATTGTTCATATCAAATATCGTCTCTTTATCACTTCTGTATCTTCCTTCATGCTGCTTGATCCTGAAGTTGACAGGCATTCCATCAACGATCTTACTTTCCGCATAATCCTCGACCTTATAAAATGTGGATATAAAGGGGGTAGAATAGATCTGCGAGACAATTCTCAAAGTTCCATTATTATTTACGGCCTCGAGACTTGCCTTTCCTACATTGATTCCAAGCCAGTATATATCAAAATCGAGCTTCTCCTTGGCGTGCTTCAATATCTTGACCGAGTTTTCTTGAGTCTTCGGCACAACAGGTTCCTTTTCTCCCTTTTCTGTCAGGCTATTTATCAAAGACTTTTCTTCATTCTCCTTCTTTAAAGTATTCTCCTCTGCGTGAGGAGCTTCTTTCTCAGTGACAGAATCTTTCTCTTCCTGGGATTCCTCAAGAACCTGTTCTTCGACAACCTGATCAGCTATTTCTTCTGCCTTGTCTTCTGTAACCGTCAGATTATTTAAAAGTTTATCCTTTATCGACCTCGCAAGTTGTGGCATCTCTGGCTTTCCTGAAACAATGTCTGTAATAAATATCTCCTTAGAAGATAAATCGACAAATTCAAATCCGCCGATACCGGCAACAACCATAAAAACAAGAATATGCAAGATTATGGATAAAGGGATTGGATAAGTGACCCGCAAATTGCTCATCTTCATTGCCACAACTTAAATTTAAACATCAAAACATATTTCCTTATATATTAGATACCTATTGTTGTGTATCTAACTCGTCTTTTACAATAACACTCCTCCTGATAGGGGTAGAGAAGGCTTTCGCCTCCCCTCCCTCCGAACCGGACGTGCGAGTTTCCCGCATCCGGCTCTCCAGTCAGTGGTTTCCACATCGGGATTGACAGGCCGACTTGTGAGCTGCGGTTA
>JBFMEC010000003.1:0-38243 GCA_040753575.1 Nitrospirota bacterium | reverse complement strand
GTACCTTTTGTGCCATAATATATTCACCTCGTTGGTGTTATTTTGTTGCTCGCACAACTATTCTAACACCTCATCCTTATTGGGATAACGAGGTTTTTTTATTTTTTTGATGGTGAATCAAGGTTAAAAGATGTGGGTTTTTTAGGTATATATCATGCCTTGAGAATGGGCGAAGGGAGGGATACAACAATCCCGCCTGAGAGAAGGCTACAAACCTTTAGAAATGCAAGAGAAGCTGGTTTATTTCTCGGAACCTGTGTTGAGCCTATAGGGCCGGAACATAGTATTAATGAACTTATTGAAAAGACTGTTATCACGAAAGAAGCAAAACCGATTTCCAGTGGTGCTATGAGACGAATTCCTATCCTTAACACAGAGATGGCAGAATATGGTATAGTGAGTGAAGCTAGAATGGCTCACATACTTGGTGTTATAAGATTAGCCACTGGATACGATATTCCGGGAAATTGCACACATGAGCCTAATGTTATTGGTGTTGCAGCAGGAGCTAACATAATATGGGCAGAAACAGGATCAAATCCTCGTGATACCGAAAAGGATACAGGAGGTAAACGGGGAATGACTGTGCAGCAGTGCAGGGAAATATTCAAAGAAGCTGAATGGCATGTCTTCTCAGGTCCTTCAAAATTCTTTAATACCAAATCATAGTTCTTTATTTATTTATTTTTCGGAATCTTTTCTCCTCTCTGACAATCCATAATCAATTGCTTTTTCAGAAAAATGATGTTTTGATATTTTGTTTTTGCTTTTTCGGTTTTTCAATAGAGTCCATAGGCTAAATATTGCCAGAATGAAACTAATGCCCACAAAGGCCTTTCTATACTGTGCAACGAGAGGTTTTTTGAAAGAGACCATAAAGAGATCCTCGTTGACGTCAACCTCGATTTGTGCGCCATGCATTCCATGCTCGGATTCTCCATAGACCTTTACCACCCATTTCCCCTGACGATCGGGAAGGAACGAGACGAAGCCGTTTTTGTCGGTTCGCCCTTTCTGATGGGGAATTGTGTCTCCCGGCCCGAATATCTCATACTTGGAATAACTTGCCGAATCATCCTCTGCATAGAACACCCGCACACTGATGCCCTTGTTTTCTACCTGATAATGGACAGAATGGGCTTCTGCCCCTGATGATATCAGGAGCAGAAGCACTGTTATAATAATTCTAATCATCTATTTCACTTCAAAAGTCAATGCTGTTCCAAGAGAAAGGTTATCAGCATCGGGGTTATCTTTAAGTGGAATCTTATGTCGTGCAGTGATTATCTGAATTCCCGCCTTTTCAATAACAATATCTGCCGTACCATTTTTATTAGTTACCAACTCTGTTGTCTCTTTTCCATAACCCGATAGTTTGATTGATGCACCTTCAAGAGGCTTGCCTTCAAAAAGCACCTTTATTGGAAGCACCTTCCCTTTTTTTATCTCAAAGGGATTTTTTAATGGAATTATCTCAAATCTCATTCCAAAGGGCTCTACAAACTTGCGGTTCCAGCTGAAAAGAGATTTACCATATTTTATGGAGTGCATAGACTCGATATACTCTTTAGCCTCCCGTTTTGATATATTTTTATACCCCTCGGTTGTTTTTACCCAGTATCCACCATCAAAAAATAGTTCGATAGCCGCTACTTCTTTTGCAGGGGATATTGATAAACTATCTTTGTTCTGCTCAATTTTCACTCTCATGTCCTTCCCGTTCTTGTCAAATCCTTTTACCTCTTTTATTTTCGCTGGCTCTATGGACTCAAACTTATTTTTGTCGACATGACCATATAAAATAATAAGTTTCCCATCTTGTTTTTCTACCCATATATCATGGGCGAAAACAGGACATAAAAACGTGAACACCATTAAAACGCTTAATATGCTTCTTATGATTATTCTACACATGTTTCCTCCGTAGAGATTATTTTGCTCTCATCTTATTTAATAAGAATTTATACACTTAGACTTTTAAAATCCTAACCAGCAGCTTCATATATCACCTCCCTCCAAATTTTATAGGCCTATAATTAGAATTTAGCCCAAACAAAATTCTCTTTTTTGTCTCTGAGTTAAAATTTCATACTGAAACTCAAAGTAACATTAAACGGATCATTGGGATAATAGTCGGTAGCACCGCGCAACTCAGCGTATTTTTTATCGAAGAGATTATTGGCAAAGAGTGTTACCGTATATTTCTGCCAGGCATAACGAAGTAAGGCGTTAGCAACAAAAAAATCATCCTCACGTACAGTATTTTGGATGTCAGTCCACCGTTTGCCCGTATAAGTTCCTGTAAGACTCCCCCAAAATCCCTTTGCTGGGAAATACTCTATACCTGTGCTTGCTATATACTTAGGCACTCTCTGTATATCTTTGCCGCTGAAATCCCCGCTTTGAGTGTTGTAATCTGTATACTTTGCCTTCTGGTAAACACCGTTTAAATAGACAAGTAAAACTGGCATGAAATAATATTCAGCGCTTACCTCAACACCCTCTCGTCTTGTCTCGCCTGCATTTATTTCCTCCAAGGTAATTGGGTCTATAATTACCTCGTCTTTGGTATCAGTGCGAAAAAGGGCTAACTGAAAGAGTGATTTTGCAAGAGGTTGAAACCTTGTTCCAACTTCATAAGAGGTTAGCCTTGAAGGGTCGAGTTTGGCATTTTCAAATTTTTTAAATCCTGCAGGAAGCACAAAACCTGTTCCAACATTGCCGAATATATCGAATCCTTTAACGGGTGTTATTAGTACTCCAGCTTTCGGGTTGAATACCTCTTCATTGTAAGAACTTTCTTTGTCAGTAAGTTTATTGTTCAGATCACCTTTCAGTATCTCGTAGCGGCTGCCCAACGAAAATTTTATTAAAGGGGACAGCCTGATATCGTCCTGAAAATAGAGTGCTATGTTGTGAAAATCGAATTCACCGGATAATGTCTCCTGTTTTCGCTCTCTTGTTTTGGGGTGTTGGACACTCCACTTGTGCGCATCAGAGTTATTAAATTCGTAGTCCACACCGATTATGAGGCCGTTTTCTACTCCTGCAATGTGACTTGAGAGGAAGTACATTACGCGTGAGCCGAATGTGTCCCTTAAATCGTTCCTCTCCTCATTGCTCGCACCTACCCACCTGGTAAAATCACTGTGATAGCCATATCCGACTATATTAATCTCGGAAGATTTACTCAGGCTGCGGCTGTAGTCGACGCTGGCCATATATTTTTGTTTATCACCGCCGCCGTCTGTTGTAGCCTTCTTCAAATTACCATCATCCCAATCTGCTTTTGGAAGCGGGCCCGGAGCATCCCAGACAATCTTATAGGAATGGAGGGTTAGTCTGACATTTGATTTTTCATCAATTTTGTATCCAAACCGTGAAAAAACCGTCCCTTTCTGCCATTCACTATGGTCTCTGTATCCATCACCTCTTTCAAAATCAATGCCGTTATAAGTATAGAAACGTTCAAATTCACGGGATATTTCAAAGACCCCCCGCTGATAATTCCACGAGCCGGTAGAGAGCTTTAATTTTGTGTCATTGCCTCTGTCTTTAGTAATGTAATGCAGAATGCCTGCCTGTGCATAACCTCCATAAAGTGGGGAGAATAGCCCCTTAATAACCTCCAGCTTCTCAATGGATTCGGGCAGAATGGTGTTGTAATCGGGATATCCATCCCCATCCACATGGTTTATTTCATTGTAGGGTATTCCGTCCAGATAACAACCTGCTCCGATCCCATGGCCTGCCCTGAACCCCCTGAAAGAATACGCCGCAGCAACACCCTGCTGGTTATAGTTTTCTGCCATAACACCGGGAATTCTCCTGATAATATCAAGGGTCCTTTTAATATCCATATTTTCAATCTCTTCTCCATAGACTGAATGAATAGTCGTAGGTTGCTCCTTCAGCTTTTCTTCCAAACCCTTTACCAAGGGCTCTCCCATAACTACTACTTCAGGCATTTCTTCAGATTTCGCTTCTTCTTTTTTCTCCTTTTCCTTTTCTGTTTCTTCCTTTTCATTTTCCTCTGCCAATGCAACTGATGCAATAATTAGCAATAGGCTCAAAAGACAACTCATAAAAATTCTTAAACCCCTTTCCATCCTTTCACCTCCTGAATTTTTCTCCCACCCCCTTTTTCTGTTAAAATGACAAGGGGGCGTTGTATTTCGCAGCGTTTCCCTCAAGGGCAGGGTGTCCCCCCAAAGGTCATCCTTGCCCTTCGATTTTCTTCTAACTTTTCACTTTCATTTTTAACTTTTTACTTTATCTCACCTCCCTTTTCTGTCTGTATTGCAACTTTCCTGAATCCCAGGTTATTGATGATATCTAAGACATCCACAAATACCTGAAGCCTGATGTCCCTATCTGCACGTACCAAGATAGGGGTTATTTTGTTTAGAAGAAGCATTTTGTCTTTTAGTTCATCAAGTGTTATCGGTGATGAATTGAGATAGACTGTTCCGTCTCTATCAATGCATATAATCTGATTTTTCAGAATCTCCTTGTGTTCAGCAGATGCCTTCGGAAGCGATACGTTGATCATTCCAGAGGCTATGAACGTCGATGTAGTTAACACAATTGTGAGCAATACAAGCATCACATCCACAAGCGGAATAACATTTATATAGTCAAATTCTTTCTCTTCCATTTATGGTCTCCCATTGTGCAATCAGCACTTTCACCTTCCTCAGAAGAAAGTTATAAAAGGTAATGGAGGGGATAGCAACAACAAGCCCTATAGCGGTAGCCTTCAGTGCAAGGGCAAGCCCTGTCATGATCTTGCCGGTATCCATCAGTCCTTCCCTGCCCATTGTATAAAATGTGAGCATAATGCCAAGCACAGTGCCGAGCAATCCAATATACGGTGCATTGCTTCCTATAGTTGCTATGATATGCATTTTTTTTGTGAGTTCTATTTCAAGGGTTTTCTTATCATTGAAGTTTTCAACCCTGATTTTCCTGAATATGAGATATCTTTCCACTGTTATTGCGACTGCAATAATGCTCATAATTATTAGAAGTCCGATGATTCCGTAATCAACCAATGCCTTAAGCCATTCCATTTGTATTTCTTCTCCTTGGCATCAGACCTTTTTCAGAACAAAACGGATTGTAAGCAAGGCCTTTGATGCAGTGCTTACACCTTTTTCACGTGCAGGTGAAAAGGTCGACATCTTTACCGCTTCTACAGCAGCTTCTGTAAAGCCATAGCCAGCCGGCTCAACCACTTCAATATCCTTCAATTGCCCTTTTTCATTTATAAAAAGCCTCAAAACTACCTTGCCCTCCTTGCCGAGTTTTCTCGCAAGAATGGGATAAACAGGCAATTGCCTTTTCAAGAAAGCGGGGGCTCCTCTGGAGCCGAACTCGGTCTCAATGCCAGAAGATGTACTGCCAGATGATGCCGTATATGATATACTACTATCTGTGCCTTCATTCCCTTGATGACCTTTGCCATATATAGGTGCAGATTCCTTTGTGTCAGAAGCAGGAAGGCTTGCTACCTTGACTACCTCATAACTCTCAGTTGCATCATTCCTAATTACAGTTTCCCTTTCTTCGACGGGCGGTTCT
This sequence comes from Nitrospirota bacterium, assembly GCA_040753575.1. Classification (GTDB taxonomy): domain Bacteria; phylum Nitrospirota; class Thermodesulfovibrionia; order Thermodesulfovibrionales; family SM23-35; genus JBFMEC01. Next base: position 32,660 of record JBFMEC010000003.1, on the reverse strand, counting down.
TTTATTAAAGGTATTTCTTCTTTTATCCTGTTATCATGTTCTTTTTCTCTAACATCCCTTTTGTTTGCCACAGACACCATATGTTTCTTTATTTCTTTGAATGGTGAAGGCTCTTGCATAGTGGGTTCCCTTATCTGCGTGAATTGAATATAAAACGTTTTAAGTTCATTAACATTTTTATGAATAGACAGCATCAGAAATATTGTGATGATAATAGTGTGGATAGATACCGAGGTTATGATCCCGTAACTCTGTCCTTTCATGGTTCCGATCTTTTCCCTCCACACAAAAAAGCCACAAAAGCTCACCTTCGCGGTGCATGCCTTCGTGGCTTTATGTTTTCTAAATCGTATTAAATGTTACTTATATTCTGAACTTCTTGTTCAGAACCTTCTTTTTATTTTTTCGTTTTGCCTTTATGCTTGTGTATTACTTTCTCGTGTCCGGGATGGTCATGATCATGAGAACCATGCTTGTCTTTATGCTCATGATCATGCTTTTCAGATTTCCCTTTGTGAGTATGTTCGTGTTCATGCTCGTGCTCGTGTTCATGACTGTGTGCATGGAAATGCTCATGGCTGTGTTTTTTGTCCTTGTGAGGATGCTCGTGGGAGTGTTTATGCAAATGCCTGTGAGAATGCAAATGTTTGTGTTCGTGTTTTCCTTTCATAACAAATCCTCCTGGTATAAGGCTAAAGCCTCTCCGGATTTTTATTAGTATTATAACCGTCATGTCCCTCGGGATTTGAGTATAATACTCCACAACGACATCCGCCTTCTGGCAGAAAGCCTTCATGGCCTATTCATGGCAAAATGTTTTATACAGCCTGAAACGGTAAAATTCAGTCGCGCAGATTCAGTTCTTCAGAACTAACTGCTCGCTTTCTTAGCCGCCTCAAAAAGCCTATTCAATCTTTTTGATTCAAGATAAAGCCTAATGAATATTTTTGATAATTCTTCATTACCAAATGACAAAGCCTTATTTGCCCAATTCATATACATTTCTGCGTGCTCATTGTTATGTTCTAACCAGTAATCAAGTAAACTCCTTATTTTTACGAGTTCTTCCATGCTTCCTCCTAAGATTTTTTTTCGCCTCCTTTCTTAGGAGGATTGCTCCTTCGTTGCTTGATTAGGTCAAAAGGTCCTCAAAACACAAAGGCCACGAAAGATCACTATCTGGTGCAAAGCCTTCATGGCTTTTCAGTCCTAAAAATTTCTAAGGGGTCTCTGCTTAGTCCTTCGTAGATTAAATTGAATTAATCTCTATAGTTTTTTTTCAAAAAACCATTTTGATTAAATCTCGGTAATTTTACTATCATTTAACATATAAATCCTGTCTACTGCACCCTTTAAGAATCCTCGATCATGGGTAATTATGACATACGTATCTGCATGCTCTTTCAGGTATCTTAAAAATTTATCCGCTGTTTTTTCATCAAGTCCTGTAATAGGCTCATCCAATAAATAACATTCAGGATTCATAGCCACAACTGTGGCAAGTGCCACAAGCCTTTTCTCGCCTCCTGAAAGCCGATGGGTAACCCGTTTCTCAAAACCCGAAAGCCCTAATCTCTCACAGGTTTCTCTAACAATAGTCCTTGTCTCTTCAAGGGATTTCCCAAGATTTAATGGACCAAAGGCAATATCCTCCTCAACAGTTGGAGAAAATAGCTGGTCATCAGAATCCTGAAACAAAAGACCAATCTTCTGTCTTACCTCTATGAAGTCTTTCTCATGCCTTCTGACCTTCCCAAATATTTTTATCTCACCTGAATCAGGTTTCAAAAGCCCTGTTATCAGATGAAAGAATGTCGTCTTGCCAGCACCATTGGGGCCTGTAAGGCCAATCCTCTCTCTCCTTTTAAGAGAAAAATTCAAGCCGTCAAATACCTTTCTCCCATTGGCATAGCTAAAGCCCAGATCCCATATCTCTATTAAATATTCTTCCATGCTCATTCTTTATAAAAGAAACAAAAGTCCCATAAATGATGTTATCAAGACCATCAGTATACCGAATAATACATCTCCTCTTTTAAGTTCAAAATGGCTCATTACACGAAACTTACCACCAAAACCTCTGCACAACATAGCCCTGTAAATCCTCTGGGAGCGATCATAACTCCTTACTATCAGCATACCAACAAGATATGCATATGTTCTGTATGTATGTATATTTGTTCCTGTCTGGAAACATCTTATGGCCATTGCATTTTTTAATCTCGTATATTCCTCGTGTAAAACGCTAATGTATCTGTAGAAGAAAAAAAATAGGTGAATTAGCTTGTCAGGCACTCTTAGATGTACAAGGGCATGGGCAAGGGAAAATATTTCTGATGTGCCAAGGATTGCTATGGTTGCAAGCACAATGGCATTGGCCTTAAGTGTAATGGAAAGGGCATAAAGAAAACCCTCATGGGTAGCCCTTAGAGAACCTATAATAAAAACTGCCTCTCCAGGGTAACTAAAGGGGAGGAATATCCATAGAACCAATATAAAGGTATTTACAACAATCAACCTTCCAATAAGCTTTTTAAAGCTTATGCGGCTAAGAGCTATCATTAAAAGGGAAATCATAAGGGCTAACAATGGACCTTTTGTTCCTTGCATAACAGCGATGACAAAGATGTACGGGATGGCGGTTATAAATTTAACCCTTGGATCAAGCCTGTGTAAAAAAGAGTTACCTTCTGCAAATTCCTCGAGGTGCATATCAGTCTCTCTTCATTCTCCTTCTGGCTTTGAAATACGCTACAATTCCTAAAATACCTATAATATAACCAATTCCGCCAATTATTTCGGTAATGCCTGGCTTTCCACTGCTTTCCTGTAGCTTAACAAGCATCCTCATTACAGGCTGGAGCTTCTTATCGACAGCACTCTCAACGATTGCTTCTATCTCGGATTCAGATATACCTTTTAATTCTGATATTTCTGCAGTCTCCTTTTTTTGAGTCTTCATTGAAGCACTGCCTTCTGATTTTGAGGGCACCTTAACAGATGGTGACTTGGGAGGCTGTTTCACACCCATTGCCTCTCTCACCTCATCTTCACCAAGGGTGAAGTCGGCCTGATGTCCCATGCTCGCATGAAGGACGAGTTTAAGGGATGTGACCTTAGGGATTTTAAAAGAAAACTTTCCTTCTTCATCAGTCTTACCCTCAAGGAGTTTGGTTCCGTCTTTTTCATCAAAAACCTCTAAAACGGAATTCTTGCACTTCGTGCCATCAACAAAATAACTTTCTGAGTGAACCAACCCATTCTCAGCATAAGCATAGATGTTTACTTTATGGGCATTGGCAAGAGAAACAAATAGTAGACAGCAAAAAGTAAAAAGTAAACAAAAAATAAGATGCCTGAATCCAGATTTCATCTTTTTCCCACCTCCTCCAGAATTTCTGGTTTTACCTTTTTCAAAAAGACAACGCAGAAGGATGTTATAATTCCTTCAATTACCATCACAGGAAGATGAGCAACAACCAGTATCTTTGCAACATTAAGAAAGCTCTCTCCTGTGCTTACGAGGGCTATTGCAACGAATAGTGCACCAAGTCCTAGACCCGTCAGGCCCGCACCAAACCCTGCAAGCATGCTTATGAAATGATTTGCTTTTCTTATTGTAAAGTTAAAGAGATAATAGGCTATAACAGCCGGTGCTGCCATATTAAAGGTATTTACACCAAGAGAGGTAAATCCGCCAAATTGAAACAGGAGTGCCTGCAGTGCAAGGGCTACAAGAATAGAAGGAAAAGCCATCCAGCCTAAAAGTATACCTACAAGGCCATTGAGAACTAAATGAACACTTGATGGACCTATCGGAACATGGATCAATGAGGCGACAAAAAAGGCTGATGAAAGAACTGCTACCTCGGGTATCTTTTCATAATCCATCTTCTTTAGTCCCAAAGCTGTTCCACCCACGGTAATCAGGGCACCCGTCAAAAGGACGGATGCCGAAAGTACACCTTCTGATATATGCATTATTTCATCTCCCTCGTCTTCACCCACAGCACAGCACCGATCTCAACAGGGTATTCCTTATCGTCATGCTTCAGCTTGTAATCAGCAGTATTCAGAGCTGCAAATCCCCACCATCCAGCCTTTGGCATTGCATAGGTGAATACACCGCTTTCATCAGCCTTGATAACCTGGGTTATATATGGTTCATCGGGTGCCTTTATCTTTCCCCCTTCATTGTAATATTCAACCTCCACCTCTGCATAAGGTACAGGTTTGCCATCCACTTTTACAATCCCCTGAAACACATTACCTGCCCAGAGTCCGTAAGGTCTTGTTAAAGGCACTATCTCGGTCTTAAGTCCTACCTCACTATCCCATCCTTCCTCAAGACCGAGGGCATTCACTATGACCTTCGTGTAATGAATGATGAAACTTTCTTCTGCAGGTTCCCAGTAAGGTGCTGGTTCGACAAAGAAGACGCGGTCTCCGGGCTGCGTAATCTTATATGAAGCCTCCCATGTAGTAAAACCCTTTACTGCTTTCTTTTTCAGGGTTTGCAGGAGATCATGCTTCTTCCCGCCCATCATAAAGCCAAATGCCTTTGGCATTTCCATATTCATATAGTGTCCCTCAAAAGGATGGATGAATTTTACCTGAAGGGTTATCTCCTTTTTGTCCTGCTTTGAAACAATGTCATCAGAGGGGATGATCACTCCAAAATGTGCCCAAGACAGGGAAACAGATACGATGAGTATCATAGTTGTTAATACTGCTTTTACGATCCCTTTTTTCATGGTTACTACCTCCTTATAATTTAAGTTTTTAAATTGGTTAGAAATACGCGTTTAACCTGATCCCATAAATAAATCCATCTCTGTCTTCACCATGCTTCATGTTATCATTAATGTACTGGACATCAAAGGTTACATCGCTGAAATCGGATATCTTGAATTTGGTGTAAGCCTCGATAGCATTTGTGTTGTCAATATCTCCACAGTCAGCACCATCGAGATATGCATAACCAAGACCTATCTCGTCTTTCTCTCTCCCCCATAATTTCCCGTTTATATTGACACCTCCGGAATAAATCTCATCGTGAACTATTACTGCCTTATCATTCTGCCAGCCAAACCTTGCAAAAACCCCGATTATCTTACTCAGTTCTTGATCTGCAGAGATTCCATAACCATAAAGACTACCTTCATCCCTCTCATCCCAGCATGGAAACTTATCGTTCGTTGTAAAACCATAGATCCTATAATTACCTTCACCTAAAGAGGTATTGAGGGTGTACCCGAGTTGTAGTGCATAGTAATCATAGTTTTTGAAGTCATTTTCTTCGGCTTCAAATTTCGTATTCATCATCAACGCCCTGATGGAAAAGCTCGAGATATTTAACTCTATAACTCCTCCGAGGTCGTAGGAAGGTAAATTTACATTCTTATGATTCACGAATGTTTCATTCATGAACTGCGCCACTTCGTCGTTTGCAAACTTATTGTCATCAATGTAGGTCGTAGAATCTATGATGCCTCCTGTTACTGCAAGTGATGCGTTTTTTGACAAAGCGAAGGTGTGCTTATACCATGCCTCAAGTAGATAATCTCTATCTCTCCCATTTATGTTTTTGAGGTCAGCTTCAAGATCATCCGCGTAAAGACTCAAAGAGAAAGGACCTACTTTATTCCATGCGTTTCCAGCAGCGTAGCTGAGGGTTATCTGAAATTCGTCTTTATCCGCCGGATGGAAGTTTACTCCGAGATCAAGAACAGCTGACCCCCTGTCAGAGTCTTTAATTCCTTCAAAGTCAAAATCTCCATACTGGTAGACTCCTGTTAAAGTTCCTTCTATCGATAACTTTTCATTCAAGTCATACGCCTGAACTGAAAAGGGGGCCACAAAAAATATAAAAAAGGCCAACAGTCGTAATGTTGAAATTTTCTGAAATTTAGTACCCATAATTAAATCCTCCGTTTCGATAATGTGAATGATGATTAACATCTGGTTTGAAAAAGTTTGAGGATTTTTCATATTGTAGTGAAGATTTTTGCCACAGCGGTCTCCTTTCCCCGCGGCAAATAAAAAAAGCCACGAAAACTTTTAGACCTGCTGGTCTTCTTTTAAGCCTTCGTGGCTTTAATTACAAATCCGTCTCTTACTTTTATATCAAAATAATAACTCGAAAGTCAAGAAAAATTTTTGGAAAAATTTTTGTTAACATTTATGTTCTCAATTTCCCACCCGTTTTCTTCAGTACGTACTTTACCAGAGAGGTATGAAGTTTTTCAACCTCTTCATCTGTGAGAGTCTTTTCTCTGGACCTGTAGATGACGCTGAAGGCAAGGCTTTTCTTACCATCGGGGATATTACCACCTTTGTAATAATCAAATACTGAAACCTCTTCTATCAACTCTGTCGGGAAGGACTCTATTATTTTTTTAATCTCAAAAGCAGGAATAAAGTCATCAACTACAATTGCGATATCACGCTCGACAGACGGATACCTCGGAGTAGGACAGTACTTTATTGAATCAGGTATTAATGTCAAAAGGAGATCGAGATTGAGTTCAAAAAGAATAATCTCCGGCTTATGTTTCTTCAGATCAAGCCTTTCGACTATTTCGGGACCGAGGAGACCGAGAAACCCCGCATAAGAACCTGAAACAAAGATATCAGCAGCCTGACCTTTATGTAAAAATGGCTCGGAAGATGAAGAAAAGGAATACTCCTTTATCTTTAACTCCTCGAATATAGATTCCAGGGCACCCTTGGTAATGAAGAATCCGCTGGCATCCTCTCGCCACAAAGAAGGAGTCTTCTCCTTGTAAAAAACACCTCCAAGCCTGAACTCTTCCAAAGGAAGGGGTTCCCCAATATCTTCAAAGACCTTTGCCATCTCAAAGAATCTTATTTCCTTTATTCCTCTATCAAGATTGTACTTAAAGTTTTCGATTAATGATGGAACCAGAGTTGTTCTTAATAGAGACTCTTCCTGCCTCAGGGGATTGCTTATTACAATGACTTTCCTCCTCCTGTCATCCCCGGGAATATTAATGGTGTCAAGACTCAGGGGATTCATAAAACTGTAATTAATAATCTCTGTGAAACCAGCCTTTCTCATCGTCTCCCTTATCCTAAAGATATTGGTCATCTTCTTAGCCGGCTGGCCAGAAGGAAGGGGGCTTCGGGGAATCCTTCTAGGAATTCTGTCATAGCCATAAAGTCTTGCTATCTCTTCGGCTATATCATTATCGTTCTTCATGTCCCGTCTATAAGCGGGCGGATTGACGACCATGGAATCTTCCTTATCTTCGACTTTAATTCCAAGTCTCTTCAATATCTCATAAATAGTAATATTTGAAAGTTCTGTTCCCAAAATCTTATTAATCCTATCGTATCTTGCTTCAATTGGCTCCGGGAAATATTTTATGGGATACTCATCTATTATTTCATGAACCATACCACCGGCAATCTCCCTTATCATGAGGGCAGCCCTGTTAAGGGCTCTCTCAAGGAACTCTATGTCAGTTCCCCTTTCAAACCTATAGGAAGACTCGCTTATCAGATTTAATCTTTTTGCGGTCCTTCTTATCGAAAGAGGATTGAAATAGGCACTCTCAAGAAAAATATTCTTTGTATTATCTGTTACCTCGGTATCCAATCCACCCATAACACCAGCGATGGCGATTGGCCTCACACTATCCCATATAAGAAGCGAATCTTCGGGTAGATTTCTTTCGGCTCCGTCAAGGGTTACAATTTTATTTCCCGGACCTGCAACGCCAACCTTTATCTTATCACCTGTAATCTCATCAAGATCAAAGGCATGGAGTGGATGCCCAAACTCTAAAAGAACATAGTTTGTAATGTCGACAATATTATTTATAGACCTTACGCCACACTTTTCGAGCCGTACCCTGATCCATTCAGGGGAATCATAAATATTTACTCCCTTTATCACTCTTCCCGCATATCTATTGCATAGTTCGGGATTTAAAATCTCAACAGAAAAATCAGAAAAAGGGGATTCCCCGTTAATCTCACATAGTGGTATCTTCAATGGGATATTAAAGGTCGCAGATAATTCTCTCGCAATACCAATTATACTGAGACAATCAGGTCTATTTGGTGTTACATTAACCTCAAAGACTACATCATCTTTAGAGGGCTCGATTGCCTCGACCTCAAGGCCGATCATAGTAAGTTTATCCGCTATCTCTTCAGGCGCAGCAGTGAAATCAATGAAATCCTTTAACCATTCAAAGGGAACACGCATGGGATTTATTATATCTTTGCAAAATAGGGATTTACAAGAAGTTCAGTTATTCTCAAATCTAACCTCACGAGGAAATTTTCTTGACAAGACAAGGGTTTTAATCAATAATCGAACCATAGAATCTCATATTCTGATTACATCGCTTTCAACCTGAGTTGGTATATCCGAAATACTTCAATATTACCCATTAACTGAAATGGCAATGCATAAGGAGAAAAAAGAGATGCGGCTTCGGAACAAAGCATTTGCACTACGTGTAAGAACCGTAAAAATTGTTGGGAGGAGGCAGGGATGAGACTTTTTATGACTTGTGTATTTTGTCTTTTTGCAGTAGCTGGTTACACGAGCGATATGAGGGTATCAGTGAGTGAAGTGAAGGATACAAGGACAACCGGACAATTCTCACAGATGGAACTGAAATTGAAAGTCATGGGCGATATTATTTCTGATGCAAAAGGGGTGAAACTGAAAATCACCAAAGCGCTTGACGATACCGATAGGAACCTGCTGAAAGAAGAAGGGGACAAAACGGATTTCACCCTGCCGGATGAGCATAACATTGGGCAGGCAGAGGTCGAGGCCAAATTGAAAAATCCGGCACGGAGAGCTGCTGTCATAAAGGAGCTGCTTGGTGAAATAACCGTATTTGTCCCGAAAACCGATCCTAATGCAACCGCAAACATAAATAACTTTATGAATGCGGCGGGCAAGCCATTGAACAACGCGGCACTAAAGGCGGCGCAGGTGGAAATCGCCGTGCTCACAAAAAGCCAGTACAACGAAATTAAAGAAAAGAAGAAACAGGAAGTAAAAGAAAAGGAAGGATCTCTGGTAGAAGAATTTGGTGAGGCGATAGTTCAGGCATTAAGCTCATTGTTCGGGGGCATGATGGAGATTGGAGAGAACAGCGTTATTTTGAGCATCAAAGACACTGAGTCAAAGGTGGCAGCAATAGAATTTATGGATAAAAGCGGCAAGAGGATTACATCTAACAGCACGATGAGGATGGGAGATATCTGGGTGTTTGATTTTGAGAAGCCCATGCCGCAGGATGCACAGTTGGCGATATTCATCATAACACCGAAGTCTGTAATAAAATCGCCGTTCAAGCTGACTGATATTGCCCTGCCGTAAATAAAACAGGGACAGCGACCAGGTTTTAGAAACCATCAAAGTAACCATCAGAATTGTCTCAAAAACCTCATGTCATTCTCAAAGAAAAGCCTTATATCATCTATTGAATATTTGAGCATCGCCACTCGCTCTACCCCCATACCAAAGGCAAACCCGGAATAGACATTCGTGTCATATCCGACCATTTCGAAGACCTTCGGATTTATCATTCCCGCACCTAATATCTCCAGCCATCCACTGTTCTTACAGACCCTGCATCCTTTCCCTGAGCAAAAGATACATCCTATATCCACCTCGGCGCTCGGCTCTGTGAAGGGGAAAAAACTTGGCCTGAATCTAACAGGCGTTTCAGGGCTAAAAATACTATGTAAGAATAATTCAAGTATACCCTTTAGGTCACTGAGGGCAATATCCGTATCGACCATAAATCCCTCCACCTGGTGGAACATCGGGGTGTGAGATATATCAGCATCACATCTATAAACCTTGCCCGGGGCAATAACCTTTAAAGGGGGGGGGGTTTTTTCCATTACCCTTACCTGGACTGGAGATGTGTGTGTCCTAAGTATGACATCGGAGGAAATATAAAATGTATCCTGCATATCCCGTGCCGGGTGGTCCTTCGGCATGTTTAAGGCTTCGAAATTATAATAATCAAGTTCTACCTCTGGACCTTCTTCAACCTTGAATCCCATCGATTGAAAGATATCTATAATTTCATGGAGAACCTTATTTACGGGATGCTCTCTGCCAAAGGGGATATATTTACCTGGCAGGGTTATATCTATGGTTTCTAAAAGTATGCGCCTTTGATATTCTTCTTTTTTAAGAAGGGCCTCTTTCTTTTTTATCTCCTCCTCTATGAAACTTTTAACTTCATTCACTGCCTTGCCATAGGCCGGTCTTAAATCGGGTGGAATTGAAGAGAGGGCCTTTAACTTTGAAGCGAGAAGGCCTTTTTTGCCTAAATATTTTATCCTGAGTTGCTGAAGTCCGGTCAGAGAGGAAACCGACCTTGACTCTTCTTCAAAGAGATTTTTAAAAGAAAGGACATCCTCCACTTTTTATTTCTATTCTTTTACTTTCTCAACAAGAGCATTGAAAGCGGAGGGATCATTGTAGGCCATATCTGCGAGGGCTTTCCTGTTTAATAAAATATTCGCCCTTTTCAGTCTTGACATAAACTGGCTGTAAGTCAGGCCAAGTGCACGTGCTGCTGCATTTATCCTGGCAATCCACAGTGCCCTAAATTCTCTCTTTTTTGCCTTACGATCTCTGTATGCATAAAGCAAGGACCTGTCAACAGCTTCCTTCGCTATTCTAAAAAGACGGCTTTTGGCGCCATAATAGCCCTTGGCCCTTTCCAATACCTTTTTTCTTCTTCTCCTAGTCTTAAAACCACCTTTTGCCCTCGGCATCTAATCCTCCTTATTAATCGGTAAAGAGTTTCAAGTGAACGGTTACGAGTTTTAAATCTATTTCTTTATTTAACTCAGCGCCTATCATTATTCAAACCTCTTACTATTATTACATATCCGGTAGTAGCCTTCTAATATTAGCATATTCGCTGCCTGAAACGAGAGTCGGACTCTTTAACCTTCTCGCCCTCTTAGCAGATTTCCCTGTAAGAAGATGCCTCTTATGGCTCCTCCGCCTGATTATCTTCCCCGTACCTGTAACCTTAAATCTCTTTGCCGCCCCTCTATGGGTTTTAAGTTTCGGCATCTCATCCTCCCTTATAACACCTTATTTTGCTGTTATGATCATCGTTATGTTATTACCCTCTAACTTAGGTAACTGTTCAACATTAAACTTTCCGGTTATCAGCTTTAACATCTTCTCGAATACCCTCATACCCAGTTCTGGTCTTATAATCTCCCTTCCCCTGAAAAACATCGTCACCTTTGCTTTATTACCTTCATCAAGGAAACGCCTAATATTTTTAACTTTCAAGACAAGGTCATGTTCTGTTATCCGAGGTCTTATCTTTATCTCCTTAATCCCACCTGCCTTCTTTTGTGTCTGCCTTTTACTTACCTGGTATCTGTATTTTCCAAAATCGAGTATCTTACAAACAGGGGGCTTGACATTTGCTGCCACTTCCACAAGATCGAGACCTCTTTCCTTTGAGATCTTCAAGGCTTCAATCAGTGGCATAATTCCGCGTTGCTTCCCATCGACATCTATTAATCTAACCTCCCTCGCCTTTATTTTCTCGTTAACCCTTATATCTTTAACTATTCTTTCACCTCCCGAATCTAAATTTCCAAACTCTTATTTCTAATCTTTTCTTTTATAATCCCCATAAATTCCTCTATCATCATCGGTCCGATATTTTCACCCGTACGCTTTCTAACAGCCATTTTGTGTTCAGAAGCCTCTCTATCACCTATTATAACCAAGTATGGCACCTTCCTTATAGTGGCATTCCTGATTTTATAACCGATCTTCTCATTTTCAATATTTAATTCTGTCCTTATGCCCCCTGATTTTAACTTTGTAGCCAGATCCTTTGCATAATCTGCATGTCTTTCGGCTATAGTAAGAACTTCAACCTGGACAGGTGCAAGCCATAAAGGAAATGCTCCGGCGTAATGTTCTATCAGTATCCCAAAAAACCTTTCCAGAGAACCCATCAAGGCCCTGTGTATCATGATCGGTCTATGCTCTCTGCCGTCTTTACCCCTGTAAGTTACAGCGAACCTTTCAGGGTTATTGAAATCTACCTGTATCGTGCTACACTGCCAGGGTCTATTAAGTGAATCCTTGACTTTTATATCTATCTTAGGTCCGTAGAAGACACCTTCACCTATGTCGATTTCATAGGGAAGTTCCTTTATCTCAAGTGCTCTTTTAAGGGCATTCGTTGACCTTTCCCAGTTCTCAAGGATTCCCACATATTTCTCGGGTCTTGTCGAAAGGTAGATATCATATTTCTCAAAACCGAATACTTTCAGTATGAATACCGTAAATTCAAGAACACCGAGTATCTCTTCTTCTATCTGATCTTCCCTGCAGAAAATATGTGCATCATCCTGTGTAAAACCCCTGACACGCAAGAGACCATGGAGAACACCCGAGCGTTCATATCTATAAACCGTCCCGAGCTCGGAATATCTTATGGGAAGATCCTTATAGCTTCTTAAAGCAGTTTTATAAACATGGATGTGGAAGGGACAATTCATAGGCTTAATCTCGTAATCTATCCCTTCAATCTCCATGGGAGAGTACATATTTTCCCTGTAATAATCGAGATGGCCGCTTTTCTGCCAGAGCTGAAGCTTTGCTATATGCGGCGTGTAAAGAATCTGATAACCTGCCTTGTAGTGTTCATTGAGCCAGAAATCCTCTATCATCCTCCTGACTGTTGCGCCCTTTGGATGCCAGATAATCAGTCCGGGCCCGATCTCTTCACTTATACTGAAAAGATCAAGCTCTTTGCCAAGCCTTCTGTGATCTCTCCTCTTAACTTCCTCAAGAAATTGAAGATATTCTTTTAAGTCCTTTTCATCCGTAAAGGCTGTTCCATATATCCTCTGTAGCATTTTATTCCTCTCGTCCCCGCGCCAATAAGCACCTGCAATACTCAATAGTTTAAAGGCCCTGACCAGTCCGGTCGATTCAAGATGGGGTCCTCTGCAGAGATCTATAAATCCATCCTCTTCATAGAGAGAGACTTCCTCCTCACGTATTTCTTCGAGAAGTTCGACTTTATAATTCTCCTCCATTCTTTTAAATAGCTCAATTGCCTCTTTCCTCGGTATGACCTTACGCACGAAGGGATTGTTCTGCCTTATTATTTCAGACATCTTCCCTTCTATTAATACAAGGTCTTCGGGAGTGAAGGCTCTATCTATATCAAAATCATAGTAAAACCCTTCCTCTGTGGCAGGACCTATTGCGAGTTTTGCCTTAGGAAAAATTTCCTTCACAGCATGGGCCATAATATGGGATGTGCTGTGTCTGTAAATCTCTCTCTCTTCCTTTGATTTAAAATTGATAACCCTAATTCAAAAACCTCCAAAGTTTGTACAGAGTATCCTTAATTTTAAAGTATCTATAATATACAATTTACTATTATATTTCAAAATTTTTAAAATTTTCTGTTACGGAAATATCATTTATGTACTATTTGTAAAAATCATAATTGGACATGTTAACCTGACCACTTGTTTCTTTCATTGAAAACTGACACAACAAGGAGCAAGAACTTTACCTAATAATATGTCCACAAGTAGTTTCCCATATGTGCACAAATGATTTTTACGTAACAAATTTTTTAAATTTTCTCAGAACCTTTTTCCTTTAGCCATTCAACCGCTGTAACAAGGCTGGCCCGTGTGCGGTTCAAAATGTTTTATAATAAATTATGGCTTTACTTGAGATTAAGAAATATCCCCAGAGGATTCTGAAAGAGAAAACTTCTTTCGTTGAAAATATAGATGCCAATGTAGAGCATCTTATTGACGATATGATTGAGACTATGCATTTTGCCAGAGGTGTTGGGCTTGCAGCAAACCAAGTGGGCGTTTCTAAGAGACTATGTGTTATAGATGTGAGTGCGAGAGAAGATGGAGGATCACTTATAGTCCTGATAAACCCTGTTATTATAGACAAAGAAGGCCTTATGGAAGCTGAAGAGGGATGTCTGAGTATCCCCGGCTATATTACGACAATTAAGAGGGCCGAAAGGGTTTATGTAAGAGGGCTTAATAGAGAAGGGAAGACTATGGAGATAGAAGGTGCTGGTCTTCTGGCTAGAGCTTTGCAACATGAAATAGATCACCTCGAGGGACTACTTCTGATTGACAGGATGAGCCCTATAAAAAGGGAATTTTTTAAGAGACGATACAAGAAGTTCTTGAAAGAAGTCGCAAGTAATAAATAAACAAATATTCTTGGCATTTCTAATCCTTATAATAAGCGGAGCTTGAGATCGGAATTGTTGAGTCTACAGAATCTGGTATTTTGATATTGAACTTAGTGAATGAAATGAAAACCCTTTAAGTTAAGAAACGGAAAATGCGTATAGTCTTCTTTGGCACTCCTTCTTTTTCTGTTCCCTCTCTTGTTAAACTTCTTGATTCAGGAGAGAAGGTCATTGCGGTCGTAACCCAGCCTGACAAGAGAAAAGGAAGAAGTTCAGTCCCTTTTCCTCCCCCGGTTAAAGAACTTGCCCTCAGCAAAGGGCTCAAGATATTACAGCCAGTAAAAATAAAAGAGCCCTCATTTTTGATAGAACTTTCGAATATGAAGCCAGAGATTATTGTCGTCGTTGCATTCGGAAAGATTCTGTCCTCGGAGATCCTTAAACTTCCTCCTTTTGGTTGCGTTAATGTGCATGCCTCTCTTTTACCAGAATATAGAGGAGCCGCTCCAATACAGTGGGCGATAATTAATGGTGGAAAAAAGACGGGTATAACAACAATGCTGATGGACGAAGGACTCGACACGGGCGATATCCTGCTTCAGGAAGAGGTGGAAATAGCTGATACCGATAATGCCGAGACCCTGGGCAAAAGGTTAGCAGAGACAGGCGCCTCTTTATTGATCAAAACCATTGAAGGCCTGAGGGATGGCACCATCAAGCCAATCCCCCAGATTGGCACGCCAAGCTATGCCCCTACTTTCAAAAAAGAGGATGGAAAGATTGATTGGTCTAAAACAGCCCGGGAAATATTTAATTTCGTTAGAGGTATGTACCCCTGGCCCGGCGTCTATTGTTATTTAAATATGGAAAGAATTAAAATTACAAAAGTCAGGGTTCTTGAAGGTTTTGGTAAGCCCGGCAGGATTGAGAAAGACAGGGAGAAAGAATTTATTGTTGGAACAGGAGAAGGTTTAATTTCGATAACTGAGCTTCAGCCCGAGGGCAAAAGGCCGATGTCTGCAGCCGATTTCCTCCACGGAAGAAGAATTAAAGAGGGAACCTTTTTTGATGAGACGTAGATGGTTCAGGGGACTCGCCCTTAAAATCCTATATCCGGTCCTCATGATTCTTGGCTCCTTTTCAAAAAATAAAAAGAAGACCTATCAGAGTTTCATTATCAACCTCAATAATAAACTTGTAAAAAAAGAAGGAGCCCGGGCAAAAAAGATTTTGCTTCTCCTGCCTCACTGCCTGCAGATAAACGAGTGCAATATCAGGCTTACCTATAATATTTATAACTGTGAAAGGTGTGGCAGATGCGAGATAAAAGATCTTATCCAGATTGCAGATGAAAATCATCTGGATCTTTTTGTTGTAACAGGTGGATCTCTTGCAAGGAGGATTGTAAATGAGGTAAGGCCGGAGGCTGTAGTTGCCGTTGCATGCGAAAATGACCTGAGTAGCGGAATATTTGATACGTATCCACTTCCGATCCTGGGCATTCCAAATGAACGGCCCTTTGGTCCTTGTTTAAACACCAGTGTCGATCTGGAGAAAGTCAAGGATGCTATTGAATTTTTTAGCAGGAATAGAAACTGAATACAAGCCGGAATGCTAAGAGGTGGGCAAATTAAAAAATCAATAACAAAATTTTAAGAGAAATAGCAGATGTCAGAGATAAGAAGTCTTAAGAACTCGAGAATCCAGGGAATAAAAAGGATGAATAATCTAATAAGAATCCCCCTTTATATAATTGCCTTTATATTACTGGGCCTCCTCTTCGGCTATTTAACCTTTAAGATTTTAAGCTTTAGCCGCACAGTGGAAGTTCCCGATCTAATTGGCAAGAGCCTTGTTGAAGCAAATGAGTTACTTTCGAGAAAGGGACTTTACCTGAAGATTGAAGGTGAAGACTATGATTCAACTTTTCCACCTGGATATATACTCAGACAAGATGTGCCCGTGGGAAATAAAGTTAAGGAACGGAGGAGCATAAAGGTTATTGTAAGCAAAGGGCCAAGAGTACAATCGGTCCCCATGCTTGTGAATGAAACACTTTCAGAGGCCGAATCTATCGTAATTCAGAAAGGACTTAAGGTTTCAAAGATAATAAGGGTGCATTCTGAGAGGGTAGAGAAAGATAAAGTCTTAGCGCAAAAACCTGAACCTGATCAGAAGGTGAGCGACTACATTACGCTGGTTGTTAGTCTGGGTCCTCATGAAGTCATTTACTACTGTCCAGACTTCAGAGGTATGTCCGTAGAACAGGCGAAGGAGTTAGCAGAGAAATTGAATCTGAAGTTAAGGATCAAAGATGATGGCGTCTCTGTTAGTGAACAGAAGCCCAGACAGGGAACACATATAAGGGCGGGCGAAACAATTTATTTACGGACGGAATAAATCATACTTTATCAACCAAATATTAAGAAATCCTGAAACAGGGGAAAACTTAAAATACAAAATTCAAGTTGTTTTGACATTTAAATTTATTTAAGATGTGATATGGTTAAGATAGCGCCTTCAATACTTTCTGCAAATTTCCTCAAACTCGGTGAGGAAATAGAGGCTGCCGAGGAAGCCGGAGCCGATATGCTTCATATTGATATTATGGATGGCCATTTCGTTCCGAATATAACGATAGGTCCCTTTATAGTCGAATCGATGAGAAAAGTAACTTCCCTGCCTCTGGATGTCCATCTCATGATAGAAGAACCCGACAAATATCTGCGGGATTTTATAAAGGCAGGATCTGATTATCTGACAGTCCATTATGAAGCCTCGATACATCTTCACAGGACTGTTCACTGGATAAAAGAGAGCGGGATAAGAGCGGGCGTCTCTCTTAACCCGGCAACTCCTGTCTGGAATCTCGAACATATACTGCCAGATCTGGATATGGTCCTTCTTATGTCTGTAAATCCAGGCTTTGGAGGTCAAGATTTCATACCTCAGACAATCGAGAAAATAAGGATATTGAAGAATCTCATCAAGGAGAAGGCCCTTTCAACTCTTATAGAAGTTGATGGTGGGGTGAGGCTCGATAATTCGAAAGATATCGTCGCTGCAGGAGCTGACATCCTTGTTATGGGTTCAGCTTTCTTCAACTCCGATAATTACAGAACCATCATAAAAAGATTAAGAAAACTCCTTGGAAATTGACAGCATCTTTAGAAGGGCCGAAGAATTTAAAGAAAGATCTCTATTTCCAGAGTCCTTGAAACTCTTCAAAAAGGCACTAAAGGGATACTCCAAAACTGGCGATGATGAAAAGATATTACAGTGTTTGCTTTTTTTGGGTGATATACACAGGATGGTTGGTGATTTTGGCAGGGCAATAAGAAAATATCTTGAGGCGCTCAAAATAGCTGAAGGACAAAAAGATATAATTAAGACCGCCGATGCCAGGGTCGGTCTTGGCCTGTCCTTAAGGGCAGAGGGCAGGTGGAAAGAGGCGATAAAACTTTTTGCTGAATCAAGCAGGACATATCAAAAAAAGGGAGACACCGAGGGGCTTGCCTTTACGCTCTGGGCAAAGGCAGGTTCCTTAAGAATAAAGGGTGATATTATAAAGGCCATTGAGACCTTCAGGGAATCCCACCGGATGTTTAAATCCATGGAACATGTCCCGGGCATTGGATATTCTCTTTGCGGTCTTGGTGGGACATCTCGTATTGCAGGAAGATTCAAGGATTCCCTAAGGTACTATACTGCTGCAAACAAACTATTTTCCCATATTAGAGATAAGTTTGGAATAGCCTATTCATTTTGTGGTATTGGTAATGCCCAGAGAATGAAGGGCGATTATGGGAACGCAATCGAAAATTTCAGAAAAGCAACCAGATTATATCAAGCGATAGGCGATAAGGTCAGCTATTCATATACCCTCTGGAGTCTTGGTGCAACTTATAAGATGCTTGGAAAATATAAGAGGTCAGAAGATTATTACAAGAAGGCAATGCAATTTTTCAGGAGGACAAAGGATCCCAGAGGAATAATTTATTGCAGGCTTGGTCTCGGTGAAATTGATCTTCTTAAAAAGAGAAATATTGACGCAGGGAGACAATTTAAGGCAGCTCTTCTTGAATCAACTCTGAAGGACTTTGCTTTAGAAAAGTGCCATGCAAAGGTTTTCATTAACTACCTTAATGGAAAAATAGATGACAGATGTTATAATAGGCTTGGTTTGAGACTTGGATTTCAAAGGTTACCCTTTAATGTCCCATAGATTACCATCAAAGTATGATTAAGGTTCAAAACTAATATTGAGCTATTCAGAGATTTATTGATTCAACCCTGATTTAATTTTGATCTTTGGGTTTCCGCTGAGGGAATAAATATGGGCGTCTTGAATCTCCCGAACACACTTACAATAATGAGGATAGTTCTCATACCGGTGTTTATAACTGCCATCATATATAAACGTTATAACCTCGCCCTCTACCTATTCGTAATTGCTGCGGTTACAGATTTATTGGATGGATTGATTGCGCGTCTCAAGAACCAGAAGACTTCATTGGGGACATTTCTTGACCCTCTGGCTGACAAATTCCTCCTTGTTACATCTTTTATAATCCTATCTATTTACAACTGGATACCAAAATGGCTGACGATTACCATTATAAGCAGAGATATTATTGTTATTATCGGCTGGTTCCTACTTTACCTTATTACCGGTATCTTAAGGGTCGAGCCATCAGCACTCGGAAAGGCTACAATATGGGGGCAGAGTTTATTCATCGCCTATGTGCTGGTGGATATGAATTTTTATTTGCCCTTCGAAATACATGACGTTCTTCAATGGATAGCGGCGGGACTTACAATAACCTCCGGTCTACATTATATTTACATGGGATTGAAAGCAACCCATGCAGGCTAAGAGCGGCATTGAAATAGATTATATTCAACCAGGAAGCCTGATTGAAAAATCGGGGTTCCTTCCAGGTGATGTAATAATATCCGTAAACTCCCGGAAATTAAGAGATTCCCTTGACTTCATGTTTTACAGTTCCGATGAGTATCTTGATATTGAAGCAGAAAGGGAGGGGAAGAGATTTATCGTCCGTATAGCCAGAAAAGAGGATCGGGGGATTGGAGTAAATTTTAAGCCCTTCAGGATTATGACATGTAGAAATAACTGTATATTCTGCTTTGTCAAACAGCTTCCCAGAGGATTACGGAAAACACTTTATCTCAAAGACGAAGATTACCGAATGTCTTTCCTGTACGGGAACTATATAACTCTCACAAATCTGGGCAAAGAAGATAGAAGGAGAATTGTTGAGCAGAAGTTGAGTCCCCTTTATATTTCTGTGCATTCAACAAATAGAACTTTAAGGAACAAGCTTCTGGGAAATCCAAAGGCTTCTGATATACTCAAGGAGCTGAGATTTTTCGCTGAAAACAAGATCAGGCTTCATACCCAGATTGTCCTATGTCCCGGCTATAATGATAAGAAAGAACTTTGCAAGACGATTAGTGATCTCGACAAATTCTATCCCTACGTGTTGTCCATTGCGGTTGTCCCTGTAGGGTTAACGATGTACAGAAGGTATATGATCCGAGCAGTCGAGAAAGAGGATGCCCGGGAAGCAATCGAAATTATCGAGTCTTTTCAAAGGAGATTCAGAAAGAAACATGGTGACCTTATTGTTTACGGCGCAGATGAACTATACATAAAGGCAGAACTTCCCTTTCCAGCACTAAAAGAGTACGGGGATCTACACCAGGTAGAAAACGGAGTCGGAATGGTTCCTCTATTCATGAGCCGCTCAAAAAAGCTGAAGATATCCAGGCCCATCCAGCGGAAAAAGAGATTCCTCACTTTTACGGGACTTTCCTTCTACCCATTCCTGAAAAGATTTGCGGAAAAACTTGCTGATAAAGAAAAACTCACTTTAGATGTGATACCTGTTGAAAACAGGTTTTTCGGGCCATATATTACTGTCGCAGGACTTTTGACTGGTAGAGATGTAATAAGAACACTGGCAGAAAAAATTGAAGGTCATGATTTGATAATCGTACCGGACATAGTCCTAAAAGATGGAGAGGACCATTTTCTTGACGATATCAACTTAAGAGATTTGGAAGAAGCGATCGGAGTACCGGTGAAAAAAATTGGATCAAACCCCGAAGGATTAATAAAAGGCATTACAGGAGAGTCGTAATGAAAATCAGTGGCAGAACAAAGATAACCGGGCTTTTTGGTTATCCTGTTGAACATACCTTATCTCCCGCAATGCACAATGCTGCCTTTGAAGCTCTAAAGCTTGATTACTGTTATGTTGCTTTTCTTGTGAGTCCAGATTATTTAGAAGATGCTGTCAGAGCAATAAAAGCCCTCAATCTGAGGGGAGTAAATGTCACTATACCATATAAAGAAAAGGTGATCCCCTTGCTTGATCAGGTTGACGATGAAGCATCCTTCATCGGGGCAGTCAATACAATTGTAAATTCCAGTGGAAGACTGATAGGTTATAACACAGACGGAAGAGGATTTATGAAGTCACTTGACGAAAATAATATCTTTATCGAAGGGAAAGATATTTTGATAATCGGCGCAGGAGGAGCCTCGAGGGCAATAAGCTACTATTTAAGTCAAAGGGCTATGAACTTATTCTTATATGATATTGATAAGGAAAGGGCAGAAAAATTGGTTGGGGATTTAAGAAAGATCCGCAATAATGTTTTCGGTATCGAGGATATGACCGATATTGATAGATTTCATGTAATAATTAATGCCACACCCTTGGGATTAAAAAAAGAGGACCCCCTGGTTTTTGAAACAACCTTTCTCAGAGCCGATCAAATTGTCTGCGACCTCATTTATAAGAGGACAGCGCTTCTTGAGGAGGCGTCAAAAAAGGGGTGCATCACTTTAAACGGCCTGGGCATGCTTTTATGGCAAGGGGCCTTCGCCTTTGAACTCTGGACGGAGAAGAAACCCCCAATAGATGTTATGCGCGATGCCTTATATAAAAGCCTTAAATAAAGACTGGCATAATATTTGCCTTTACTTACTTCCCTTCCTGTGATAAAATTTTTTTTGTGAAAAAGATCTTGCTGATCATAATCTTCCTTTTCTTTTCCGGTCTCCTCTTCGTGATGCTGAGAAATGAGAAGGAAGTTAATGACGATCTACAGATCAAAAGAAACTCCTTTATTGAAGGTCTCAAGGTTCTCCAAAAGAAAGAAGGGATTACGATATGGACTCTCATTGCCCGAAGGGCAGATTTTATAGAAGACGAAACTAAGGCCAAACTCAGTGATATTACAGTGGTGGTAAAGGAAAATGGCTTAGTATTTCATGCCGATAAAGCCCTTTATAACCTATCAAATCGAAACTTTACCACGGAAGGTGAAATAAAGGCCGAAGCGAAAGATTATACAATAACGGCCGATTCGATTGACTATGAAGCCTCATCGGGAGATATTAAGACAGCGGGCCGGATAAGAGTAGATGGAAAGGGGTTTAGAGTCGAAGGCAAAGGGATGGAATCGGATTCGGAACAAAAGGTAAGGATATTAAAAGATGTCAGGGCGACATTTTTTAAGTAGTCTTTTGATGATCTTTCTGTTATCGACTAACGTTTTCTCTGAAGAGAAAACTACTGAGTTGAAAGGTCCGATAATTATTACCTCCGAGATGCTGACAGCGGATAACAAGACCCATACGGCACTCTTTGAAAAATCTGTTGTGGCCAGGTCACCAGAAATGATACTCCATGCAGAGAGGATGCTCGTATATTACGATGGAGACACAGGAAATGTAACAAAGATAGAAGCATCGGGAAGTGTTAGATTAATAAAAGGCGATCGGATAATAACATCCAATGAGGCAGTTTATTTCGCAAAGGAAGACAAGGCGATTTTTGTCGGTGAACCCCGGGCCATAGAACGTGAAAATGTGGTTACGGGCAGAAAGATGACATATTTTTTAAAAGAGGATCGATTCCTCGTTGAAGGCAGTAAGGTCTTCATTTCGAAGAAAAGCCAGTAAAATGCATCTCCTTGAGGCAAAGGGACTTTCAAAGATTTATGGTAAAAGGCAGGTTGTGAAGAATCTGAGCCTCTATGTTACTACCGGAGAGATAGTTGGTCTGCTCGGCTCAAACGGGGCGGGCAAGACAACTACTTTCTATATGATTGTAGGGCTCATGAAACCTGATGATGGAAAAATCTTGCTCGATGACCAGGATATAACCAAACTCCAGATGTACCGAAGGGCAATGAAAGGCATAAGCTATTTGCCCCAGGAGCCATCCATATTCAGGAAACTCACGGTGGAAGATAACCTGAGGGCTGTACTCGAGATAAGGGGGGTTAACAAAAATGATATAGAAATCGAGGTTTCCCACGTGCTGAAGGAGTTTAATCTCACAGGGTTCTCAAGACAGGTCAGCTATAAACTCTCAGGGGGTGAAAGGAGAAAGACCGAGATAGCAAGGGCAATTGCTACAAAACCTTTATTCCTTCTCTTTGATGAACCCTTTGCAGGGATAGACCCTATCGCTATTATTGACCTCAAGAAGATATTGAATTATCTTAAAAATAAAGGGCTCGGTATACTTGTGACTGACCATAACGTAAGGGATACCCTTTCAATAACAGACAGGGCATATATAATAAGTAATGGTGAGATACTCGATGAAGGAAGACCAGACAAGATTGTTGCTGATCCGAGAGTCAGAGAAGCCTTTCTCGGTGAGGAGTTCAAACTCTAATGGCTCTTGAAAGCAGACTTGAACTTAAGTTAACACAGAGGCTGATACTCACACCCCAGCTCCAGCAGGCGATGAAACTTCTGCAGTTGCCCCAACTGGAACTCTCTCAGGTTCTTAATCAGGAGCTCGTGGAAAATCCCTTTCTTGAAGAATCCCGAGAGGAGATCACGACAGAAGAACTCACCCCCGAAGAAAAAGATTCTCTTGAGGTTGTAGAGTCACAGGATGATGCGGAAGCTCCCCTTGAAAGGTTAATGAACTTTATAGTAGATGATTATTTTGAGGAAAGAGGATTTGATGGAAGAGACCTCGGTTATTTTAATCCAGGGAAAGAGACCCCCCCCTCCTTCGATCAATTTCTTACTAGAGGTTCAGACCTCCATGACCATCTTCTCTGGCAGCTCAGACTTTCCAATGAACAGGACGATATAAGAAATATAGGAGAGATAATAATAGGCAATATTGATGAAAACGGATATCTGCGGGCATCGATCGAAGAATTAATGGGAGAAGCAGGAGGCAACAGGGAAATAGTCGAGAAGGCGCTCTATCTTATTCAGAGTTTTGATCCTCCCGGAGTTGGTGCAAGAAATATCACAGAGTGTTTGCTTTTGCAGCTTAAGGGTCTGGGCATCGAGAATAATATCCTGGAGAAGATGATAGCTAACAATCTGGATGACCTCGAAAAGAAAAAATATACACGGATTGCCCAGCAGTACAACCTGCCTTTGAAAGATGTGATGGCCGCCGTGAAGATCATCGAAGGGCTTGAACCGAAACCGGGAAGAAATCTATCAGGCGGAACTGTTAATTATGTGGTGCCTGATGTGTATGTGGTTAAAGCGGAAGATGGATATGAGATAATCTTGAATGACGACGGTCTCCCCAGATTGAGGATCAATAGCCTTTACAGGAAACTTATTCAGCAGAAAAGTGTCTTCTCGAAGGAAGAAAAACAATTTCTTGTGGAAAAATTGCGCCTGGCAGTCGGACTCTTAAAAAATCTTGACCAGAGAAACAGGACTATATATAGGGTAACAGAGTGTATCCTGAATCTTCAAAAAGACTTTTTTGATAAGGGTTTAGAATATTTGAAACCTATGATACTCAGGGATGTGGCCTCGAAATTGAATATGCATGAAAGCACTGTAAGCAGGGTTACGTCTAATAAATATCTCTCATGTTCGCACGGGCTTTTCAGCTTCAGATTTTTTTTTAGCAGCGCCCTCCAAGGCAGCACGGGAAGCATCTCGTCAACATCTGTGAAGAACACCATAAAAAAGATCATCTCTGAAGAGGATTCCCGAAGGCCTCTCAGTGACCAACGCATAGCAGAGATGCTGAGGAATAACTCGATCATAATCGCCAGAAGAACTGTTGCAAAATATAGAGAAGAGCTTAAAATCCCACCACAGATGCAGCGTCGGAAATTAACTAACTGAAAGGAGGAAACCATGAATATCATTGTGACAGGAAGACACCTTGAGGTTACTCCAGCATTAAGACATTATGCTGAGAAGAAGATTAAGAGGTTTGACCGTTTTCTCTCAAACATATCGGAGGCTATTTTTACCCTCAGCATAGAAAAATACAGACACAAGGCAGAAGTACTGCTCAAGGTTAATGGAGTCCTCATTCAAGCCGAAGGAATTACAGGAGAGATATATTCTTCAATCGATGAAGTAATAGAAAAGCTGGAGAGGCAGGTCAAAAAATATAAAGAGAAACTTGTTTCTCATCGTAAGAATGAAGGAAAGTCAGAGACAGAGCCAAGGACAGCTTTTGTAGAACCAGGAAGGATTATAAAGAATAAACGCTTTGAGTTGAAACCGATGAGTCCCGATGAGGCGGCCATGCAGATGGAACTGCTTGATAAGGACTTTTTCGTCTTCACAAATGCAAAAAGTGGAGACATTAATGTCATATATCGAAGGAAAGATGGCAATTTTGGGCTCATAGAACCTTTAAGGTGAAGGATCGCACTTTTCCAAGAATAGTCATCATAACCGGCCTTTCTGGATCTGGCAAGACCGTTGCCCTTAGAGCCCTTGAAGACTCCAACTTTTTTTGCGTCGATAATCTTCCCATTGCCCTCATCGATTCATTCGTTTCGATAATATCAAGAAACAGAGAGATCAAAAAAATCGGAATCGGGATTGACATACGGGAAAAAGAATTTTTGTCTGAAAGCAGTGATGTACTTAGAAAACTGAAGAAGGAATATCCCACTGACATCCTCTTTCTCGAGGCTGAAAGGGACGTACTTTTGAGACGGTTTAAAGAGACAAGGAGGCCCCATCCACTCGGAGGAAATATTGAAGAAGCTATAAGGATTGAAAAGGAAAGACTCTCTCCTCTCGGGGAGATCTCTGATCGGGTTGTCGATACATCTCCATTTACGCCACATCAATTGAGACAGTTTGTATCATCTCTTTATGGAAAACCTGTTAACAAAGCGATGTCAGTCAGTCTCATCTCCTTCGGATTTAAATTCGGCGCACCTCAGAATGTCGATCTACTTTTCGATGTAAGATTTTTGCCCAATCCGAACTTCGTGCCCGAATTAAAACCACTGAATGGGACGGATAAAAGGGTTTCCGACTTTGTGCTTAAAAAGCCAGAGGCTAAGGCCTTTATGCGCAAGATAAAAGATCTCCTGGACTTTCTCATCCCCAAGTATATTGAGGAGGGAAGGTCTTACCTAGCAGTCGGTATCGGCTGTACGGGAGGGAACCACCGTTCTCCTGCCATCGTGGAAAAGCTACAACTTTATCTAAAGAAATATCCTGTGGGTATAAATATCATCCATCGTGATATGGGTTCATAGCCAGCACTTCTTTACAAAGTTCAATCCAGTTGTTATTATAAATTGTTTCAGGAGAGGTGGCCGAGCTGGTCTAAGGCAGCCGCCTGCTAAGCGGTTGTGGGTGTAAAAACTCACCCAGGGTTCGAATCCCTGCCTCTCCGCCATGAAGAGGAGCAAACTTTAGAAAGATCTTACGCGGAGGAATATGATGAAAAAAGAGTTGTTGATACTAATGTTATGTCTTCTTTTGACATTCTCGTTGAGTTCCTGTAAAAAGAAAGAGACCCAACCAGTTCCCCGGACGCCCGTACCTACGGCGCCGATGCCTATGCCGCCGGGACAAATGCCACAAGGTCCCGTGACGAGGGGACCCGTATCACCAGAGAGACCTGTTCCACCCCCTGGTATGATGATGGCGCGAGGGAAGACCCAGGTAGTAGTGCCTGGTTCTGTAAAGGGCAAATGGTCTGCAGCAAAGATCTTAGTTGAAGACAAAACTACAAAGAATATCCAGGAGTACACAGTCAAACTTAATTCTGATTTTACAATCCCCGATTCAAATGTAAAGATTCATATCGGAGAATTTCTACCCGATTTCAGAATGGAAGGTCTTACCCTGACTTCCGCATCAAATCAACCTAATAACCCTGCCCTGGGAGTAAGAGTTTTCGAGGCAGGTAAACAGATATTCCCTACTCCCGGAAAACAGTGGGGATGGTTGTTTGCGAAGGTACCTACGATTCACTCCTTTAAACATTCAAGATATAGCATCATACTGAAAGAAGGTGTGAAAAAAGTATAGTTATCTTAAATCCTTTTTTAATTTCTCGATCATTTTATTGAACCTGGCGCTGTATCTCTTTTCATGTTCTAAAAGGAAATCTGCCAATTTAGCCTGAACAGCCTCATCAACCGATAGAGTAGCCTGAACGACAGTTTTCCCGTCAGGTGTTCTGACAGGTCTCAACCTCAGATGGGGGTTCCTTTCTATTTCCTCTCTCAACTCTTCGGCGATCCTCTCTTTTCCCTCACGATATTCCCTTTGCAAAAGTTCGATGGACTTCAGGCTTTGCTCGATTGCCGATGTATTTTGTCTTTCCTTCAGAGTTTCTATCGCCAAAATACCATCTTTCCTCAGTCTAAATTCTTCAGGAATACTTTCCAATCTCAATGAATCAGCAAGATTTTGCTGAGCCTCTTTCAGAAGGTAAGCTTTATCACCCTTTAACTTCTCCCATAATCCCTCGGAGCTAAGACGGCCCCTGTAAAATTCTGCCAGTAATGTTTTCAGCTTCCCTTCATCTTTTATCTTTTCTTTTTCTTCCGGAGTGAGCTCACCAATTTCGGCAACCTTTTCCATGGCCTTTTCAAAAGCACTTTTTATCCTTTCCATCCTTTGCCCCTTTCTCCAAAAATACAACTTTATTTATCGCTGTCTTCTGTTATAGCCAAAGCGCTCTTCAAAGACGGGAGCGATGAGGTTATCAACCGGTGCATAATCATCCCTTAAAGTTACGGAATAAGTCTTCTCCTGAAATTCATCCAACATGTCCTCTGGAACTACCGATGAAATGGCTTCACCCCTAAATTTCTTAATATAAGATTCAAAGTCCCCTATATTTACATTGCCTTTCCCTGTCATTACAACAAAGGTGCTTATGTTTATTCTTTCAAAATTGGGGCTTATTGATATCAGATAGACGTTCCCGTCTCCAAAGACCTCTCTTAATGTCTTTATATAGGAAGGAAGAAATGTACCTTTCTTGAAATTGTCGATAATGTTTGTCAACAAGAGGCCATCAGGCTTCAGGATATTCTTGAGAAGTTGGGCAAATTCCTTTGTTGTAAGATGGTATGGAATTGAGAGATCGTTGTAGGCATCAACGAAAATGACATCGTATTTTTCTTTGCAGTTCATGACGAACCAGCGGCCATCGGTATTATGTGTGCGTATCCTTGTTTCTTTCGGCAATCCAAGATATTTGTAAACGACCGTCGTTATTTCAGGGTCTATTTCAACAACATCATGCTGAGCCTTCTGATAAAAAACCTCCATATATCTGGGAAAGGTATATCCTCCACCTCCGATTGTGAGGCTTCTGAAGACCTCATCTTTTTTAAACCTCCATTTGAGAACTTCGGAGTAAATCTTTTCATATTTATATTCCAGATGCAATGGATTCTCCAAATTCACATAAGAGTGAGTCAGATTATCCAGCACAAGGGCCTCCAAACTCACTTTCCCATCCGGACTCAATGCCCTTTTAACCTTTATAGTATAATAATCACTCTCTTTGTAGTAACGAGTCTGGGCATCAATAGGTGGCTTAAAGGCCAAGTCATATATGCCCCAGAGGATAAAGGAGGGAAGCAAAAGGAATCCGATGGCAGGCTTCTTTGCCTTAAATAAAGAACCCCATGAAATGGCTGTAAGGATTAATATTCCCCCCATCACCAATATGATATGCCTCGTCCCCATCCAGGAAATGAGGAAAAACCCGGCTGCAAAGGTTCCCAGGATTGAACCAAGCGTTGAAAAAGCATAAATCTTGCCAACAACATTGCCTACAGTTTCCACATTACGAATTGCAAGCTTAACAACTACAGGAGAGATCATTCCGAGGATACAACTGGGAACAAAAAAAGTAATCGTCGTTACAATAAGGATTCGCAACATGAGGGATGTGGGAAAATGATATGCGGCAACAAGATTTGTTACCGGTGATATCGAAAGAGTGGCTATCCCGGAAATCATCAGAAGCCATCCCAGAGTCTTTCTTTCAGGAAACCTGTCCGCCAGTTTTCCACCCAGATATGCACCGATGCTGATTCCTGCAAGGACAACGCCGATGATACTTGTCCATGTATAAAGAGATACACCAACGAAGGGTGCCAAGATGCGACCAGCCACGATCTCAATTACAAGAATGCAGAAACTGGCTATAAACGTTATAATGTAAGCCGTGACGATATTCATAACCTTTCCTCTTTTTTGTGAAGCACAAGTTTAAGTACAGTAAATTTTATCATACCCAAAAAGTTATATTCATTGGTTTCAATGCCTCCCTCTCCTTACAGGAATTCTTGTTATATCATCCTATCACAAATTTTTGATGTCTTAAAACCGGGGAGGGCAAGTTATCGATTGCTATTGACAACAAAGGTATTCATTGATAGCATCATTTTATGAAAGCACCTCTTAGAATTGTTTTCCGCAATGTTTCTCCCTACGAAGATGCCATCGAGGCTGAGATCAAAAAATGGGCTGATAAGCTTGAAAGGTATTATGAAGGGATCATCAGCTGCAGGGTTTCAGTCGAAAAGCCTCACAAGCATCACCATAAAGGGAATCTTTACAAAGCAAAGGTGGTAATAAATGTTCCGCAGAGGCAGATTGTGGTAAGTCGGGAACATCCCTTTCACCACAGTCATGAAGACATATTTGTCGCCGTACACCATGCCTTTGAAGAAGCAGCCCGCCAGCTTGAGGAATATGCCCTCGTCCAATACGGAGACGTAAAAGACCGTGATCTCCTACCCCACGGCGTGATCTCAAAACTTTACCCGGAGGAAGGATACGGCTTCATCCGGACAATCGGTGGAAGAGAGATCTACTTCCACCGGAACAGCGTGCTCGACGGATTTGAAAAGCTAAAGATAGGGTCGGAAGTACGCTTTGAAGAAGAGCAAGGAGAGAAAGGACCCCAGGCAAGTACCGTCAAGATCGTCAGGAAGGAACACACCCATCACCGCAGACATTAATTAAGGCCGTCAGCCTTAAGAAGGAAAAAAACAACCCTCTTCAATTACCATTGATAAAAGGTTGCTGTCCCTTTTTTGTATATAAAAACATCATATAAATTCCAATCCTGCCATGTAAAAAATTTCATCATATTTTTCAATCCAGCGTACAATTGCTAGTTTGGAAGCAACAAGGAGATTATTATTGATTACTATCTTCTGCCCTTCATTGAGAAGCTCAGAAGTGTAAAGGCAAAACCCGGAGTTACTGACATTGAAGGTAAAACCTGTAAAGATTTTCTTATTAGAATCAGGATTCAAAAAATATTCTATCTTATAAGAATAAAGGGGGTAATATTTCATAATAGATCTTTATCTCATTTCCACTATCTTTAGTGTTTGAAGTAGATCCCATTTTTCATCCTTCTTTAATAATTCTAATAACTCCATGTATATTTGAGTGATACCTCTCTCACATAAGACACAAATGCCATCTCTTTGAAGTGTTTCATTGCCACATTTTATGCATTTAGTAGATGCCATCTAATTTTGGAAAATCTCCATCAAATTTGTCTATTTCATCATCTTTATCCTGAATAAGGAATGGGTAGTTTTGCACCAGTCTTGCTATTAGAGAATGTCTTTCTTCCGTGGTTAATGTCATATAAAATGGTGATCCCATCAATATTGAAATGAGTTTTTTTGTTTTATAGCTTCTCATATAAATCACTCTTTGACAGATTTATAATAATATATTTATTTATAAAAATATAGCACTAAATAATTAAACAAGATGCCAAAATATTGCCAAGAAGTTACCAGTAACAATCTGGTATTAATTAATTGATAAAAGGTAGGATTTGAGGTTAGTTTTTTTGTTCTTTAGCCACTTTGTTAACCTCTGTTGAGGCATAGATTCTGCTCCAGTGTCCCTTTCGAGATACTCATCTAATGTATTGTAGCACGTATCTTAAACCATGATTTTAGGTATAATTCCCAGAGGCTAAATGATTTCCTCAGGAGAATTAAAAATGGATATCCCCTTTTCAAGATGGTATGCCGCTATTTTCAAGCGAAGATCACGACGCAACTTTGAACAGAGGCCAGTGGAGTCATACCTGCTGAGCCACTTACAAAAAGTCTGCGAAGAATTTAGACCTTTCAAGCAAGCCCGGTCAGTGCTCTTGACTCACTCAGCAGACGAAGTTTTTAAGGGCGCCATCGGTCATTACGGAAAGGTCAAAGGTGCACCTGCCTTCATTGCTTTTATCGGGGACATGGATGACCCTAATATTCATGAAAAGGTGGGCCACACCGGAGAAGCTATCATCCTGGAGGCAACTGCTCTGAATCTGGACACCTGCTGGGTAGGAGGATTTTTCCATCCGCAAGTGGCAGCCACAATAGTTGGCGCCGGCGAGAATGAAAGGGTTTTGGCGGTAACGCCTATCGGCCATGCCAGAAAAGATTGGTCCTTGGAGGAAAAAATTATGACGGCCTTTGGCCGGAAACACCAGCGGAAACCCCTGACCGAACTTGTTACAGGACTGGAAGAAACAAAATGGACTTTTTGGATTAGGCCGTCCCTGGAAGCAGCAAGACTCGCCCCTTCTGCTCTTAATCGCCAACCCTGGCGCTTTCACGTTGAACCTGACAGCATAACAATCTCTGTAGATAATCTTAAGAATACATTCAATATATCGAAGCGCCTGGACTGTGGTATCGCAATGCTTCATATTGAAGTAGCTTCATTAAATTCCGGAGTAAAGGGAAGATGGGAACTACTGGAACCTCCGAAGGTAGGCCGGTTTCAACAAGTCGGCTTACTTTTTTTCTAAGCCCTTTTGGATTCAAGTCTCACAATAACCTTTGCATCAAGAGCTTTAGCGATCTTTTTCAGTGTCGAAATCTTAGGGAGCCCATGAGTAAGACCTTCAATCCTTGATATTGTTGATTGAGGCATACCCGCTTTCTTGGCTACCTCTCCCTGTGTCATCTTTTTCTTCAGCCTCTGTTCAATGATGCTTCTTGCAAGCTCATATTCGGGAAGGAGCTTTTCATATTCCTCTCTTACCCTTTTGTCCTTCAAAAGCTTTTTTCTATGTCCTCTATAAGTCATGTGTTTACCTCCTTCTTGAGATATACTCTTCCATTCTTTTTACTGCTATTTCTATCTCCTTTACGGGAGTCTTTTCCGTCTTTTTTGTAAAGCCATGCAATAAGACAAACCGCCTGCCTGTAAACGTAAAGTATAGAATTCTGTGAATATTCAACTTATCCTTAATCCGTATCTCAAAAAGCTTTTTTGTTCCTGCCAAGGGTTTCACATAAGGCTCTTTAACCCCTATACCGTATTCCTCAAGCAGGTCAGCAACAAATAAAAATGTATTTAGCCTTGCTCTCAGGTGAAAGAGAATCGATAAACTCCTTTACAGGGCATTTCCCTCCGGGACTTTCATAGTATTCGATTGTCCAATCCACAATTTAGTATATAGCATGCATGCTATAAAATCAACACCAAAAACAGATACCAAGAACAGATACTACAATCGGTGTGACAAAATTCAACTAATATGAGGAATAATTGTGTATTGGATGTACTTAAAAGTTGAAGCTCCTGCCTTAGCTACTCCAAGCGTTCGCCCGATTTCAAGCTGAAATCTTCTCTTCGCCTTGCAAAAGGAGACAAGCTTCAGCAAGTCTTGGCAAGCCCTTGACTTAGAAATGTACCTATCCCTTTTAATTCATACCATTTCCTTTCCACCCCGCTGATTCATCTACCTGAGCGTTACAGAAACTACAGAAAGCGTTAATCTTCATTTGGCTCGGCTCCTTTCTTTAATAGTTTTCAAAAATATCTCTATGCTACACATGATTTTGAACCCTTTCTATAAAACAGTTTTAAGGCTTACTATTGAACGCTATCAAAGACGTTCTCCATTCTCAGAGGTTATAACCATTTCAAAAGAATCCGTGCTTGGTTCGGCTTGATAAATTGTCAATGCATCTTTCCAGATTTCTTCTTTACCTATGCCAGCCATGACAAATTCACTGTATTTTTTCTCCGACTGTCTGCTCTTTGGTCCAAATTGTCCTAATATCCACTCTATTGTTAAAGAAGGATGCGGTTTCTCTTTTCCTGCTGTGCCACGG
>JBFMEC010000002.1:32292-43879 GCA_040753575.1 Nitrospirota bacterium | reverse complement strand
AAATGGAAACAATGGATATCAGATTAACCACCGGTAAGACCCTGTCTTTCTCAAAAGGCGAAAATATATTAAGGACGCTTAAAAATCATGGCATATACCTTATTGCCTCCTGTGGAGGTAAAGGTATATGCGGCAAATGCCGTGTCAGGCTCCTCAAAGGCAAGGTCAGGGTTGAATCTACTGGCAAGCTTCAACCAAGTGAGATAGCTGCAGGACTGATGCTGGCATGCCAGACATCCCCTGAAGAAGATGTATTTATCGAGATACCAAAGGAGTCAAGACTCGTTATAGGGGAGAAGATAGAGATATCAAAATCAAAGGATCTTTTTGGGCTATTTCAATCTTTTGGTGCTGAAATCTCCCCGATAATTAAGTGGCTCTCGCTTGATCTGTCACCACCAACAATACAAAACAACATCAGCGACCTTGAACGTCTGAAAAATATCCTTGAGGAAAAAGGTATAAAGGGTATGAGATTTTCTCACGGTTTCATATCATCTTTGGCTAAATCACTCAGAGATGCAAACTGGAAGATTAATTTTGCCTATACAGATGACTCTGAAGCTATTTGTGTTTATCCCCTTGGTATGGAGGAAAGATACGGCCTTGCTGTAGATATAGGCACAACAACTGTTGTGGTCTATCTTGTTGATCTGAAGGGCCAGCTCGTTGATGTAGGCTCAACTTATAACTCACAGGTAAGATATGGAGATGACGTTATCACCAGGATAATCTACGCAACGGAAAATAATGGTCTCAATGAATTGAGGGAAGCGGTTGTTATCGATATTAATGACCTTCTGGCACCAATGATTGAGAGGAATAATATTAAAGCCGAAGATATTGAATCCGTTGTGATTTCCGGAAATACTACCATGTCACATCTCTTCTGGGGACTTAATCCAGCCTACATAAGAGAAGAACCGTATATACCTACAGTGAATTTCTTTCCCCTCTGGAAGGCTAAAACAGCAGAAATAAATATTAATTCCCAGGTTCCCATATACACCGTACCATGCGTTGCCAGCTACGTGGGTGGAGACATTGTTGCAGGGGTTCTTGCATCAAAGATGCATAGAAATAGCGAGATTTCGCTCTTTATGGACATAGGAACCAATGGAGAGATTGTTATAGGTAACAATGAATGGCTCGTGACCGCTGCCTGTTCTGCCGGTCCCTGTTTTGAAGGAAGCGGTATAAGGCACGGAATGAGAGCAACGGAAGGTGCTATAGAATTCATCAGTATTGATCCCCGGACCCTTGAACCCACACTGGGGGTTATAGGAAATGAAAAGCCAATGGGAATATGCGGTTCTGGTATGATCGATGCTATATCTGAGATGTTCTTATTGGGAGTTATAGACCAGAAGGGAAGGTTTGTTAGGAGATTGAAGACGGGCCGGATAAGAGAGGGCCCTGAAGGTCCTGAATTTCTTTTTTTCAGTGAAAATGGAAGGGACATAGTTCTGACACAGGTAGATATCGAAAACATATTAAGGGCAAAGGCAGCAATCTATGCGGGCATCTCTCTGCTTTTAAGGAAAGTTGGATTCACCTTTGGCGACATAGAGCGCGCTTATATTGGCGGCGGGTTCGGCAACTATCTGGATATTGATAAAGCGATTATCCTCGGCATGTTGCCTGATCTTCCAAAGGAGAAATTTAGATTCCTCGGAAATACATCCGTCACGGGAGCATATTTATGCCTCCTCTCAGGGAGCCTGAGAAGGGAGGCTGAGGGCATTGCACGTAAGATGACCTATGTAGAACTTTCAGTATCGAGAAGATTCATGGATGAGTATATGTCGGCCCTCTTTCTCCCGCACACAGAGATAAAACTCTTCCCCACAGTAGAAAAATTGCTATCAGGGAAATGAGAATTAATGCAGAGGACCGGAAGAAAGCAGTTTCTCCACCTCTCTTCTGATGACTGAAGGAGGAATACCGCCGTGTATCTTTAAAACCCCATTTATTAAAACTACCGGCGTGTTTATGGCTCCCAGTCGCAAAAGCTCTCTTATATCATTAAACTCCTCTTCGTCATCCATGAATAGATCTACATATTCAACACATACCACGGAAGGATAGAAGTAATTCATTTCTTTTCTAAGCTCCTCGGTAAGAATCTTATTTGTCACCGGTAACTCGAAGGCATCATTATCCACAAGGAGATTTTCAGGGTTGTCCAGTATCTGTATATGGACTCTTTGGAGCATCTGCCTCACCTTTCTTTAGGAAAATTTACAATCATATTATCGATGAGCCTTGTCTTCCCCATCCTCACCGCCAGTGCCAGTAATACATCACCCTTAATCTCAGAAAGCTCATCAAGGGTTTCAGGATCGTATACGCCTGCATAATCGATTCCGGTTATCGAGGGTTCCCTTAGAAGTCTCTCCTGCATCAACCCCTTGATATGATTTGTCTTTATTATACCAGATTTTATTGAATCGGAAGCCTCTACAAGAGACCTGTAAATAACAGTTGCTGCTTCCCTTTGTTTCTCATCAAGATAGGTATTTCTTGAACTCATTGCGAGGCCATCAGATTCCCTCACTGTCGGACATATTATGATATCAACGTCCATGTCGAGGTCTTTAACGAGTTGTTTCACGATAACAGTCTGTTGAAAATCTTTCTGGCCGAAGTAGGCCCTTCTTGGTTTCACGATATTCAGGAGTTTTAACACAACCGTTGCTACTCCCCTGAAATGTCCTGGCCTGAAGGCACCGCAAAGTTTCCCTGAAATCTCCTGAACCTCTACGAAGGTGGAGAATCCCTCAGGGTAAATAGAGGATATATCCGGCAAGAAAAGTATGTCTATCACTTCTTTTTGAAGTTCTTCTCTATCTTTATCAATGTTCCTCGGATACCTCTCAAAATCCTCTGCAGGAACGAACTGCATTGGATTGACGAATATACTGACGACAACAATATCATTTTCTTGTCTTGCCCGCCTGACCAGGCTCAGGTGACCCTCATGCAGTGCCCCCATCGTGGGAACAAAGCCGATGGACCGGCCGCGCAAGAGATAACCCTTTGATGTGTCGAGCATTACCCCGGGGATTCGAAGGATCTCCATTTTTTATCTAATACTCCTCTATCTCATCGAGAAGTGATTCCAGGAGTTCCTCCTCTTTGAGTTTCCTGATTATCTCGCCTTTTCTAAAAAGAATTCCTCGTCCCTTTCCACCGGCAATTCCAAAATCAGCTTCCCTTGCCTCACCGGGTCCATTCACTACACAGCCCATAACAGCAACTTTTATGGGCTTATCAATATTTCTCAGTCTTGATTCAACTTTCTTCACGAGTTCTCCAAGATCGATACTGCATCTTCCGCAGGTGGGACAGGATATAATATCGGCACCTCTTTTTCTGAGGCCCAGGGACTTTAGTATCTCATAGGCAACTCGCACCTCCTCTTCTGGCTTAGCTGTAAGAGATACTCTGATGGTATCTCCTATTCCCTCCGAAAGTAATATGCCGAGGCCCACCGAACTTTTTATTATCCCTCTTGAGGGAGGGCCAGCCTCAGAGATTCCTATATGCAAAGGATAGTCGTATTTCTTGGAGAATATCCTGTACGCCTCGATGGTATGCAGCACGTCTGATGCCTTCAGTGATACTTTAATATCCGAAAAATTGAGTTCCTCAAGTAGCTCTATATGTTTCCTTGCACTTTCAACAAGGGCTTCCGGCCTTGGGTGCCCGTATTTCCGAAGAAGCTCCTTCTCAAGGGAACCGGCATTTACACCTATGCGAATAGGAATCCTCCTATCCTTGGCAGCACTAACGACTTCTTTTATTTTCCATCTTGCACCAATATTGCCCGGATTTATCCTGAGTCCATCAACTCCCTCCTTTATCACTTGCAGGGCAAGCCTCCAGTCGAAGTGAATATCCGCGATTATTGGTATGCTAATGTATTTCTTAATCCGGCTCAGTGCCTTTGCTGCATCCATGTCAGGGACTGCGAGCCTTATTATCTCACAGCCTGAAGATTCGAGAGATTTGATCTGCCTTACCGTTGACTTAATGTCCCTTGTATCAGTCTTCGTCATTGACTGGACAACGATGGGATTGCCTCCGCCGATCGGCACGCTACCTACATAAATTGTCTTTGTCTTCTTAGGAATTTCCATCCCTTCGAGCTTCATTAATCTTTTCTTTATTCTCCATCTGTTTTTTTTCTCTATAGGACCTCACAGCAGAAAGGTGTTCTCCCGGTGTAACAGAAAACCTGTGGGTACCATCATTATTTGATACAAAATAGATATAGGGAACCCTTGCAGGATAAAGGGCGGCGATAATTGATTTTATGCTTGGAGATGCGATAGGTCCGGGCGGCAGGCCTTTAATAATGTAAGTATTGTATGGAGTTTTTTGTTGCAGATCCCTGGCGGTTATTTTTTCCCTCGAACTCTTTATCCCGTAAATCGACGTCGGGTCTGCCTGGAGAGGCATTCCCTTCCTGAGCCTGTTATGATATACAGCAGAGATCAGATATCTCTCCCCCTCTGTCTTGGCTTCCTTTTCTATGATTGATGCAAGGGTAAGCACTTCTCTCTCGGAGAGGCCGAGTTCTGATGTCCTTATCCTTAACTGGCCTGAATATTTCTCCCGCATCCTGTCTATCATCAAACCTATCGCCTCGGTCGGATCCATGCCTTTTGGGATTTTATACGTATCGGGGAAGAGATAGCCCTCAAGTGTTGGGGCATCGATATTGTAGAGGTCGAGGAATTCTTTATCGGAGGAAAGGCTTTCAAAATCCTCTGTATTGATGATATTCCTTTCTGATAACTTCTCCCCTATTTCTTGTAACGAATCCCCTTCACGGATTTTTACTTCATATTCTATAATTCGACCATTCCTCAACATCCTGAATAAATCAAAGGGGGTCATTAACTTTTCTATAGAATAGTGTCCCGCTCTTATCCTCCTGTCCAGTCCACTTATTTTACTCACAAATATAAAAAGTCCTCTGTCCCGAACTAATTTTTCTTTAGAAAGGATCTCAACGGCCTGTCTGAACGTAGCGCCCTTGGGTATTTCTATTTCAATATTCTTGTCTATAGGGAGAGAGATAAGAAGTTCCAGGGATACATAGGTTCCACATAATAGTATAAAGCCAGCCAACAAAAAAATAAGGGTCCTTTTCATTTTGATAGAATGACAGAATTTATAGGAGGTAGTCAATTTATGAAGGAAAAAAAGAAAAATTAGTATGCCATATCTATAGGGGGCAGATCTCAGAGGGCACCTTCAAAATGTGCGAAAAATATTTGATACCACTCTTAAGTATTATGTGACCTATTTTTTATGATAGTCTGTTATACGTTATGCTAATCTCATATGCAACACTTGCGTGGTCAGAGGAAAGAGTTTCACCTTTCCCGTTACAAAGGAGCTTTCCTTTTTCGGACTTTTTATGGTTTTTGATCATGTCTTTAATCACTGAAGTTAGATCAAAACCGCCATCAACACAGCCTTTTACCAAGCAATCCATATTAAAATAGGCATACCGTGAGGGCCAGAAATTAACCTGGCGAACCATTAAAATCCGGGTTTCCCCTTTCTGATAGTATGTCATATGAATTGCAATGTCTGAAACTTCGGGAAAGCGTTCGGAAACTAGACCCGCTTCAAGCCTTCGTTTCTTGTTTAATTCCGCACGTTCCACATAATTTTGTCTTTGTGCCATTGCTTCCTCAAGATATAGAAGTTCTCCCTATTAATAGGGGAGCTTCTATATTCGATTAAAGTTTCACTACATTAACTGCCTTGAGACCTTTTAGGCTCCTCTCTGTTTCAAAGCTGACCAAATCACCTTCGGCAAGGGACTTAAATCCACTGCCCTGAATAGAAGAGTGGTGGACAAAAACGTCGGTACCGTCTTCACGCGTGATAAAGCCAAAACCCTTGGACTCGTTGAACCACTTTACTTTTCCTTTAGCCATTACATATATCTCCTTCTCGTAAATTAAACTTTCAGAATGACCTCAATAAAAAAAGCCACAAAGCTAAAAGTCTTTGTGGCTCATTAAGTAACAAAAACTTCTGAAACTTTATACATATAATGACATACATCCGAAGAAAAGTCAAATTATCTATATATCTATATATCTTCTAAGACCATTTTTGGCAAAACAGATTAGACGTATTAAGGGTGGGTATATCCTACCGGTTCATTTCCGGCAAGAAAACGGCATCTTGTTTGCGAACTAATACAATAATATGCTATTTTTAAAAGGAGCTTAACGGAGTCTTTGTTATATTTTCAGCCGCAAGATATTCTCCAGCGGGTTTTTATGACATTACCTCCTTAAACTTCAAATACTGCAAAGGGAGGTATGCAGGATGGCAAAGGGAACCTTAAACGTGTTTCAATGATTTTCAGTGTTACGGCTTCGTTGCTCAGAAAGAGTTCAGACGCTTTTACTCATTACTCGCCACTAAATCTCCTACTTCATAAACTCTTTTTGAAAATGTGGCTATTACATCTTTCCGGAATGGATCTGGAGAAGAGAAATCTTAAAGGAGGTGAGATGCATGAGGATAAAGTATTGCCCTAACAGTGATAGCGGCTACCTTAATTTTATAGGTATATCGGGGAAACGAAAAAGCAAACTAAAGAGGAGGTAAAGTGATCGCCGAGGGTAAATTGGTCAAGGTCTATTATACCTTGACAGTCGAGGGAAACGTTGTTGACAGTTCAAGGGAAGGCGAACCCTTTAAGTTCCGTGTTGGAAGCAGTCAAGTAATTCCCGGGTTTGAGAAGGCCCTTATGGGCATGAAAGTTGGTGAGAAAAAATCATTTCAGGTTAGTCCCGATGAAGGGTATGGTCAAGAAAACCCAAGGGGCATAGTTGACGCATCAAGAGATAAATTACCACCTGATTTAAATCCAGAGATTGGTATGACATTATATGCCAGAGGACCAGATGGTCAAACCATTCCTGTGACAATCATCGGAACCAAGAAGGATATAGTCATCTTAAATTTCAACCATCCTCTGGCCGGCAAGACCCTGAATTTTGAAGTAGAAATTATCGAGGTAAATTAAAGTGCATAATCCAATTACTAATAAGGAGATGAGCATATGTCAAAAAAGATTTATGTAGGGAACCTCCACTATAGCGTTGATGAAGATACTCTGAGACAGGTTTTTGCAAAAATAGGAGAGGTTCAGTCAGTAAAGATAGTTACAGACGCATCGGGACGTTCAAGGGGATTCGGTTTTGTAGAGATGACCTCCGATGAAGATGCAAAGAAGGCAATTTCCGATCTTAACGGTACTACATTAGTGGACAGAACCCTCATCGTTAATGAGGCAAGGCCTCAGACAGCCAGAGGCAGAACAGGAGGTACAGGAGGACAGAAAAGATTTGATAGGAGAGGAAGTAGATTAGGCAATTGGAGGTAAGATTAAATAATAATGATCTCGAAAAAGCCCTGAAACTTCTAAAACGAAAACTTCAGAGGGATGGTCTTATGGGGGAGCTCAAGAGAAGGCGCTTCTATGAGAAACCTTCGGTTAAGTCAAAAAATAAACAGAGGCAGGCAAAAAAGAGGAAGACGAAAATGCAAAATTGGAAAACCGTCAGGAAAACAGAGTGAACAGGCGTATCACGAGAAGATATCCAGGCGTTGGTGAGTTATGTAAAAAGATGGGGGCAATTTTTGCCCCCATCTTACAACCGAATCTAAAATCGTCTCTTAGTACATCTCTCCACCCATGCCTCCGGGAGGCATCTTCGGGCCTTTCTCCTCCTCAGGGATTTCCGTGACCATCACGGAAGTCGTCAGCATCAAGGCAGCAACGGATGCCGCATTCTGGAGGGCATATCTTGTAACCTTTGTGGGGTCGATGATACCAGTTTTCATCATATCTACGAATTCCTCTGCATTGGCATCAAAGCCGAAGTTGACATCCTTTGCGTGTTTTACCTTCTCAACCATTACAGAACCCTCAAGGCCAGCATTATTGACTATCTGTCTGATCGGTTCCTCAAGTGCCTTTCGTACTATCTCGATACCCACCTGCTGATCGCCCTCAAGTTTGAGGTTTTTCAGGGCAGGCAGACATCTTATGAAGGCCACGCCACCGCCAGGAACAATACCTTCTTCAACAGCCGCTCTTGTCGCATGAAGTGCATCTTCAACGCGTGCCTTCTTCTCTTTCATCTCAGTTTCGGTAGCGGCACCGACATTTATCACCGCAACACCACCGACGAGCTTTGCGAGACGTTCCTGAAGCTTTTCTCTGTCATAATCTGACGTCGTCTCTTCTATCTGGGTCTTTATCTGTTTAACCCTTCCCTGAATCTTTCCGGGATCTCCCGCTCCTTCAACGATAGTCGTATTTTCCTTATCCACGGTGATCTTCTTGGCCCTTCCGAGGTCAGAGAGCTTTATGTTTTCGAGCTTAATCCCGAGATCTTCTGAGATCATCGTTCCGCCTGTAAGGACCGCAATGTCTTCCAGCATTGCCTTCCGTCTGTCACCAAAGCCAGGGGCCTTAACTGCACAGACCTGAAGTGTACCACGGAGTTTGTTCACTACGAGTGTAGCAAGGGCTTCACCCTCTGCATCTTCCGCAATGATCAATAAAGGTTTTCCCATCTTTGCGATTTGTTCGAGTATCGGGAGCAGGTCCTTCATGCTGGAAACCTTCTTCTCATGGATAAGAATAAAGACATCCTCCAGGACGCATTCCATTCTTTCAGGGTCTGTTATGAAATAGGGAGATATATAGCCCCTGTCAAACTGCATTCCCTCAACAACTTCAAGGGTTGTCTGCATGCTCTTCGCTTCTTCCACTGTTATTACTCCGTCCTTACCCACTTTGTCCATAGCCTCTGCAATGAGTTCCCCAATAGATGGATCATTGTTCGACGAGATTGTACCTACCTGGGCAATCTCCTTCTTGTCCTGAACGGGTTTACTCAGCCTTTTAAGCTCCTCAACGACTACTTCTACTGACCTTTCTATTCCTCTCTTGATCTCCATCGGGCTTCCGCCGGCCGTGACATTCTTAATACCTTCCCTGAAGATAGCATGTGCCAGCACCGTCGCAGTCGTTGTACCATCACCTGCTACATCTGATGTCTTCGATGCCACCTCCCTTACAAGTTGGGCACCCATGTTCTCCCAGGGATCTTTGAGTTCGATCTCTTTGGCAACAGTAACACCGTCTTTCGTTATCGTAGGTGCGCCGAACTTTTTATCGAGAATCGCGTTTCTTCCTTTTGGACCAAGAGTTGCCTTTACCGCATCCGTTAGTATTGACACCCCTCTCAGAATAGCGCTTCTTGCCGCCTCATCAAAAATGAGTTGTTTAGCCATTTAAATCCTCCTTCTCTATCATGTAGATTTTAGCTTTCAACGATTCCCAGAATATCATCTTCCTTAATGATAAGGTATTCCTCCTCGTCAATCCTGATCTTTGAGCCTGAATACTTGTCGAAAAGGACCGTATCGCCCACCTTGACTTCCACAGGCTGAAGTTTTCCGTCATCGGTAACCCTTCCCGGTCCTATTGCCATTACAGTCCCTTTCTGCGGTTTCTCCTTGGCGGTGTCAGGGATGAAAAGACCGCCTGTCGTTTTCTCCTCTTCGGTGGAATACTTCACAAGTACCCTGTCTTTTAGAGGTCTGAATTTCATAAGTATGTCTCCTTTCTACTTTTAAGATTTAGATTATTGTTAGCACTCAATGAAAACGAGTGCTAACAATATAAAAACTAAGGGTCGTGGAAGGCAAGGATGTCAAAAGGGCAAAAATTCTAAAAAATGGCGAATACTTTTTATTTTCAGCAAAAATCTATTTTTTTTAAAACTTTTAAAACCAAAAAGTCCTGGTTCTCCCTATCAGCCAGAGCTTAATTGTCAGCAGACCTGCCAGGAACCCTCCTATATGGGCGAACCATGCGACACCGCCTTTCTGAACAACTCCGGTGCCGATCAGGCCGTTGACAAACTGTATTACAGCCCAAAAGATAAGGACTATGAAAGCGGGGATCTTCACTGTGGTTATAAAGAAACCGAAAAAGACTATTGTGTGCACAGAGGCACGGGGAAAAAGAAGAAGATAGGCTCCAAGAATACCTGAGATAGCTCCACTTGCGCCGATCATAGGAATGAGCGAGTGTGGATCTGTAATAGCATAGGCATAGGCGGAGATAATTCCACAGAAAATATAAAAGATGACAAAACGCAGGTGACCTAACCTGTCCTCTATATTGTTCCCGAATATCCAGAGATAGAGCATATTCCCTGCGATATGAAAAAATCCGCCGTGCATAAACATAGCAGAAAAGATCGTTAGTACCGGAGGTATCGGTTGTTGATCTGTCTTGAAGGTTATTATGTAATAAGGTATTGCTCCATAGGCATAGGTAACCTTTTCTATTCCCGATGGAGACATGATTTCCCAGAGGAATACCAATGTATTTAGGGTGATAATCCCTACCGTCATGAAAGGAAAAGTACGTGTGGGATTATCATCTTTATAAGGAATCAATTGTTTCTACCTCTATTCCATTTTTTTCTAACAGTCTGCTTGTAACACCTTTACCTGCTATTTTCTGGCCAGAAACCCACACATACGTTACTCCGCATGAGGGGCTGCCCTCTTTAAGGATAGCCCTTCTTATCCCCAACATCCTGGCAATCCTGAGAGCTTCTTCAGCCCCCCTTATAAGATTCTTCGTGTAATCAATCCCATCTTCACCCTCTGTCTTACCATCCTCAGTAAATTGTATTTTGGGTCTTGGCGTTGGTAGCCCCCCGATTTGCTCGGGGCAGACAGGAACAGCTCTGCCTTTTGACACCAACTCCACAACCCTGTCGTCTTTGCTATTTGAGCCATTATATCTGGTATTAAATCCAGCGAGGCATGCGCTGACGAGAAACATGACAAATTATACGGGAAAAGCGAGGTAGAGTCAAAAGCAGATTCTTGTAGGATGGACACTGACAAGCAATGAAAAAAAGTCTTACAAAAAAATCAGACTAAGACTGATACCCTTAATTCTATTTTGGATATATAGTGTAAGCAAAAAGAGGACTCCCTGAGAGGAGTAATCTTTTAAAAAGTGAGGTGATGAAAGATGAAAAAGACAGTAGAGAGTTCAGAAGGGTTTTTAAAACTCATCAAGGAGTGGCAATCCTTGGAGGACAGGACGATATCAAGTGCCAATGACCTTCTAAGTAAGACGAAGAATCCCATGATAAAGATGATCATGGAATCAATAAAACACGACTCCGAGAAGCACAAGGTAATACTGCAGATGATAACGGACTATGCCACCAAGGAGGCCTTCAGTATGAGTCATGAAGATGTTTTACCTCTTGCAGACCTTCTTGAGAAACATATAGATGTGGAGAACCAATCAATAAAGCTTGCCGATGAGGCCCATAACAGGAGCAGGCTTTTTGTCACGAGGTTCCTCATTTCCTATCTCATTGCCGATGAGGTAAAACACCATGGTCTTCTTACTCAGCTTAATGATCTTAAGAGGGCCCAGATTGCAACATCGACGAGCTCTCGTTTTGCATAATTCTAAGGAACTGGAATTCTTGTC
>JBFMEC010000002.1:0-32192 GCA_040753575.1 Nitrospirota bacterium | reverse complement strand
TGTCTGACAGGGAATATCTGTGACAAAAGTACTTATTGCCGATGATCACACCATAGTGCGAGAAGGACTGAAACAGATTCTTGCTGAGACTCCCGACATAGTGGTGACCGGTGAGGCGAGCAATGGGCAGGAAGTACTTAATAAGGTATGGAAGAATGATTACGACCTGATTTTATTGGACATCTCCATGCCCGGCAGAAGCGGCCTCGATATCTTAAAGGAATTAAGGAGCCAGAGGCCTAAACTCCCTGTTCTGATATTAAGCATGCATCCGGAAGAACAGTATGCGGTGCGGGTTTTAAAGTCCGGTGCCGCCGGTTATCTCACAAAGGAGAGCGCTCCGGAGGAGCTCGTCAAGGCTATCAGGAAGGTCGTCAGGGGCGGAAAGTATGTAAGTCCCAATCTTGCTATGAAGTTGGCCTCGGAGTTGAAGATTGATGTTGAAAGACCACCCCACGAAAGCCTCTCCGACCGGGAATATCAGGTCATGTGCATGATCGCCTCGGGAAAAACCGTAAAGGAGATTGCTGAGGAACTATCGTTAAGTGTG
Organism: Nitrospirota bacterium; assembly: GCA_040753575.1. Taxonomy (GTDB): domain Bacteria; phylum Nitrospirota; class Thermodesulfovibrionia; order Thermodesulfovibrionales; family SM23-35; genus JBFMEC01. The sequence goes on along the minus strand of JBFMEC010000002.1, from coordinate 31,642 downwards.
AAAACGATCAGTACCTACCGAGCCCGGATTCTTGAGAAAATGAAGCTGAAGAATAATGCAGAACTGACCCATTATGCCATACAACACAAACTTGTTGATTGAAAAGTAAAGGCTTTATCGACATCCTCTTAAATAATTCATAGACTCACCACTTCATTAAATTTCAAGTAAGAAATTTTTAAAATCAAAGACTTTCCATTTTTATAGTCTGGCCTTTTTATCGGGGGAATTATTTTTTGATTTCGTCGTCTAAAATTTATTTTCCTTTTATTCAATGCTAAAAATCCCGAATTTTTACTTGCATTCTGCACAATAGATATGCTAAAGTCTGCCAATCTAAAAAGTTAAGGGGGTTATGATGAATAATGGGAAAAAGATATTGATATCTTTGTTTCTTGTTTTCATGATTTTCCCTTCATATAAAACTTACGCGAAGAACGCTTTATCAGATGAGGCACAGATGTGCTTGGGTTGCCACTCGGACAAGAATCTGACCAAACAACTTGAAAACAGGGAAATACTCTCCTTATTTATAAACGGAGATGAATTTGCGAGTTCTATTCATAACCCCGTGGGGTGTGCCGGTTGTCATCCCGATATCTCCATGGAAAATCATCCGCAGGTTAAAAAGATCAAGAGTAAAAAAGAATATACAGCCAATGCCTCTAAGTCATGTCTAATGTGCCACACCGATGACCAGATGAAGAAGAAGCCCTTCCACGGTTATTTGATAACGAAGGCCAAAGGACTAAACTGTGTTGAATGCCACAGCTCGCATTATATCAAAAGCATAGGAGAGTGGAAAAAAGGTGTTAACGAGATACAATATTGCCTTACCTGTCACAGGCATGACTTCAGCATGCAGCTGGGAAGTGGTGAATCACTTCCTCTTAGCGTTAATGAGTCAGTTTATAAGAGTTCTGTACATGGTCGTCTCTCCTGCGGTGCCTGTCATACGGGCTTTTCAAAGACTGATCACCCCGTAAGAACTTTCAGGAACAAAAGGGAATATGCATCCCTTACTTCCAGGGCGTGCAGGAAATGTCACACCGATGAACAACTAAAGAAGAGTCCTGCCCATAATTTTTTAGTAACAAAGGCAGTTGCACCTTCCTGTGTTGAGTGTCACGGTTCGCATGACGTTAAAGGGATAATGATCCAAAAGGCCGCTGCAGCCGACACCCAATACTGCCTGACCTGCCACAGGAGCAGGATAAGTATGACCTTAGAGGATGGGGAGACCCTTTCCCTCTCCGTAAATGAGGCAGAAATTAGAGGGTCCGTTCACGGAAATCTTCAGTGTCCTGAATGCCATAGAATTTTTTCAAAGACCGAACATCCTGTAAGAATTTTCAAAAGCAGGAGCGAATACTCTCTCATTTCCATGTCTGAAGTTTGTAAAAGATGTCATACTGTTGCATACACAACCTACGAAGGCAGTATACATTACTCCGCTCTCAATAGTGATAATCTCAAGGCACCAGCCTGCTCCGGCTGCCATGGCGGAGCTCATGCGGTGGTGAAAGTCGAGAAAACTCTTGGCATGACATCCTGCAATAAATGTCATGGGGATATGAGCAGTTCTTATGAAAAGAGCATTCATGGAAAGGAGAGAAACAAAGGGAATGAGAAGGCTCCCATCTGTTCTTCCTGTCACAGGGCGCATGATGTCATGGTAACGGCCATGACGACAAAAATTAAAGATATGTGCTTTAAGTGTCACAAAGATGCCGCAGATGTTCATGAGAAGTGGCTTTCGAATCCTCCTATAAAATTGTCCACCTTTGCTCAATATCATTTCGACAAAGTAGCCTGTGCGGCCTGTCATTCTCCCGAAGCAGGGAGAGGAATTTACCTCCTTCTTTACGACAGGGAAACGGGTAAGCCCTTTCCGGAGGAAGAGGTGCTAAAGCTCTTTGGGACGGGTTCTATCGGCCTTCTGGAGAAGATCGACACAAACGGGGATGGCCTCATTGAAGCTCCTGAGTTATGGAATATGGTTAAAGAATTGAACGGAAAGGGGGCAAAGGTCACTTTCAAGGGAGTCATGGATGTTCGCAAGGCGACAGAGGCCCATCTGATAGACGATAAGGCCGGGGCTGTAAAGAATTGCGAACAGTGCCATCAGCCAGGCTCCGAATTCTTTAAAGATGTCTTTGTGGCCATTGGCAAAAGGGCTGGAAAGCCCGTTGTCTTCCGGGCTAAACAGGATGTCATCGGTTCTGTCTTTTCAATTTTGCCAGTCAGGTTTTATGCCCTTGGTAGTACGAATGTGAGACTTCTCGATATCCTCTTCATCGTAGCGATACTTGGTGGTATTGCTGTGCCAATCGGACATATAACATTGAGGATAATAACATCGCCGCTAAGGGCTTTGAGAAGAATGGGTAAAGGAGGAAAGAAATGAAAAAGATATATCTTCATCCGCTACCTGTAAGGATCTGGCACTGGATAAATGCTGCAGGTTTTATAGTTCTGATCATTACAGGTATCCAGATCAGATTCGGCAATGTCGTAAATCTCTTCTCCTTTGAAACAGCTGTTGATATTCACAGCTGGACAGGGTTCATTCTTATCGCCAATTACTTCATCTGGCTGATTTACTATATCTTTACGGGCAAGATCAAGATATATATACCCCCTTTGCATCATCCGGTGGAGTTTGCCAGGAGGAGCCTTCGACAGGCAAAATTTTATGGCTACGGGATTTTGGTGGGAGATCAGAATCCCCATCATCCTACTCCCGATAGTAAATTCAATCCCATGCAGCAAATGTCCTACCTCATGATTATGGCGGTTCTTATACCTGTCCAGATGATTACAGGTCTTTTGCTGTGGGATCCAGAACTCTTTTCGGGTGTGGTGAATATCGTAGGCGGTATACAGATAGTGGACTTAATACATGTTGGACTTTTCATATTCTTCAGCGCCTTCATCATCGTCCATTTTTATCTGGCGACCTTAGGACATACGACCTTTGCCCATATCATAGCCATGTTTAGTGGATATGAGGAGGAAGAGGAAGAAGAACACGGAGAACACGCCCACAGTCATTAGTGATTTATAAGTCGCAATGTATATAAAATTTTATTTCATAAAAAGATTTTAATATCTTTACAAAGTTAGTCGGGGGACTATTTGCAGTGAGAAATTAGATTCATAAGAAGCTTTCCCTCAGGAAAATCGGCTTCTAAATATTTTTAGATAGCGCTATTGTGAAGTATTTCCCCGATATTTAGAAGGAGGCTCACATGAGATCTAAAATTAAAGGAATCTTCATCTTTGGTTTACTAGTTTTAATTTTTTTGATATCAAAAAACCCCAGCTTTTCGAAAACTGAGACCTCTGACATACCTCTTGAACTGAACCCGCGCGGCGTTGCGATAAACCCGTTTACAGATATTGCAGTAGTTGCAAATAAGAAGTCTGATTCTGTATCAATTGTCGACCTTGTTACTCAGAAGGTCCTTTCGACAATTCCCGTTGGCAATTCACCAAAGGGTGTAGCAATAGATAGTGAATTTAATATTGCTCTTGTGAGCAATAACCGTGACAATACTGTCTCGATCATAAATCTCGACACTCATCAGATAGTAACTAGCTTGCCCGTTGGAAAATCACCGGGAAGCATAGTGGTAAATCCTTTAAACCATACAGCTCTTGTGGCAAATCATAGAGACGATACGGTCTCAATTATTGACTTGATAACGTATAAAGTCATAGAAAAAATCGGCGCCGGAAGAGGGCCGCAGGATTTAGCGGTAGACCCAATTCTCAATATCGCATTGGTTGTAAATAAGAGCGACTGCGGTGTTTCAATCATTGATCTTAAGGAATATCGCATAACAGGCACGATTCCTGTTGGCATGAAACCGCGGTCAGTGGACATTAATCCAGAAAATCACGTAGCGGTTGTTGCCAATGAAAAAGATAATTCAATTACGATTGTAAACCTTCAGACCTGGCAGATTTCTAATATTCCTGTCGGCAGGCATCCCAAAGAGGTGACGATCAATCCCTTAGATAACCGGACCCTCGTAATCTGCAATAAAACTCTTCTCCTTATTGACCTTGATACCAGAAAAATAATCAAGAGTTACTCCTTAAACAATAAACTTAGAGGAGTTGCAGTGAACAAATTTACAAACATAGCAGCAATTACAGATGATAAAAATGATTGCCTTACACTAATACAGCTTCCAAATCCGATCCCTGAGCTTAGCCTACTGAATCCATCGATAATACAAAGAGGAAGCAATGGTGAAAGTATTTCAATAGAAGGAAACAAATTTATGAAAACATCCAAGGCTTATTTTGGGGATCAACCTGCAGAAACAACTTTTATTGATAACCGCCATCTGGTAATAAAAATTCCGGAAAATCAGCTTCTTAAAGCAGGAATATTTCAAATTACATTAGTAAATCCACCACCAGAAGGTGGAACATCAAATCCATTGTATCTTGGCGTGGAGAACCCTGTACCTTCCATATCGGTTCTTAATCCAGCGGAAGCAATGACAGGAACTCCGACTCTTAACATAAATATCCATGGCACCGGTTTCTTTGAAGACACGGAGGTCTATTTTGGGGGAATTAAGAAACCAGTGTCTTACGTGAATGGCACAAAGATGCAGATAGAATTGTCTTCAGAAGATCTGAAGATGCCGGGCTCATATGAAATAATTGCATACAATCAGCCACCGGCTGGAGGATATTCAAACAAAGTTACATTTACAATAAAGACGACTTTTGAAATTATAGTGACATCACCTTTAAGTGGTGAAACAATAAATAAAGCGAAGACCGTGGTCAATGGAACCATCAGATCAGGTACATCAGAGATTAGTATCAAAGTGAATGGAATTCTCGCTGAAATAAGGGGAAATGAATGGATAGCTAACGATGTTCCTCTGACAATAGGCACGAACACGATTACGGTAGTAGCAACTGATCTTTCCGGGAATACAGATACAAAGACCATAACCGTCTATACCAGCGATACAACTCAGCCAGTGGAACTCTCTGCAAATATTACAAGCGGCAGCGCACCACTTCAGGTGTTCTTCTCGATATCGACTAATTTTTCGCCTGTTTCATATCAGATGGATTTTGAAGGAGATGGAGTTGTTGATTACACAGGACCAACCTTTGAAGACATAAATTTCACTTACACATCGGAAGGTATCTTTTATCCTACAGTGACAGTCAAGGACAATCAGGAAAACAGCTACTCAGATAAGATTGCAATAATAGTGCTTTCTAAAACAGAGATGGACATCTTGCTCAGGGAAAAGTGGGACGGAATGAAAAAGGGAATGGCCGATAAAGATATTCAGAAGGCGGTAAGTTATTTTGCAGAATGGACTAAAGAACGATACTCGGCAATCTTTGCGGCTTTAGGAGATCGTTTGCCTCAAATTGCACAGGACATGCAGAACATCAAGATGATTTATGTGAGGGACGGAGTCGCTAAATACAGGATCAGAAGAATCGAGGCAGAAGGTGAGATAACCTATTATATCTATTTTGTTAGGGATGAGAATGGATTCTGGAAAATCCAGCAGTTTTGATTGGAGGAATAGATGATTGCAAAAGGTTTTATTAAATGCCCTATATTTTTCATCATTCTAATTATAAGTTTCTCTGTAAGCTCTGCAGAACTTTACTCTGGAGGTCCGTGGGGGGGAAGGGTAATAGATGCTGATACAAAAGAGCCAATTGAAGGAGCTGTGGTAGTTGCCATTTGGCGGAGAGAGTATGATAGTTTTCCAGATCGTGGGGCTGGGATTTTTCTCCATGAAATCAAGGAAACCTTGACAGATAAAGATGGACAATTTGAGATCCCGGCTTATGTTGAAAGTGGTAAAGACAGGCAACTCTGGAAAGAAAAGGATTTAGAGGGGAGTCAGCTCTTAAAATTGGCTTTTATAGAGCCGAAAATCAGAAAGCCCGAGTTTATTATCTATAAGCCGTCTTATGGAGCTTATGAAGATTATCCTTCGAAAAATAGTCTTCTTATTTTTGCTATTTGTCCTTCTAAGGTCGAATACCTGGAAGAATACAAGGAAATATATAAAGGGCACGAGATTTCGACTGCCAGGAAAAAGACTATGAAATTTCCTGATGGATTAGTTTATGTAGGTGAAAGATGTGAGGAAAAGATCAAAATCCTTAAGACAACAACACCTTTTAGGTTTAAGTGGCTTTTTACTCCTTTAAAAAATGCTAAAGAGCGAATAGAAAAAATGGATATTCCCCTTGATTGTCCTGAGAAGGGTCAACCTGTTCCTGAACGCGATATTGTATATGGACATAAAAGCGATATAAAAGATAGACCGATGGAAAACGGATATGTAATTGTTGAGCTGCCGAAGTTGAAGACAAGAGAGGAAAGGATGAAACTCTTAATAGGCCCAATAGGGGGATCAGAATATTACAAAAAACAGAAATTATTAATAAAACTTTTAAATGAAGAAAATAAAAATCTTGGCATTAAGGGCGAATACGAGATAGAAGGAGTAGAAAATGAAAAGAAATAATCTTTGTCTGGTTATCGTTTTAATTATTATTCTAATGTACCTTTGGACTTCTCCATGTTATTCATTGGAAACATCAACGCATATGATGATAAATCAACATATAGCAGAAAATATGATAAATAACTTTTCTTTAAATGATTATTTAGAAAAACAATTGGGTTTTGAAGCAGGTATAAAGGAATATCTCTCTAATGGTTCAGAAAAGAAGATGACATGGGAGTGGATTCGTGATGCTGGAGAAACAGAGGATGTACCTCAATTTCGTTCAGGTAACCATTTTCATGATCCTATCAGCAATAAAGGTTTCGATGGCGTTTTTCTTGGTCTATTATTTAAAGGAGACTCTTCCATTATTTGGTCTCAAAAGCCAATAGGTACTCAAAATCCCGGTGGTTACTATTCATGGTTTGATGCAAGGGACTATTTTTATAAAGCATTAACATCCAAGACGAAAAATGAAAGAGACAGTTATTTTGCTGAGACATTTAGAGCAGTTGGTCAGCTAATGCACCTCGTGCAGGACGCTTCCGTCCCAGCCCATACAAGAAATGATCCGCATCCCCTCGGATTTCATTATGAGAAATGGGTCGGGGAAAACTACGGGTCAATGTTGTCAAATCTTCCGGCCATTAGTTTTGAACCTTCCATTTTAAGCTCATCAAATTTTCTGGCCTCTCTTCCCATTTCCAATATAATTGATACAGAACATTATAACGGTACAAATCCTGAGGTCACTGCATCAAGTAATGCTATTGGTATTTCTGAGTATTCCAATGCCAATTTCTTCAGCGAAGATACGATTTTCATGGGCTATCCACATCCAAAGAAGGAAAAGACTGATGCAATTGCCATTGAGCAGCAGGCAGAGGATGGAGAAATTGACAAGCCTTATTACGTTAAGGGTTATCAGAGTGAAAAACTTGCCGCCTATTCTTATTTCAATAGATTAGACATATCAGGGATTCCTGAAGGCTGGAAATATAATTTAGACGGAGTTGTATATGATGACTACGCCAGAAAACTTATTCCCAGAGCCGTCGGCTATTCGGCAGGATTACTCAGTTATTTCTTGAGAGGTGATATAGATTTGATAAAAACTGACCAATTTAATAGCTATAAAATTAGAAATATGACTTCTGAGGACATGAATGGAAAATTCGAAGTCTATCATGACGATGAAACAGGTCAGAGAAGACTCGTCGGCTCTTGGCAGGGGGAAGTATTGTCGAATAGTGAAGATGGATTGTTAAAGATAGAAATATCAGAGTGTTCTCAAGACATTTTGCCAAGCGTAGAATATATATTAGTCTTCAAAGGAGAAATGGGCAATGAAGCAGGGGCTGTGGTCGGTCATTATGGCATGTTGAGGCCAGACAGCATAAAGCAGGACGGACGAAATAAATTTAATTTTGTAGCCAATAACTTAATAGAAAATCAATACAACTGTTCTTTAGTAAGGTATTCAAAACCCACTGGATGTACTTCAGTTGGATGGGCACTAGTGACTGCCAAAAAAACATCATCAGGGGAAAGGAATGCAAAACTTTATTATGATGGAGAAAGCATCTTATTGGAAGAAAATAGTGTGCCCGTAGATATTGAGTCCACTGGAATATGGTCTCCGCATGGATACTATGAATTGGAATGTGAGATTAATGTACAAAGTCTCGAAAGTTTAATCGAAAATGAATGCCCTACTGTATGGAATATGGCATGGGCCTATGGCAGCAACACACTTCCTTTATCTTTAAACTTGGAAGATGGTAGCGTTATCTATTCCTTACACAATTTCTTGCATGCTTATGAAGAAAATATAGATATCTTTATCGCTGCTTATAGCTTCGGGTATGCCACGTCGAATATGTCTGGCAATAGAGATGATGGCCCTTATGAATGTTATTTTGTCATAAATGATAATATTCAGCAGAAGGATACATATATGGTTTTTATAGTAAATTCGAATGTAAGTAAAATAAAATTGGGGTCCTCGATGACTAGTTCTTCGATTAGGAGATATTCTTATAAGATCAATGGTGAAGGTCAGGTGCCTGGAACAGAAGAAATTATTTCAATAGCTAATTCAGGTAAAGTCTTTCTGAATATATCCATCACTATTAGTTCAGATGGCAATTGTTGTGTGTACTCTTACGAAGAGTGGGAATATGTAAACAACGTCTTAACCTTTGTTGGAAAAAAGAAGTTTCTTAGAAATCTTAAAACAGGTGTGACAACAGAGTTATGACTAAAGAAAAATGTCCTGAAAACTCGTTTAACAGTGAAAATTTCTAATAATACGGGCACAAAGCCTGTCTAAAAACACTGTCATTTTTGATCATTAAATGTGATAAAGTAGCAATAATTTTCTGACACGAAGATCCTTTTAGTTAGAGGAGGGATTATAGGTTGTGCAGATCTAAAAATACCTTTATAAAAAGGCTCCCGGCTTTATTCTTTATTCTGATAATAATATTCCCTCTGAATGTTTCTGCAGTGGAGGATTTTGAAAGGATAAAATCCGAGCTTGATAGTGATGATTGGGGCATTCGTCTGGCGGCAGTTGAAAAACTCGGCATAATCAGAAATGAAGAGTCAATCAACCTGCTGATTGACGTTGCTGAAAGAAGGGGTGAAACCTGGCAGATTAAAAAGAAGGCGATCTTACTGTTAGGAGAGATTAAAGATCCAAAGGCAATAGGTCATTTACTGTCTATTTTTAATGACCCCTTTCTTAACTGGGAGTGTCCGGCTATAAAATCTTATGCCGCAATTTCTCTTGGCAATTTCAAAGGAAACGTGAGAGTAATTGAGGCGCTCATTAATGGAATAAATGATCGTGAACTACTTACGAGAGAGGCATCGATACGGTCACTGGGAAAAATCGGGGATCCCAAGGCGGTTTCACTTTTAATAAACCTTCTGAAAGACAGTAGTATTGCAATCAAACTGAGTTCTATTAAGGCTCTTGAAGATATTGGAGATCTCCGGGCAATTCCTTATCTTCGAAGGGCAGCAGAACGTGATACTGATTCCTTAATCAGAAATGAGATAGCGTCAGCATTAAATAATTTTCGTGAAAAACAGTATCTGAATAGCCGCTAACTGTCAGAGGATTGAACGTGGCAAATAAAAATAGGATTTGCTAAGATAATCAGGATCTTGAAGGGGAATGAATAATTCTCCAGATTCAGAATATTGGCTGAATCTCTTGAGATAAAATGTAGTAACAGGCTGTAAATTCTCGCAGGGAGGTTTTTATGAAAAGGATGGTATTAGTTGTACTCTTTGTCGCAATTTTGCTTGCGGTATTTATGAGTTATCCAAACAGAAGCAAGGCAGAAGTGAATATAAACATAGGAATAAATGTCCCCCCGAGTTTTGTTGTTCCTGCGCCACCAGCAGTAGTTCTAATACCAAATACATACGTTTACTTTATCCCCGGCATTGAAGTTGATATTTTCTTTTACCATGGTTATTGGTACCGCCCCTATGAAGGACGTTGGTATAGATCCGGATATTATAATGGGCCGTGGGTTTATATTATCCCTGCGAGGGTTCCTGTTGTTTTACTGCATTTATCCCCGGCTTTTCGTCACGTACCACCAGGGCATGACCGTATTCCATACGGACAACTGAAGAAGAACTGGAGAAAATGGGAACGTGTAAAATACTGGGATAAACACAGGGGAAAAGAATGGCGAAAAGAGGAAAAAGGGGAGCACGGAAAAGGCAAAGGAAGATACTAACGACAAATGTTAGTAACCTTATCAAACATCAAAGAATAACCTTGAATCTTCAGGAATTGTCCGGATTGCCTGAAAATCAGGCATATATATTTTCTTTTAGATTTAAAAAATTAGAAAGATTTATTCGCATTCTCCCTGAGCATCCTTTATGAACAAGCCTCTTTTAAGCATCTGGCGTTCAACATCTTCAGTCTTCCTTGATTTTGAACAGTTCGGACAATGATAGCCATCGTAGATTAAATCTGGAGAAGAACATAGAAATCGCTGTATCCCTGTAGCCATATAAAAGTCGCCTGATAGTTTATAAAGGATTGCAATATTTTGATAGAAGAATGCGGAACCTTTAGTTTTGACGGGAGGCATAAAGAGTGAGGATTGATTGTTACCTGTCTTTTGATTGTGCCTCCGAAGAGGCACTCAGGGAAAACATAAAAAGGGCCCTTGAATTTGAGGCTGTTGAGGCCGAAGTTAATTTTTACAGGATAAGTGCTAAAGAGGCTGAGGAACTTGGGCTGAGAGGTTCACCTACTGTATTGATAGACGGAAGACTGTTACAGCCAACAGAGGTGCAGGGTTTTTCCTGAAGAATGTTCAAGGATGAGTCCGGGGGGCTCTCGCCTGTTCCTTCTATAGATGTATTAAGGAGTAATATTCGAGAATCCCTAAATCTTCATATTAAAAATGATGACACTTCACAGGAGTTCTAAAACGTCAAAGGATCATGACGAAAAATTGAGTGTTTCGTAAATGTCATCCGGATAAGGCTGTTTGAATTGCTCTTACAAAATTATCTACTAAAAAGGGATTTAAAGCACCTTCGGAATTGTTCTTCATAAAGGAAACTATTTCCTTTATTTCCCATTCTTGTCTATAGGGTCTTCGACTTCTCAGGGCATCAAAGAAGTCGGTTCCGAATCTGCTTCCGAGATATCGGCAATAAACTGTTTGATCTCTGAAAAGTTGACTCCCCTGGTGAAATCAATGCGGGATATACCTTTTTTCTTAAGGCGCTTTACAAAATTATTTCCCTGCAATCCGGGATCCCAAAGAGGGTTACCGTTTACAATGAGGTCATTCTCAACTAACATTATCTCAAGATTATCTGATTCTGCGAGGAGTCTGTTCAGGATTGATAGAGCTTTCTCTGTCAGTTCATTCACAGAAGTATGATCTCTTGAATAGAGCGAGCAATTTGATATCGCAGACATTAAGATAGATATAAACCTCTTTACGACCTCCATTGATCAGATGATCGCGGCTTTCTTTAGCCGCAATGACTCCTCTTTAATATATTGATTCCTGGATTTTAATCCTTCATCTATCAGGTCCTTAATATCTTTATAGGGATAATTTTTCAGCGTAGTGTATATTTCTTCTTTAAGCTCCTCTAAAGCCCTCTTGAAAAGGATACTCTTGGCAGAAAGCATGTCCCTGAGCCCTTCGATTGCATAGGGATCGCCACTCAGCAGACGTCCATCAAGGGGGATTCTCTCCCTCTCAGGGTGACTTGAGCTTTCTAATTTATGAGGAGAACTGGAATGATTCATATTTTGTAACCCTGTTCCTGCCTGTTCTTTTTGAATTATAAAGCGCTTCATCAGCGTGCTTTACCACTGCATTAATCGATTTTCCATCAATGGGGAATGATGCAGGATTTTTCACTGAGTCAATTCAGATACAGATTTTATGCCAATTGCATCCGCTCCCAATTTGTTGATTTTTAAAGAGAAAAAATGGCGAATCCGATAAGGAATGACAAATTTTGTCAGAATCCGCGAAAAGGACAGTTCCTCAAGACAAAAATTTGAAGAAAGTAAGAACCGTTGAACAGGATGAACGAATTTTTTTGAACAATTTTGTGAACAATGATTGACAGTTTTTGGCGAAGATTGTAGATTACAAGCCACACAGAATCAAGAAACTGAACAATCCGAGGGAGGGAATATGGAAACTAAGGGAAGAGAATTTAAAATCACAAAAAAGATTATGGGTCTTTTTTTAGCGATGATATGGACTTTATCATTAACCACTTCCGTTCAAGCACAAGAAAAGACAGATGAGAAATCCCGATCACCAGAACCCCGAACGGGCATATTCATAATTCAGGCAGGAGCCTTCCGTGATTTATCTCATGCAAAGGCCCTTACCAAAAAGCTCAATGATAAAGGATATAACGCATATATTATTCTTACGGGAATAAAAGACGGGGAGAGACTCTATAAGGTATGTATTGGAAAATTCAGCGACAGGAAAAAGGCAGAGGCTCTGTCAGAGGAGATTAGAAATATTGAAGGCCTCAAGACATTCGTAACATTGGAACCACTGGAAGGAGTATTTGTGGTTCAGGCAGGAGCCTTCAGTGATATCTCCCATGCAAAGGCCCTAAGCAAGAGGCTGTATGATAAGGGCTATAATGCGTATATCATCCTTTCAGAGCCAAAGGAAGGACAGAGACTTTTTAAGGTTTGTATAGGTGAATTTAATGACACAAAAAAGGCCGAGGTTCTATCTGAGGAAGTCAAAAATGTTCTAAGCCTTCAGACATTTGTAACATTGCGGTGAGGAAATACTGTAAAATATTTGAAATCTTTAAAGTCTAAAGTGGAATTCTAAGTCAACATGTTGGAAAAATTTTTGAAGAATAGTAATAGTTATGGATTTCTGCCGAATAAAATAAGGGTTGCACTATTTACAGTCCTAACTGTTTTAACCGTTATTTCCTTTAAGAGTTATGCCTCTGATCAGGAGTTCGAAATCTTTGATAAAGGGTATGGGTATTATCTATCAGAGGAGTCTGAAAAGGCGGTAGGAACCTTCCGGGCATTTCTAAATGAATTCCCAAATAGTCCTGTCAGTGATGCTGCAATGTTCTGGCTTGGCAAATCTCTAATTCAGTTAAAGTCTTTCGTGGAGGCAGAGAAGGTTTTCGATGAAATAAAAACCCAATTTCCCCATAGTCCTTTTATTTCCTTTGTTGACAGGGAACTGGAGATGACAGACAGAGCTACGAGTATTCCTGAAACAGAAAGAGGAGAAGTGACAGAAATAAAGGATACGGGACCGGAAAGGGAAAAAGCTGATTTACAGATACCCCAAGCAAGGATTGAGACACAGCAAAGGGATTGGAAGAGATTTGACGAATATTTGAGCAAGCTCCGGGAAGAAAGAGACCAGATTGACTCCGAGATTCGCGGTCTTAAGGATGAGAAAATAAAATTGGGAAAGGACAAAGCAGAAGCCGTCCTCGAAAGGGATAAACTGAGGTTATCCCTGGAAGAAGAGAAGAAGAAGACAGAAATGTTGAAGGCTGAAACAGCAAGACTCGAAAACAAAATCAACGTCGAGTTAAAGAATCTGCTGGAGGAATTCAGGGAAAAGAGAAGGAACTGGAAATTGGCCAGTAGTGATCCTGCACCCTTGAAAGAAAAAATTGGCCCTGAGTCCAAGGTCTCCGGAAAGGAAAAGGTAAAAGAAGAAACGGAAGGGAATTCGCCGAAAGCTAAGATTAAGAAGGATAACGAAAAATTGCCGAAACAGACACCTCATATCCTTGAACTTATTGCAAAGGACACAACATGGATTTCCATAAGCATAGATGGCAAACAGCCCAAAGAGATGTTACTTAAAGCGGGTGACCGATTGAAGTGGACCGCAAAAACAGGGTTCTCATTAAGAATTGGTAATGCCGGCGGCATAAGAGTAATATTCGGCGGAAAGGATCTCGGACCGCTTGGAGAAAAGGGCCAGGTCAGAAATCTAAAGCTTCCATCTTTGAAAATCCAGGAAAAACCTAATTAAAAACTCAAACTCTTACTCCTTTCTTGAACCCATATTGACAGATTTTGTCACTGACTTCTGTTTAGTCCGGTGAAATTCATTCCTTATTTATTCAAAATCGGTGAGTTTTAAAAGATTTTTTGTGGCATGAATCCTGCTTAACATGATACAGATGAAAGATTATTTGATATGCAAGGGGCCTTTATGATGCAGGACTTGGAATTATTTGACGAGATATTTAAGAAATTGGACGAGTTGACCCAGCTATACCAGGACATTGAAGACAGGGTACGGTGGATAGAAGAGGTTGTGAGGCTCTCCAAGAGTGGAGTACATGTCGGCTCTCTGGGTTTGTATGAATGGTTGAGCGGAAAGGTTGATGCATGAGTGGTAGTCGATTGAGACCTAAATTCCAAGTTCTTCCAGTCCTTCCTCTATATCTTTCTTAATAATTTTTATTACCTCCGGAGAGTTTATGGGAACCCCTTCAAGTTCGGACTTAATCTCCTTTGTATCTATAGAGTACAAATAGCTGTTTCTTTTATGTTCATATAAGAAATCTATTTCGGGATTGCCGGCGATCAAAACGATCAGCGTATCAGCAATATTTCCGAGAGGTCTTCTGTCAATATGACTATGTTTGAAATATGCATAAACCGTTGTTCCTATACCTTCCCCCGATGTGATGGAGATATCTCCTTCGGCTTCTCTTGCCGACTGGGAAAGAAAGGGTAATCCCAATCCTACCTTTCGCGTAGTCCTCGTTGTATAAAAAGGGTCTGTAACTTTTTTCAGGATCTCCTCACTCATTCCTTTTCCATTGTCCCTGATTTCGATAGAGAAGATATCCTTCTCCATGTCTTCAAGAATTGTTATTTCAATCCTGCTTGCCCCGGCAATGATAGAATTTTCCACGATGTCCAGTATATGAAGTGAGAGATCTTCCATCTCAATCCAGGATTACATTTCTTCCTTCAATTTTCTGTAAGGCGAGGTGGAGCTCGTCGAAGGTGGAATGGTTCATATAAAAACCCGTTGAGACCTTTCCTATATCGGAAAGATTATGGGCATCCGATGATGTTATCCACGGGATATGACTGTATTCCATGAATTTATATCTTGCTTCTCCAAAGGTTATATTGGAGGAGATCTCAAGGGCATCAAAGTTTAAGTTCGGTGGAATGAAGCCGAGCTGACCTATAATCCCAAAACCTTCCCTGTCAATATGGGCTGCGATGGCGAGGCCACCCAGGGAATGTATTATCTCCAATATTTTATCAACCGAAAGGGTCGTTGATCCTATCAGCAGCCTCTTGTTAAAGCCGAGGACCTCATCATTTTCGTTCATAATAACCTGATAACCAAAAACCTCTTCATTGTTCTCTCCAGGCTGAAGATTATCATAAACAATTTTCTGAAGCATTAGGATGCTATCCATGTCATTAAAAAGTCCCAGGATGTGAACTTCCTCGGACGATGTGACCTCCATTCCGGGAATGGCATTTATTCCTCTTTCTTTGGCCAGCTTCTTTGTAACCTCCACGTTCTCCGCAGAGTTGTGATCGCAGATGGCGATTATATTGAGACCAAGGGAGGCAGCCTTTTCGACAATTCGATAGGGACTCATCAAAAGGTCAGCGCACGGTGAAAGACAGGTATGAATATGAAGGTCAGCCCTGAATTCTACTGGCATCTAAGGCCGAGGGTATAAAGCCTCCCAACAAGCTCAAAGGCCGGCAGGGAACTTACCATGATAGGGATGCCTTCCTCTTCAGCTTTTTTCAATGTATCTGCATCAGGGTTTCTTTTATTAACGAGTATTATACCTGAGAGGTCTCTAAGGGCTGCAACTGCGACAATGTTTTGGTGAGTCTGAAGGGTTATCCATATATTGCCCTCTTTACTGTTCGCTATAACATCTGAGAGAAGATCGCTCACATAACCACCAGTCACTTCTCTTGTCAGATTAGATGATGTTGTTTTGACTTCAAGGGATAAAATATCAATAAGTTCCTGGAGTTTCATGCTTTACCCTCTTTCATTTTTATAACAAACTCGAGAGTCGTCCCTATTCCGGGTATAGATGCAATTTTTAGTTCATCCGTATTTTTTTTTATATTCGGCAGACCCATGCCTGAGCCAAATCCCATTTCCCTTATCTCATCAGAGGCTGTTGAGTAACCCTCTGTCATAGCAAGTTCCACATCTTCAATACCAGGCCCCATATCCTCAAATACAACCTTAAGATAATCAGGGGTAATTTCATACCGCATCATGCCTGCTGGGGTATATATTATTACATTCATCTCTGCTTCAAAAGAAGCTATTGCCGCCCTTCTTACAATATCGTGATCAATGCCCATCTTTTCTAACATAGCCTTAAGCTCACTGGAGGCAACGCCTGCATTAGCGAAATCCTTACCCGTCAAGAAAAAGACGCCCTCTGTAGTTTTTTTTGCATTCATTTTGCATTAAGTAGCCCTCGCAATCCTTTCTCATATAATCTACCGCAGGCCTCAAACATGGGGAGATTTGTAGCAAGTAAAGGAATCTTCTTTTCCTCGGCAAGTGTGACTGCTTTGCTGTTAGGCCTTTTACCCCGTACAAAGATAATGGCTTTTACATTAGCAACTTCTGCAGTGCGTATAGCTGCTTCATTAGTCAGACCTGTTATTAGTAGAGCCCCTGGCTTGGAAAATGCTAAGACATCACTCATGAGGTCTGAGCTACAACCCCTTTCAACAGTCATATTCATATCAGAGTTACATGTAAGAACCTCTGCCTGAAGGATGTCTTTAATTTCATTTAAGGTCATATCATACTTTCACAGGCTCAACTTTCACTGTATCTTTAGAGATCCCTCCATTCCGTGAAAGGTGAGTCAAGGCATTAACGCGGCCATGAGGGAAATGTGTCGGGACATAGACGGTACCATCCGGAATTGTATCAGTGACTTTAGCCTTAAGATATACAGTCCCCTGTCTTGAGGTTACCCTGACATAGCTGTGGTCTAAAATGCCAAGCCTTTCAGCATCTTCTTCATTTATTTCGAGTAGCGGCTCGGGGGCAACGAGGTCAAGAGATTTAGACCTTGTTGACATACTACCTGAATGTTGTAACACATCCCTGATAACCATAGTCAGTGGATAGTCTGCATCTGGTTCTTCACCAGGAGTGTAAAGGACGGGATTAAACACCTTCTTTTCAGAAAAAACAGGAGAATAAAGGAGAAGGGGATTTATCTCTCGGGAGATGTCCTCAAGAGTCTTGATACCTATATCCTTTCCCATCGTCCATGCAAGGTTCCTGATAATCTGCCAGTCGGGAAGTGACTGGCCGGTTGCATCTATCACCTTATAGGCCCGCTGTGCAAGCCCCTCACCATTCATGAAAATGCCCTCTTTCTCGGCCCAGCTCGATGCCGGCAAAACTACATGGGCTAATTTTGCAGTCTCCGTGAGTGCAATGTCCTGGACTATTAAGAGATCTAATGACTTTAATATCTTGTTTATTTTTGTACTGTTCGGGAAGCTCACAACAGGGTCTTCTCCCACAATGTATAATGCCTTAAGAGAGCCAGGCTCATAGAGCATCTCTCTAACACCTTTCCCTGCTTTCTCTAAGGGACTGTAAACCGGACCAGCATCCGGCCTTATACCCATCTGATAAAGGCCAAAGGTATTGGCGTATTCTGCTGGTATCTGGAGGGTTTCAGGCTCATCACCAAGGAGATTGACCAGATTTGCACCAGTTAGAACAGTATCAAGCCCCTTTGTATTTTCAGAGATACCAACTGAAAGGGACAACATCCTGCTCTTCGCACTGGCATAAGTTTCAGCCAAAGAGGTCAACTCTTCTTCGGTGATACCTGTGATCTTGGAAACCGCATCAGGAGTGTAATCCTTCAATGCATCCTGAAGAGACTGGAATCCCTGGACCTTCGGGGCCTTCTCTTTATCATAAAGTCCTTTATCAATAATAACCTTCATTACCCCATTCAAAAGGGCCACACCAGTCCCCTCTTTGATCTTAAGCCACTGAGAGCCACGCCTTGTCAGTTTTGTCTCTCTGCTGTCAGCAACAATAAGCTGCGCGCCCTCTATTCTCTTTGCCCACAGAATATTAAGTCCAAAGATAGGATGGGTTATGGTTAAATCTGATTCGATGATTAGAATTACCTTCTTATCGAGAGGGGATTTAAGATTTAAGCGATGGCTTTTCTGTCCGAATGACATCTCCCATGCCTTCTCCACCAGGGCATAGCCAAAGGCAGCAGAAGAATCAATGTTATTAGAACCAATAATATTCCTCATAAATTTCTGGAGCATGTAGTTATCTTCAGTCGTGCATCTGTGTGAGCCTATTGCGCCTATAGAAGAAGGCCCGTGTTGTTTTTCAACGGATTTAAGGCCATCGATTACATAATTCAGTGCCTCTTCCCATGATACGTACACCAGTTCACCATCTTTTCTCACCATCGGTGCCGTCAGGCGGTTTTCGCTATAAATATAATCAAAGCCAAATCTGCCCCTGCCGCAAAGATTTCCATCCGTTATCCCTACTCCTTCCCGGCCTTTAGACCTGAGTATTCTCCCGTCTCTTATACCTAATGTAAGGGTGCAACCAACGCCGCAGAATGAACATGTAGTCTCCTTTTCCTCAAGGAGAAACGGACGAGCCTCAAATCTACGAGTTTTGCTCAGGAGTGCACCTACAGGACATATATCTACGCATTGGCCACAATAATCGCAATCGAGTATCTCACCAAATGCAGGCTGAACCACTGTTGGGAAGCCCCTCCCTATAAATCCCAGGGCAGTTCTGTTTTGATGTTCATCGCAGATCCTGACGCATTTACCACATAGGATACACCGATTGGAATTTAGCTCTATTAAAGGTCCTCTTATATCAGATGGGGTATCTTTCCTGTGTCTTATAAATCGCCCTTCAGACTTGCCATACTTATATGCGAGGTCCTGCAGGTCGCATTCACCTGCCTTGTCACAGATAGGGCAATCAAGCGAATGATGGACTAACAAAAGTTCTAAGACAGTTTCACGAAGCTTTCTGAGCTTTGGGGTGTCTGTTTTTACCACCATTCCGTTTTCAGCCGGGCTTGAGCATGAGGCAAAGAGCCTCGGCTGTCCCTCAACTTCGACCAAACACATTCTACAAGAACCATAGGGTTTAAGTCTCTTGTCATAACAGAAATTGGGTATATATATACCATTTTTCAGTGCAGCCTCAAGAATGGTACTTCCTTTTTCTGTCTTGATTGTTTTGCCATCTATTGTTAACTCTATCATTTTACTACCTCCTCTACTTTCTTCTGGGGCATCCCTGCCCAGCCCTCTAACATTGTCTCGACAAATTCCTTAAGTTCGGTCTCGCTGTACTTACGGGCAGGACCAGGTAGTATCTTTATCGACTTGAATTTGCAGGCATCATAACAGCTCCTGCAATGTAAGCAGATTTCCTGTATAATCCTATGAGGCTTTTTCTTCTCACCAACAATGGCCTTAGAAGGACATGCCCTCAGACAGGCGCCGCAACCTTTGCAGATTTTTTCAAGGATATAAAATGTTGCAAGGTCACGACAGATACCTGTATAGCACCACTGATCCCTTATATGCGCCTCATACTCATTCCTGAAATATCTTATTGTGGTAAGTACCGGATTAGGTGCCGTCATACCGAGGCCGCAGAGGGATGAAGAAATAATATCACGTGCGAGGTCATCAAGTGTCTCGATATCACCCTCTTTACCGCGACCTTCTGTAATATCAGTAAGCATATCTAACAATATCCTTGTTCCTACTCTGCATGGTACACATTTGCCACAGGATTCATCTGCAGTAAACTCGAGGAAAAACTTTGCTATACTTACCATACAGTTATTATTATCCATTACAACCATGCCACCAGAACCCATTATGGCGCCGCTCTTGACGATGTCTTCATAAGTGACAGGCAGATCGAGGAGATCCTCTGGGATGCAGCCACCTGATGGCCCTCCTACTTGAACAGCCTTGAACTTCCTTCCCCTCTTCATACCTCCGCCTATGTCATAGATAATTGTCCTGAGCGGGATACCCATTGGCACCTCAATAAGTCCTATATTGTTTACAGCACCTGTAAGTGCAAAGACCTTTGTCCCCGGGCTCTTTTCAGTTCCAAGGCTCCTGTACCAATCAGCACCATTCAGGATTATAGGTGATATCTGTGCCAGGGTTTCAACGTTATTCAGCACTGAGGGTTTGTCCCAGAGCCCTTTATGAGCAGGGAATGGTGGCCTTGGCCTTGGCATGCCGCGTTTTCCCTCTATAGAACGCATGAGGGCTGTCTCCTCACCACATACGAATGCACCAGCACCCTGATATATCTCAAGGTCAAAATCAAAGCCGCTATCGAGGATGTTCTTCCCGAGGAGGCCTGCCTCATAGCACCGCTCTATTGCTAACTGGAGTCGATGCACTGCCAGGGGATACTCAGCCCTGACATAGATGTAACCATGATGCGCCCCTATTGCCTTAGCCCCTATAATCATTCCTTCAATCACAGAGTGTGGATCAGCCTCCATAACAGACCTGTCCATGAATGCACCAGGGTCTCCTTCGTCGCCATTGCACAGCATGAATTTCACATCAGACTGAACCTTTGAGGCAAATTCCCATTTTAGACCTGTTGGAAAGCCTGCACCACCACGGCCCCTTACTCCAGAATCCTTTACGACCTTTATTATCTCTTCCGGCGTCATCTCTGTGAGTACTTTTGCTGCAGCCTGATAGCCATCCCTCGAAATATATTCATCGAGACTTTCAGGGTCTATCATTCCCTTATTTCTTAAAACACGGAGCACCTGATGTTTAAAGAAAGAGATATCCATCATGACAGGGATAGGCAATTTCTTCTCGGGTTCTACGAACATCAACTTCTGGTAAGGTCTGCCCTTCACAAAATGTTCTTCGACTAACTTAGGTACCTCTTCGACAGTTAATGTCTGATAAAAGATTTGATCTGGATATACAGTCATGACAGGTCCCAGTGCACAATATCCATTGCAGCCTGTCATGATTACCCTTACCTCTTCCTCAAGACCTCTCTTTTTAATATCCTCCTTGAGGGCATCCCTTACCTTTAAGCTCCCACTGGCAACACAGCCAGTTCCTGCACATAGCATCAAATTTGCGCGAAATCTTGCCATCCTATCCTCCTTCAGTATGTTGTCTCATAGCCAACACTTAGGGCATATTTCTCAACAACATTACCACCCAAGATATGTTCTTTAAATATCTCTCTGATCTTTTCATCGTTCAGATCTATATATTTAATAGGGGGCTGATTGATTATCTCTACAGTGGCCATAGGTTCACGGGCACAAAGACCGGCACAGCCTGATGTGGTCACAATAACATCTTCTGCCCCGGCCCTTGCAATTTCCTCCATCAGGGCCGTCATGACAGCCCGTGCCCCTGCTGCTATTCCACATGTCCCCATATGGACTGTAACCTTTGCCCTGTGACCGCCTTCTCTTAAAGTGAAGGTGGCCTTATGTTTTTCTTTAATCCTCTGAAGCTCATCTATTGTTATTCTCACTGGCAATATATATTTCTCTACAGGATTTCCACCCATGATATGCTCTTTAAAAATCTCTCCGATCTTCTCAGCATTAAGGTCACAATATTTGACAGGCGGCTGATTGATTATCTCTAAAGTAACCATAGGTTCACGGGAACAACGCCCGGCGCAGCCTGAAGTCGTAACAATAACATCTTCGGCCCCGGCCTTTGCAACTTCCTCCATCAGGGCCGTCATGACAGCTCGAGCCCCTGCTGCTATTCCACATGTCCCCATATGGACTGTAACCTTTGCCCTGTAACCGCCATCTCTCTCCATCTTACTCCTCCTTTCCCTCTATAACTTCTTCTTCTTTTTCTTCTTCTGCGGGTGCTTCTTCTATGCCTACAGGTGCATATTTGTTAAGAGCAGCCATTGCCTTCTTTGCGGTTAATAAACCGTGTGCATCTTGGTCTATCATCATACAAGGTGCGAGACCACAACAACCGATACAGCGTACAGTCTCCAGGGTAAATATCCTATCCCCTGTCGTCTCACCAACTCCTATCTTTAATACGTCCTTAATCCTGTTCAACGCTGTCTCAATTCCCTTTACAAAGCATGCAGTTCCGAGGCATACCCTGATGGTATGTTTACCCCTTGGCTTCATGGTAAAGAAAGCATAAAAGGAGACAATACTATAGATCTCGGCTGCTGGGATATTCAAGCCTCTCGAGATTTTTTTCTGGATCTCAGGGGGAAGATATCCTATTATTTCCTGAGCGTGCTGAAGTGCTGGTATTGAGCTACCAGGCTTGTTCTTGTATTCCTTGATAGTCCTGTTTAATCCATCAAGCATTGAAGAGGTGAATTCTTCTCCGGTTTTTTCCTCTACATAAACCTTTCCCTTTATTAATGCCCTCCGTGTTACATCTCCGAGCACTGCTGGAGTAAAGGGCTTCGGAACATAGTCAATTGCGCCGAGTTTAAGGGCTTCTTTTATTGTATCCTGTGATGGGTAATCCGCTGTTATTACTATACCTGTATCTGGTCTGGACTTTTTTATCCACCTTGTAAGGGCAAGACCGTCCATCTCAGGCATTTTAAGATCAGTGAGGACGAGGTTGTAGTTACTTTGTTCCATCTTAATAGTTGCTTCTTTTCCGCTCAGAGCACCTTCTACGCTGTAACCCATGGCTTTAAGTGCCCTCTCGGCGTTTTTCACTGCAGCGGGCTCATCATCTACGACCAGGATTTTAATATCGTCTGCCATCAATACCTCCTCCTTATTTAGTAAGTTATTAATTAAAGGTTAAGATTTTATAATATTACACTAATTTAATTTCTATTGATTTATTCTATAAAATAAACTTAAAAATGTTCAATCTTTTAACTCTTAAAGTCCCAGTACTTCCATTTAAAACATTCATTAATCGCCTTTGCTGCCTTTCTCCCAGCACCCATAGCCAGGATAACAGTTGCAGCACCTGTAACTATGTCTCCTCCAGCGAAGACACCTGGTTTTGAGGTCATGCCTGTCGCTTCCTCGGCTATAATGTAACCTCTCTTATTCAATGCTAAGTCTGGCATGGTCTTAGTTAGAAGCGGGTTTGCCCTTGTCCCGAGCGCAGGGATTCCTATGTCTATTTCAATCTGGAATTCACTACCCTTTATGGGGATAGGACTTCTCCTGCCTGATTCATCGGGCTCTCCCAGTTCCATTTTTATACATTCGATCCCACAGACATTTCCTTTACCATCTTCAATAAATCTTGTAGGATTTGTTAAGAGCACAAATTCAATCCCCTCCTCATGGGCATGATGGACTTCAGCCTTTCTCGCCGGCATTTCAGCCTCTGACCGTCTATAGATAAGATAGACCTTTTCCGCACCGAGTCTTAAGGCTACTCTTGCGGTATCCACAGCAACATTTCCGCCACCAAAGACAGCAACCTTTTTGCCTCTTTTTATCGGTGTATCATACTCAGGGAAGAGATATGCCTTCATCAGATTTGCCCTTGTTAAAAATTCATTTGCTGAATAAATGCCATTCAAATTCTCCCCTGGTATTCCCATGAACATAGGGAGTCCTGCCCCTATGCAAATAAAGCAGGCATCATAGCCATGATTATTTAGCAATTCGTCAACAGTAAAAAGTTTACCGATCACGGCGTTAAGAACGAGTCCGACTCCAAGTTTCTTTATATATTCAACTTCTCTTTCTACAATTACCTTTGGAAGTCTGAACTCAGGTATGCCATAGATTAAGACACCACCCGGTTTGTGTAATGCCTCAAACATAGTGACCTCATGCCCTGATTTTATCAGGTCTGCTGCACAGGTCAAACCACCGGGCCCGGATCCTATGACAGCAACCTTTCTACCTGTAGACTTTGGTTTCTCGGGAATTTTTATCTCACCCATTGCTGCTTCATAATCAGCGACGAATCTTTCCAGGTTACCTATTCCTACAGGTTCTGCCTTTTTACCCAATATGCATCCTGATTCACATTGAATCTCCTGGGGGCATACCCGTCCACAAACAGCCGGCAGGGCATTCTTCTCTTTAACTTTATAAGCGGCTTCCAGGAACTTTCCCTCTTTAATCAATCTTAAAAATTCAGGGATTTCTACTTCAACAGGACAATAGGCCACACAGGTAGGCCTTTTGCAGTTTAAACATCTCGATGCCTCTTCGACTGCCTCTTCAGGGGAGTATCCATAAGGAACTTCCATAAAATTTCTGGCCCTCTCACGGGGGTCCTGTTCCTTCATTTTTACTCTACGTTTTGGTTTTTTCTCTTCTTTCTTCTCGACTTCCACCTTATTTAACCTCTATCATTTCTTTATATCTATGTATCTATCCATGGCTATCTTTTCCTCATCTAAATACATCCTCTGCCTTGCCATAAGTAAATCAAAAGCAACCTTGTGACCATCAAATTCGGGACCGTCCACACAGGCAAATTTTGTCTCTCCTCCAACTTCTATCCTGCAGGCGCCGCATATTCCGGTTGCATCGACCATGATAGAGTTTAAGCTAACTATCGTCTTCACATTATATTTTTCGGTCGTCTTACAGACAAATTTCATCATGATAGTCGGGCCGATAGCAACGACCAATTTAACATCTTTCTCCTGCTGTAAGAGTTCATCCAGGGGGATGGTGACAACCGCCTTTCTGCCATAGGAGCCGTCATCAGTTGTAATTATTAATTCGTCCGATATCTTACGCATCTTATCTTCCCAGAAAAGAAGATTTTGGGTCCTTGCTCCTATGATCGAGATTATATAATTGCCCACCTCTTTAAGAGCCCTTGTTATTGGGTAGATCGGTGCAATTCCAACACCGCCACCTACGCAGATAACCTTTCCAAGATTTTCTATATGAGAAGGTATGCCTAGTGGACCAATGACATCTAATATAAAATCACCTTCCTTTAATGTCCCTAAATGATAGGTTGTCTTGCCAACCTTCTGAAAGACGGTTGTCAAGGTTCCTCTCTCCTTATCAAAATCAGCAATAGTTAAAGGTATCCTCTCTCCTTGCTCATGAATCCTGAGGACAAAAAAATTGCCCGGCTGTGCCTTCCTCGCAATATCTTTTGCATCAATCTCAAATAAGGTTACCACATCTGATAATTCTCTCTTCTTTAAAATTTTAAACATTATGCTCGCCTACCATTAACTCCTAAGTTGAGGGCGGTGGTTGAATACGTGCCAGCCATAGGAGCCAGCCTCTCCTCAGCTTGTCGCGGATGAGGTCACTCATGTTCTCATTTACTTGATGGTTAATCTCTTTAATAACACCTGTCATCGGGGCTATCAATTCATGTGTCTCACCTTTGCTGGTCGTCACCTTGGCAAAGGGTTCCCCAGCTACAAGATAGGTTAATCTTTCCGGGAGTTCTATATAGAGAAGTTCAGTAGTAAGAAGCCAATATCTAACATCACAACCAGCCTCCCAGAGACCCTCCATGATGGGCCTAACCCATGTGCCTTCTTTATAGAATATGATAGGGTTTTCTTCATCTTTTAATCTTAAAGGGACTACATAGTTTCTAAACTCATCGATAAATGACTGCCTTAGTATCCAGCCTCTCTTAACAAAGACCTTCCTTGCTACATTTATCATAAAATCGGGCGTGAATGGCTTTTCTACATACTCAAATACCCCGAGTCTGACGGATTCTTTAGCATCCTCTAAATTAGGATAGCCTGTAATAATGACCACATCTAACTTTGGTTGAATAATCCTGGATTCTTTTACTACTGTTAATCCATCAATGTCTGGCAGCCTTATGTCCGAAATCAAAAGATCAAATTCCTCGCTATCGATTTTCTTTATTGCCTCTCTTCCCCTGTCAACCGTCATGATGTTATAGCCCTCAGCCCCGAGTATCCTTTTACAGCTTATGGTTACAATAGGGTCGTCATCTAATACTAATATCCTCCCCTTTTTCCCCATAAATATGCCTCTATTTTTTAGATTGTTCCATATCGCAGAATTCTGAGTCCGGTCAATATAAATTCTGTCTTTTATTCACTGGTATGTTTATCTTTCTCCTTATTCTTTCTGGCCAAGGACTTTTTCAACTGATGACAGGAGAACATCAGGTGTAAAGGGCTTTTCAATATAGTCATATGCACCAAGCTTTATAGAAGTTATAGCGGTAGCAAGGGTACTATATCCCGTTATTATTATAACTTCCGTATCAGGCCATTTCTTTTTGATTTGCCTGAGAACCTCTATGCCATCCATATCAGGCATCTTGATGTCTATCAGGGCAAGGTTAAATCCATCATTTTCCATCATCTTCAGGCCATCTATTCCACTTTTAGCCATCCTTACCTCATAACCCGCAGGGGTTAGTGTTCGTTCACAGCTTATCAACACAATATCTTCATCATCTACGACAAGGATCTTGCCTTTACTCATGTCTTACCTCATAATCTTCATAAAATGGTAATCTCACAAAAAAGCTCGTTCCCTCTCCTACCTTGCTTTTTACAAGTATCTTGCCTCCATGTTCCTGAATAATTCCATGGCTTACAGCAAGACCAAGCCCTGTCCCTTTCCCGGTTGGTTTTGTAGTAAAAAAAGGTTCAAAGAGTTTTGCCATGTTTTCCTCAGTTATTCCATGACCTGTATCTGTAAACTCAGCCTCTGCAAAGGCATTTTCATCTTTATTAACTTTTCGGGTGCAGACGGTAAGTGTACCCTTTCCATCCATCGCATCTGCCGCATTGATAATCATATTTAAGAAAACCTGCTGAAGCTGAGACGGATCTGCCTTTACAGGTGGGAGAGATTCATCAAGATCTATTATAATGTTGATATTGAAGAAATCTGCCTTGTGCCTTATCATATTTAAAGAACTCTTCAGTACGTCATTGATGTTCACGGTGCCTTTTTCTCCTGTAGTAGCTCTTGCAAAACCGAGAAGTCCATTAATGATGCTTGAACATCTGTTTGCCTGTTCAATAATAACCTCAATATCTTCCCTCTCCTGACTTCCCTCAGGAAATCTATTTCTGAGAAGATGACCAAAGGTGACTATTCCTGTGAGAGGGCTGTTTATCTCATGGGCCACGCCAGCAGCCATTCTACCGAGAGATGCAAGTTTTGCAGAATGTATAAGCTGCGCCTGGGCCTTCCGGATTTCTTTAGTCTTTTCCTCGACCTTTTTCTCAAGCGTTTGCCCCCAATCGAGAAGCTCTTTCTTTGCCTTTGAAAGTTCGGATGTCATAGTATTAAAAACCTTTGCGAGTTCCCCCATTTCATCCTCTGCATCTATCCTGATGGTATAATCAAGCTCACCCGCAGTTACCCGTCTCATACCTCTTCTGAGGATACGGAGAGGTTTTGATATGATATTCCACAGGATTATCCAGAGGACAACAGCTGATATGAATAGAATACTGAGAACATACGTTGTTAATGCTATTTTGTGTTGTTTTATTCTCTTGTCAACATACTCAAGTGATAGAGCCGAGTCTACAAGACCGAGAACCTTCTGCTCCTTAGAGTGTGCATGACACGCTGAAGTATAACAGGCTGGCTTATTGTAAATAGGCAGAACTGTATTCAGAATCCTGTATCCTTCAGGAGATTTCTTAAACGACCAGATTTCTTTAATTTGTGGTGCCTCCGGCCCTAGATGGCAGGATTTGCAGGCGGTAGCACTTTTGTCCAGAATCGTGCCAATATCATTCTTATTTGAAGAATAGGCAACTCTGCCTATACTGTCAAATATCCTTACATAAATTACTCCCTCGGTCTGAGCTATATCCCCAACAGTGTGTTGTATCATGGGCTGATGAAAGGTCAGCATGCCATAATCAGTGCTTCTTTTGACAAGTTCTCCAAAAGAGATACCTTGCCTGACCGCATCTTCTAAATAATCCTGCTCCTCATGGCGGATTAAAGTATACCAGAAAAGGGTGCTTCCTATGAACATCATTGTGCCTATGGTAAAAATAAGTTTCCCCGTTAAAGAAAAGGCAAATCTCTTTAATTCCATAATGTGATTGTAATATTTTATAATAAGGGGGTTGATTTTATTCAAGTTAAAACTAAATACAAAATAGAAAAGATAAGGCATCTATTTTCTCAATGCTTCTATATTTTTTATATCGTAAATTGCTCAATTTATCTATTAAAGTAAAAGAGGCACACTGTGAAAAATGAAGAAAAGACAAAAGAGCAACTCATAAATGAATTGGTAGAAATGCGCAAACGGATTACCGAATTGAGGAAATCAGAAGCCGAGACTAAGCGAGCAGAGGAGCTTGAACGGCTCCGACGTCAAAACGAGCTGATTTTGAATTCGGCAGGGGAAGGGATTTTTGGGTTAGATCTGCAGGGGAACCACACATTTGTTAATCCATCTGCGGCGAGGATGCTCGGGTATGAAGTTGAGGAACTTATCGGCCTACACAGTCACACAATCTGGCATCACTCGAAAGCGGATGGGAGTCCATATCCAGAAGAAGAGTGTCTGATCTATAAGGCATATAAAGAGGGCTCTGTCCATCATGCAACAGACGAAGTCTTTTGGAGAAGGGATAATACTATTTTCCCGGTCGAATACACCAGCACCCCTATTAAAGAAGGTGGCAAGCTTGTTGGAGCAGTCGTAACTTTTATGGACATCACCGAGCGCAGACAGGTAGAGGAGACGCTACGTGAAAGCGAAGAACGCTATCGGAAGCTTATCCAGCAATCAATAGAAGCGATTTACATGTTTGATCCGGAAACAAAGCTTATATTGGAAGCAAATACTGCTTTTTTAGATTTACTTGGTTACCCGGCTGAGGAGGCAACCACATTAACATTATATGATTTCGTCGCACACGAAAAAGAGAGCATTGATGCTCATATTCAGCAGATATTAACGTCCGGAGCAATTACCATAGGAGAACGTTTATGGAGGCGTAAAGACAGATCCCTGATAGATGTTCGGGTGACTGCGAGCAAACTCCACCAGAAGGGTAGAGATATTTGTTTCGTTGTTGCCCGTGACATCACCGAGCGCAGGCGGGCAGAAGAGGCACTAAGAGAGAGCTTCAAAAAATTACAAAGAACCGTGGAGGGCACCATCCAGGCTATAGCCAAGATAATCGAGATATGGGACCCTTTCACTGCAGGCCATGAACGACGTGTAACTCAGCTTGCCTGTGCCGTTGCCAGGGAGATGAACCTTTCAGAAAAGCAGATCGAGGCGATTCACATAGCCGGGTTACTTCATGACATCGGTAAGATAACTATTCCGGCCGATATTCTTAGTAAACATGGCAAGATAAACGAGAATGAATTAGACATCATGAGGAGACATGTGCATGTCGGTTATGAGATATTGAAAGAGGTAGAATTTAATCGGTTGGTCGCCCAGATTGTGCTTCAGCATCACGAAAGGATGGACGGTTCCGGATATCCCCAAAACCTTGCTGGTGACAAGATTCTTCTCGAAGCAAGAATTTTGGGTGTTGCCGACGCAGTCGAGGCCATGACCTCCCCCCGCCCTCACAGACCGCCTCTCGGTATAAAAAAGACTCTGGTGGAAATTTTCAAGGGGAAAAGCACCCTTTTTGACCCTGAGGTAGTAGATGCTTGTATAAAGGTTTTTACCGAGAGAGGTTTTAATTTCGTATAAATTTTTTTACACATAAATTTTTACTTGACACCGATTGAGCTTTTCGAGTATAAATACAGACGCTTATGCCCGGAACTTATTTACCATCTGAATATTTGCCGGTTCTTATATTCATTATAGTTGCTACAGCCTTTGGCCTCGGTGCGTTATTGATCGGCACCGTTTTCAGAATGAAAAGGCCCTACTTTGAGAAGCTTATGCCCTATGAATCGGGCGTAACCCCTGTCGGTGAGCCACGTTACAGATTTTCGATCAGGTTTTATATAATTGCTATGCTTTTTGTGGTGTTCGACGTTGAGGCTGTCTTTATTTATCCCTGGGCTGTCGTCTTTGATAAGATCGGCATTTACGCCTTTATTGAGATGGTTATTTTCATCGTTATTCTGTTAGTCGGCTATATCTATGCCTGGAGAAAAGATGCCTTCCAGTGGGAGAGCTAAATAGGAGCCAGAGATGATAATTGACACATCAACAGTTGGTCTTATAACCGTAGAAGAAGGAACGAAGATATTACCTCCCAATGTAATCATAAGCACCCTTGACAAAGTAATCAATTGGGGAAGATTATCCTCAATCTGGCCTACAACATTTGGACTTGCCTGCTGCGCAATAGAGATGATGGCAGCAGGCGCAGCCCACTATGACTTTGACAGGTTCGGCATTATATTCAGAGGATCGCCAAGACAATCAGATTGTATTATTGTTGCCGGCACGGTAACAAAAAAGATGGCTCCAGTTATAAGAAGGGTTTATGACCAGATTCCTGAACCGAGATATGTGATAGCGATGGGAAGCTGTGCCTGTTCTGGCGGCATCTTCAGAACATACAGCACGGTTCAGGGGTGTGATTCATTTCTCCCTGTTGATGTGTATGTACCCGGGTGTCCTCCCAGACCGGAGGCTCTGATGGAAGGAGTGATCAAGCTTCAGGAAAGGATAAGAAGAGAACAGGCGAGATGGAGTCCCTGGCGATGATAACAGAAGTAAGAATGCAGCCACGCTTTAAGCCGCTGGAACCTTTGGTGATAGCCGAAAGGATAAAGGAAAAGTTTCCCGAAGAGGTTATAGATATTACAAGTTTCAGAGATCAGGTCTCTGTCACTCTGAAGAGAGACAAGATTGTTGATATCTGCAGATATCTTCGTGACGATCCTGAATTGAGCTTTGAGCATCTGAGGGATCTCTGTGGAGTTGATTATCTCGAGAGAAAAGAGCCAAGGTTTGAGGTTGTATATCACCTTTATTCTATAAAATACCGCCATATGATACGTCTGAAGGCACAGGTCCCTGAAAGTGATCCGAAAATAGATTCAGTAACGCCCCTGTGGGTTGGTGTTAACTGGCATGAAAGGGAATGTTTCGATATGTTTGGAATAGCCTTCAAAGGTCATCCTGACTTAAGAAGAATTCTCATGCCGGAAGATTGGGAGGGCTATCCGTTAAGGAAAGATTATCCCCAGATGGGACCTGAAAAGGAATGGCCAGGTTTCGTTGAGGTTCTGGAAAAGGCAAAGCAGTATAAAGAGTTTGAATGGGAAGAATAGAATGGAAGAAGTAGAGAAGGTACTGGAGACAAGAGAGCTGAACGTAAGCATGGGCCCCCAGCATCCGGCCACCCATGGCGTTCTGAGGCTCGTCCTTGAAATAGACGGCGAGACAGTTGTTAAGGTTACTCCTTATGTGGGATATCTACACAGAGGCATTGAAAAGCTCAGTGAGAGCATGACGTATTATCAGGCCCTGCCTTTGACAGACAGGATGGATTACATCGCCTCGATGACAAATAATATTGGCTATGCCAACGCGGTCGAAAAGCTTTTCGGAATAGAGGCTCCAGAGAGGGCTAAGTTTATAAGGACTATGGTTGGAG
>JBFMEC010000001.1:0-55863 GCA_040753575.1 Nitrospirota bacterium | reverse complement strand
ACAGCAGCTTTTTATAATGCTTTATTCTTCGGGATATGATAACATAAACTACTTTTGACCTTGATTTTTATTACTGAAAGTTTGGGAGATATTTTTTAGATACTATGATTGGTTACAAAGGTAACCTTAAAATTTATAAATTTTTTTGGAGGTGCATATATGCCCACAATTGAGTATGAAGGTATGAAAATCTCTGTTGATGAAGAAGGATATCTCGTAAATTTTGATGACTGGAATGAAAAAGTTGCCTGTGCCTTGGCTGAAAAAGAGGATGTAAGCAAAGTGTGTCCCCTTACAAAAGAACAGATGGACATATTGAAGTTTATTAGAGACTATTACAAAAAGTATAGCTCAATCCCGATAGTACGCGCTGTTTGCAGGAACGTACACCAACCGAAGGATTGTGAATATGTACAGTTTCCTGATCCCGTCATAGCTTGTAAGATTGCGGGATTGCCAAAACTCGCAACAGTAACCGGTTATCCTATAATGTAAGAGAAGAATCTACACCATAGCAATAATAAGGGCTCATCTGGAAATGAGCCCTTATTATTGCTAACTATCTTTAATCCCGATTAATGCTCGTATTCTACGCCACCGGCAGTCTCTTCCTTGACTGAAACAGCTATCTTGTAAAGAACTGTAAGAGTCAGGAAACCCATCGCCCATACTCCGAGAGTAATCGAAACTTCAGGCAAGGTAGGCCAATATTCGGTTACCCTTTCAAAGGGATTTGGCACAAATCCGCCAACTATTAATCCGAATCCTTTATCGATCCATAAAGAAGCAAACACTGCTATGGAGGCAATTGCCAAAAGAGTCTCATTTCTTCTGAATCGGGGCGGGACTAATAAGATAAGAGAGACAACTGCGAGGATGCTGGAAGTCCACATGAGCGGGACAAGCCTTCCATACCCCTCCAGCCCTTTATAGAGATACTCAAAGGACGCAGTGTGCCCCGGTATCTTGCTATAGAAAGCGGTGAAAAATTCAAGACCCAGGAAGAATACGTTTGTTATCATGAAGTAGGTAACGATCTTACCAAGAGATTGGATGGCTTCCTTGCCCGGATCGAACTTGGTATATTTTCTGATAATCAAGGCCAGGATGATTAGAAGCGCCGGTCCCGAAGAGAATGCTGATGCCAGGAATCGGGCTGCCATAATAGCCGTTAACCAGAAATGCCTTCCCGGTAACCCGGCATACAGGAAAGCCGTAACAGTGTGAATAGAAGGGGCCCAGGCAATTGAGATATAAATGAATGGTTTTACCCACGAAGGTGGTGGCACACCTTTACGTTCTGCACTCAAGACATTCCAGCCAACTATTACGTTGAGAATCAGGTAACCACTCAAAACCACCATATCCCAGAACATAACCGAATTGGGGGTCGGGTTTTTGATAACATTCAACACACGGAGTGGTTGTCCCATATCGACAAAGATGAAAAGCATACACATAATAACGGAGGCAATAGCAAGAAATTCACCTAAAATGGTAATCCTGCCAAAGGCCTTATAGTGATGGAGGTAATATGGCAAGACAACCATCACTCCCGAGGCAGCGACACCAACAAGGAAGGTAAATTGGGAAATATAAAACCCCCATGAGACGTCTCTGCTCATACCGGTTATTCCAAGGCCAAAAGTGAATTGGCGGAGATAATTAAGAAAACCTAACCCCATGATAACAAGAAGAAAGAATATCCATACCCAGTATCTTCGACTTCCTTTGAGCGCCTTTTCAAGCATTTTCCTTAACCTCCTATTATATAGAAGACACTGGGCATTGTTCCGAGCTCCGGTTTACGCCTTATGGTGAAATTAGAACTGAGGACTTCTCTTATCTCCGAATTCGGGTCTTTGAGGTCCCCAAAAATCAGTCCCGGTTCCTTTCCTGCCTTCTTTGCAGCCTCTCTGGATGCATCCACACACGCAGGAATAAGCCCAGTGGCTAATCTCTCATAACAAAAAGTACACTTCTCAACGACACCCTTTGTCCTTGTTGGGAATTCCACATTCTCTTTCTTAATAAAAGGACGGGGGTCTCTCCAGTTGAAGCTTCTTGCTCCGAAGGGACATCCTGCCATACAGAATCTGCAGCCGATACAGCGATGCATATCCATCATGACTATTCCGTCACTTTTCCTTTTGAAGGTTGCCTTTGTAGGACAGACCCTCACACAGGGTGGGTTATCACAATGGTTGCACAGTACTATAAAGGGTTTCTCTTTGAGACGCTCCTCGATATAAGGATTTTCAAATTCCTGGCTCGGGAACGCATGCTCGTATGTCTCTTTCCATATCCATTTGATCTCCTGCTTTGGATTTCCAATATCAGGAACATTATGAACACGGTGGCAGGCATCCATGACCACTCTATAATCTTCTTCAGTATTGAACCTCCTCATATCCACAACCATGCCCCATCTCTTTCCTACTATGGCCTTCGGATCTGGTTCGACCTGTGAGGCTTCCAGCCAGTTTCTCTTGAGTACATTACTGACAGAGATACCACCAAGTCCAGCAATACTGGAGATCCCGGCTATCTTCAAGAATTGTCTTCTATTGATCATGTCTCTTTCTCCTTCGGCTTAATATGACAATCCCAGCAGTAAGGCGATACCGCTGCATAGTTATGACATTCATCACAAAACTTCGATTTATTTGAATGACACTTCATGCATGTATTCTGAAGACTCATGGCGTACTGTTTTCCATCATCCGCTATATAAACCCTGTTCGCTTCCCGGACAACCGCATCTCTCCAATCGTTCAACATTTTCATATGCACAGTTTTCATTACTGCCTTCGGCTCGACACATTTTTTCACTGCCATCTTCTGGATTTCAGGGGTGTCAATTTTTGGATCTGGTTTAACGGTAGCCTTCCCTATGTTATTCCATAATGGAAATGTTACCAGTCCCGCAAAGATGATGAGTCCGATAAGGATCTTTCCACCATCGTACATATTAACTACCTCCTTTCCCTGGAAGGGGATCCCCGCGCATATCAGTCGTCCTTTCCTTTTCACCTTTCATGATAAGGGCATTCGCAACCATCTCATGGACGCCTGTGACACGTACACCGGGAACCCAATAATCCATCGAGGTAACAAGGGCAGCCCTATCAATCGCACAGATGCAGGCCAACATATTAACTCCGTACTTTTCGTGAACATGCCTTACCGCATTTGCCCTGGGTAAGCCTCCCCTGAGCCTCAATTCCATATTTTCAGATGCATTTAAACCAGATCCGCTTCCGCAGCAGAAGGTCTGCTCCCTGATGGTATTCTCAGGCATTTCATAGAAATGATTGCACACATTTTTGATGATATATCTCGGCTCTTCAAAGATTCCCATGCCCCTTGAGGTGTTACAGGAATCATGGAAGGTTACCTTCAGGTGATTGTTTCTGCTCGGATCCAACTTAAGTTTACCATGCTTGATTAAATCAGCGGTAAATTCACAGATATGGACCATCTTAGTGGATTTCGCAGTCTCGAATTTTGTGCCTGTAAAAGGGGAGACCGGTTCTTCAAGGAAATCAGCAGGGCCGTTCCATGTATCCATGTATTGATGGAGGACCCTCCACATATGGCCACATTCTCCTCCGAGAATCCATTTCACACCTAACCTCTTAGCTTCAGCGTATATCTTGGCGTTAAGCCTTTTTGCCATCTCATTGGATGTGAAAAACCCAAAGTTTCCTGCCTCGGAGGCATAGGTGCTCCAGGTGTAATCGAGACCAAGTTCATGGAAAAGCATGAGCTCGCCCATAGTAGTGAAAGTACCAGGGTCAGCAAAGAAATCACCAGAAGGCACAGCAAAAAGAATCTCTGCACCTTTCCTGTTAAAGGTGGGCTCTACTTTGATACCTGTTATATTATTTATATCGTTTTTGAACATTTCAAACGTATCTGCGAGTGTATGGGGTAAAAGGCCAAGATGATTTCCCGTCCTGAAACATTTCGCAACAGGCCCGGCTATCCAGTCGATATTTAGACCCAACAGATTAAGGAGTTCTCTCGCCATTATCGTGATTTCAGCCGTATCAATACCATAAGGGCAGAAAAGCGAGCAGCGGCGACATTCGGTACACTGGTAGGCATAGTACCATAACTCCTTCAACACATCATATGTAAGTTCTCTTGCTCCAGCAAGTTTTCCAAGTGCCTTTCCCGACGCTGTAAAATACTTTCTATATATTGACCTGAGAAGTTCTGCCCTGAGAACAGGCATATTCTTCGGATCTCCTCCGCCTATGAAGAAGTGGCATTTATCAGCGCAGGCACCACATCTTACACAGATATCCATAAAGAGCCGAAAAGATCGGTACTTTCCAAGCCGCTCCGCTATTCCTTCTAAGATTATCTCTTTCCAGTTTTCAGGGAGCTTCCAGTCCTCATCTCTTGGTGACCATGTCCTCGGGTTCGGGAAATCTACAGCTTTAAGGTCCCTTCCTTTCGAAGCCATGCAATATATATTCGGCTTGATTTCAACAGATGTATCCATCCACTCTGTTTTTGGAGGTTTGTAATCTATCCTCGAGAGTTCATCTGGATAAGGAGTCCCTTTCGGAACCTTTGGTTTCTCTGCCATATTTTACTCCTTTTCTACAGGTATTCCACCTTCCTTCATTTTATCTCTAAATTCTTCTTCATACTCCTCATATGTGTGAACCTTGACAGGGTAATTCCATGGATTGACATGCCTTTTTGCACGATTGTTATTTGCAAGATTTCTGGTAGGACTCATAAAGATTCCGGCCATATGCGTAAGTTTGCTCATGGGAAAATATGCCAGGAGGGTGCTGACGAGAAATAAATGAATGAAGAAGATGACCCCGATTCCCTCGGGAACAATGGGATTGAAACTGATCAAGCCCATGATCAACTGCTTCACACCCACAACGTCCACTTTGATGAAATACCGCATGAGTACGCCGGAAAGACCTATGCTAAATATCAGAAAGAGGGGAAAGTAATCAGCTGCAAGGGAGATGTATCGCATTTGAGGGATAACAACCCTTCTAAGAAAAAGATAGGTCACAGCCGCCAGGAAGAAAATATCAGTTAAGTACAACAATGGCACGCCCACCTGGAAAAAGGCATCGAGTCTTTCCAGGAGATCCACAAAGTAAGGTACAGGCTGGGTAAACAATCTGAGATGCCGGAGAGCAATGATAAGAAAAGAATAATGAAAAGCCAACCCACCCAGCCAGAGCCACTTTTCCCATTCATACGCAAGCTTTGGGCCAGTTTTCAATTCGAGTCTTGTGTTCCTGAAGAGAGAACGAAAAAGAAGAACCTCAAGGGCCATTCTTCCTATAACATCAAGAGTAGTGAAAGGATTATCAAGTTTACTATACTTTATCCACGGGAGAGTTTTCTGTTGTCCTGCGGTTGTGGGAATACGGAATGGGACAGGCGCACGTCCCCATCTCACAACTCGATAAATGACTCCAAGAATGAATGTGAAAAAGGCTGCATAGGGTATGATAACTCCGAAGAAAAACTGCAAATTTGTGGCCTTAATACCTATGAAGGCGATCAGAACAAGTGCTATAACTGTGAAAAAGGAAAATAAGAGTCCCATTTTATTACCCCTTTTATTTTAAGTTTACGATGTTACTGTCTTTGGAATCTGATTTCTCTTCCTGTTTCTCTTCCTGAATCTCATATATCAAATTTGCTTTTTGCAAAAGCCTATAGTACATATTTTTCAATTCATTTGCCTTGAGTTCATAAATCCTCTCCCTGCACTTCATATAAATATCAAAGGAAAGAAGGGCCAGATCATCTATCTTGGATTCGAATTTCAATAATTCATCGGAGAGTTTATTTTCTAAAATCTCACTTTCCAGTTCCTCTCTGATTACTTTTTTTAGAAGGAAGACGAAAGATATTGCCCGGGAGGGAGAAAAATCCTGAATAGCCCTGATTCTGATAATGTTGTCAAGGAAGGTGGAAACCCTTTCAGAATCCATTTCATTGGTGAGCTCTTCGAAGATGCCCTCAATTCCTTTCCGGATTGTATGTCCGACCGGATTGGAGAACTTGTTTTTTTGGTCTTTCAGAAATCTCATTGTATCTGCGGGATAGGTTTCGAGTATAAGCTGAAACCATTTTTTTAAAAGAATAGATCTTTTTTCTAAGAGGAGATTCTTGAACCTTATGTCCGCTTCAGGGGTCTTCAAATCTTTCATATATTTAGCTGGTTGAAAATACTACCTCTACATAGAACGCGATTTCAAAATATCTTGAAGGCGACGATTATGGTAAACAATTGCACCTATTTTGTCAACTTAAAACTTAATTTATTATAGAAACTAAATTCTAAAATTTAGAAAAAAACAGGGGGTGGGAAGTAAACTTTTTTTATTTTATATTTTACTTCCCACCTATTCTTTATTATACGCAGCCTGTTGGTTTTGGGAGACCAGCATATCTACAGGCTTGCTTTGCAGGCCCTCCCGGAAAAAGCTCATATAAATACTTTGTATTGCCCTTCTCCGGCCCGAAGGCCTTTCCTATCTCCTTAACAAGGATCTTGATCATCGGAGCAATCTGGAATTTTTCAAAGTACCCCCTGAGGAATTTGATTATTTCCCAGTGTTCATTGCCGAGGGTAAGCCCATCCTGTGCGGCCATCACCTGTGCCATCCCTTCCTGCCATGCCTCCCAGTCCTGAAGATATCCCTCCTCATCAACCTCATATTGTTTCCCCTCAAACTCGAGATACGGCATCTGTCTACCTCCTTTGTATAGTCGGATTTTGCTTTTTGATAGAAGAAGACTCCCATCAACCCAAATTTTTCGATAATTATAGCATATCCCGGCTCTGTTATTGCAACATCAAATTACAGCTTTAATTTGAGAAAATCGAATATTAAATCAGGATATAAAAATTAATACACAGAAGTTTCTCTGTCAAATAAAAAAAATTTATCGATAGATGATAATTGTTTATTTGCCTTTCTTCAGCAAAATAAAAATCATATTCTCCCGGGCACGCCTGCTGCTTTCTGAAAAGGTATGATTGAGTTCGTACCGCAAAAGAATCTCTTCATAATCTTCTCCCGGTATCAAATCCCAGGGATTATCGCACTTACCTTCACAGGCGTAATTAAGGACGTCGACGAAGGCCTCTCCCAAACTATGTCCGCTGCGGTCGAAGACATAGATGGCAGTGCACTCGCATTTCCCACCCAGGATGTAATTACCCGATTCCGTTTTCACCTCATGAGGTACATCGATAGGTCGATCACAGAAAGGACATCTTGCCTCTCTTCTACGTCCTCTTTGCATTCTCATATGATCAATTTGAACCTCAAATTCTAAATCCTAATATCCAAATCCCAAACAAATCCTGAATCTCTGAAGGTCAAGGTTAAGATTAAGGTTGAGGTTAAGATGAAGATTTAGAACTTCCTTAACTCTTAGCCTTAACCTTAATCTAAATCTACTCTGATCATTGGTGATTCATTCAGCTTATAAGACTTCGCCATATTAACGAGTCCATCTGCCCATTCCTCTGCTCCAAGTGAATGTAGATGAGTATAGGTAGCAAGAACACTTTTATAGCAGAGTCCATCCATTTTCTCGAATATGCCCAGTCCTCGTTTCATTTTAAAGGCAAAATAGAAATCATCACCTGTCCCGATTCTCGAAGCAACATCTGAATTTAAAACTCTCGAATAATGAAACTCATGTCCTTTCAAGACCGTACCAACTGAATAATAAGGATTAGTCCTTTCTACCTCAAATATCGTGTATCCATGAGCCTGCGGCTTTTTCTCAAGGCAGAATTTTAGAGGGAAGACACCTGCCATTGGATATGTCCTGCTATGAAGGACAAGAGATTCACCCAGAAACATCAGCCCTCCACATTCGGCATAAACAGGTAGTCCCTTTTCAACCGCCTCTTTTAAATTGTTGAGAAACTCAATATTGTCGGAAAGGGCTATGGCATGGGTTTCGGGAAAACCTCCGCCAATATAGAGGGCATCTATTTGAGGAAGTCTTTTTGCTTTAAGGGCACTTATTTCTTTCAGCTCCACTCCTCTTTTCTGGAGTTCTTCAAAGTTTTCAGGATAATAAAACTGGAAGGCAGAATCTTTTATAACGCCGATCACAGGTCTAACCCTTTCAGAAAAGGGTTCAAGGATTCGAGGGTTCAAGGATTCAAGTTTACTTGACCTCTTGGCCACTTGAATCCTCCAATCCTTGTGGGTCTCATTCAAAAATTCAAGTGGTGGTGCTTCATTCACAATCTTCCAGATTTTCTCTAAATTCAGATATTTCCCCGCTATCTCCTCAATAGCTGAAATCGAATTTTCGACCTTTCTGTGTTCATGGTAGGGTGTTAAACCCATATGTCTTTCAGGGAAAAACTCTTCCGATATTTTTGGAAGGGCACCCAGAACGGGAAGCTTGCAATATTTTTCAAAAGATTCTCTTATTACTTTTTCATGGCGTTTGTTAGCTATCTGATTGAGGATCACACCCTTTATTTCGAGACGAGGATCGAACCTATGAATACCAGTAGCAATAATGGCAGCCGTTCTTGTCATCTTTGTGCAATCAATAATCAATACGACTGGGGCTTTTAATAACTTTGCAAGTTCAGCAGTGCTATAGGTACCATCAGAATCCATGCCATCAAAAAGTCCTCTATTTCCTTCTATTAAAGCGCAATGGGCACCTAATGCATGCTTCCGGAAAGAGGATAAAATCTTATCCTTTCCGGTTAAAAAAGGATCAAGATTGTAACATGGTTTGCCTGCTGCATATGATAACCATCCCGCGTCAATATAGTCAGGCCCTTTTTTGAAAGGAACAATTGTAAGGTTTCCACGCTTGAAAGATGCTATTAGACCAAGGCTAACAATAGTCTTGCCAGACCCGCCTCTAAGACCGGCTATGACAATTCTCGGAATTAAATGGTTAAGTTGAGTCATTAAGTCATCAAGCAAAATCTATTATAACATTATCAATTACGCTGGGTTTAAATAGCTGACTTTACTGATTCCTGAATAATCTTAATGACTTAATGACTCATTGGGGATTTATTTTATAAGACCTTTTTCTCTAAGATATTCCTCGCTCGGTATTTCCACAGAGCTAGCCCCGCCGGCATAAGAATACATTAACCTTCCCACATCAATCATTTCTCTAAGCGCCTTCTTAACATCATCTGGAGGAGTCCCTGTCTCTTCGGAGACACCTTTAATCACATCCCTCTCTTTCAGTTTTTTCTTTCCTTTAAACCTTTCACAGAAAGCAAAAATCTTGTCTTTTAACTCTTCCTTCTCCATAAAAGTATCACCTCTTTCTGAGATAAAGGTTAAGGTTGAAAAATATTTTTCAACCTTAACCTTTATCATATTTTATCACGAAATCCACTTAAATGTTGGCGTATTCCTCAGAGTCTCCCTCATGAAGGTGAAATCATCGATGCACTGATATGTAAACTCGATTCCGCTGAGTTGGAAGAATTTCTCCCAGCCGATCCTGTCTATCCACTCGCCAACTCTCTCATATTTTCTTGCATGCTTTGCATAGAGCTCAACGATGTGCTTTACTGCTCCAACAACCTTCGGCCATCTCGGCGGCTCATTTGAAATATAAGGAATAGCAAGCCTTGAGAACTTTGGATTAGTTCTCTGGCTTGTTACCTTACCACCGATAACTATCGCAAGACCATCTCTGTAAGGGTCTTTGATGTCAATGGCCGGGCAGACGGTGAAACAGTTTCCGCAGTACATGCATTTTTCAGCATTGATCTTGACGCTTTTTGTGGCAGGATCAGGGCTTATCGCCCTTGTCGGGCAGGATGCGATGACTGTAGGTATCTCACAAACCTTACGCAATCTCTCAGCATCAACCGGGGGCACCTTTGTGTGAATCGCAACTACCGCTATGTCTGAACAGTGGACGGCGCCGCACATATTGGGGCAGCATGCGAGGGCGAGTCTCAGCTTATTAGGGAGTTCCTTTGTGGTGAAATAATCAGCAAGCTCATCCATAACAGATTTAACTATGCCGGAAGCATCTGTTGCAGCACCATGGCAATGAACCCAGCCCTGGGTATGAACCATGTTGCTTATCCTGTAGCCGATGCCACCCATCAAGAAGCCGCGTTTCTTAAGCTCTTCCTGAATGGGCTCAACATTTTTCTCCTCTGATACGAGGAACTCTATATTATTCCTTGATGTCCAGCGGAGATGCCCACCACAATACTTATCTGCTATATCACACACTTCACGGATTGTATCAGTGGCTATAATCCTTGGCGTTGCCACTCTCACACTCCATACCTTATCACCGCTTTCTGCTATATGAACCATCAGGCCGGGGTTCAGGATCTCATGGTCCTTCCATTTGCCATAATTTTTCTGGATTACCGGCGGCAAAAAATGTTTATAGTGGGGTGGCCCTATATCTGTCTCTCTGAGTTTCTTACATTCCTCTTCAGTTAGTTTCCTGTCACCATAGAATCCCATTTTATACCTCCTTTAAAATTTAAATTTTCCAGTCTTCTTTTCCTCTTCCTCTTTCTTCTTAAGTACTTCTATATCCTCTTCCTTGAAGAACCAGAAGGGGTCTCTTCTCGGCTCTTTAACATGATACGGCATAGGAGGCACATCAATGGCCTCGAGGAAAGACCTCATGCCCTTAAACTCTATAACCTCTCCTATCCTTTCCCTGGGTTTTGAATTTTCATCCCACCAGTCCCACATCTTACGGGCCAATTCCTTAAGTTCATTAAAAGGTGCCTCCATCTTCATAAATGGGATGATGACATGGGAGAGTATGGTTCCTATAACGATAGGTGCCTTATTACCGATACAGATTGTTGCACCCCTTTCACCGCTTGGTTTCAGTGCATGATGAAGTTTTGAAATACAATGCATACACCTGATACATTCAGCATTGTCTATCTTCATCGCTTTACCATCGTAGGTGATGCACTGCGTGGGGCACATGTTTACAATGTCTCTCTGGACATCTACTCCCTTCTTTTCATGCCATTTTATGGCATCCTGGTCGATAAGGATGGGACCTCTCCATGTGCCAACTACAGAACAGTCAGAACGAGCCATAGATGCAACACAGTCACAGGCGCAACCTGCGAACTTAAACTTGAATTTATAGTTAAATGCCGGCCTATGGAGTTCATCCTGGAATTCCTGTGTAATCTGGTAGCAGGCCTCCATGGTGTCATAGTTCGTCCATTCGCAACGTGCAGGACCATTACAGCAACTCGGCGTCCTCATGGCAGAACCTGAGCCACCAAGATCAAATCTTAAATGGGCAGGTTTTTCCTTAGACGTAAGCTCTGCAAAAATGGGTTCGAGATTCGCGGTAGTCGTCCCGAGTAAAACCATGTCACCAGTGGAACCATGAAAGTTTGTAATGCCGCTCCCGTACTTGTCACAAATGTCCGCAATTTCTCTCAACACCTCTGTGGTGTAAAACCAACCAGACGGCTGGTTTATCCTGACGGTGTGGAAAAATTCAACATTGGGGAACTTATCCGGTAGCTCAGAGTATCTTCCGATGATACCACCTCCA
Organism: Nitrospirota bacterium; assembly: GCA_040753575.1. Lineage (GTDB taxonomy): Bacteria > Nitrospirota > Thermodesulfovibrionia > Thermodesulfovibrionales > SM23-35 > JBFMEC01. Next base: position 44,286 of record JBFMEC010000001.1, on the reverse strand, counting down.
TAGCCGAGGACACCAACAATTCCACCATGCTTCCAGTATCCGCGGTTGGTCTTGAAAGAGTACTCGAGCTGACCCAATTCATCATTGGCCATTTCATTCTTCTTCGCTGCCTTCTTGATCTCGGTGACGAAACTTGGAAATGGCCCTTTTTCCAACTCGTCAATCAAAGGCGTGTCGTACTTCTTCATGGCAACCTCCTCTTTGATTTGATTTTTGCGAAGTCTTTAAAAGAAACTGAGCAATCCAGCATAATACAAATCAAATGAATAATCAAATAAAAAAAACTAATCAATTAATTTATTTATTTGATGTGCTAAGATTACAGACTTCAAGATTTTTAATTTTCGTAGAAAAAAAGAACATTTCTGTTTACTTTTACCCTGCTCTGGGTGCTATACTTTTCGAGTTTAAATACGGAGGTAAGAATGCTGAAAACAGGTTCACTAACGATCTCGTTGATCTTCCTTCTGGTTCTGAAACCATGGTCTGTCTGTTCTCAAGAACTACCGATCGTCAAATCAATAGAAATAAAGGGTCTAAAGAGAATCGAAGAGAGTGCAGTCAAGTCTAAGATCACCCAGAAGGTGGGTGAGCCTATCTCCCAGGATAAAACAAATGAGGACATCAAAAATATTTTCAAACTGGGGTACTTCGATGACGTAAAGGCAGAAATCGAAGCCTTCGAAGGCGGCATAAAACTCATCTACGTTGTGAAGGAAAAACCCACCATTGTAAAAATCGAATTTCAGGGTAATAAGGAGCTGGATGACTCGAAACTTAAAGAAAAGCTCACAATTACAACAGGCACAATTGCTGATGCCGTACTGATTCAGGAAAATACGAGCAGGCTGCGGGCCTTTTATGAAGAAGAGGGGTACTGGTTATCAAGAATCGTACCGGTCATCAGAAAAATAGGCCCCGATGAGGTCAGTCTGACCTATCAGATAGAGGAAGGCCCAAAGGTAAAGATTAAGAAAATAAATATAGAAGGAAACAAATTCATTTCAGCGGGCAAGATAAAAAAGGTTATTGAGACGAAAAAATGGTCCATTTTCTCTTTTATAACTTCCTCCGGATATTATAAGAAGGAGCGCATGGATTCGGATATTGAGAGGATAAGGGACCTTTATTTCAATAATGGATTCATAAAGGTAGCAGTGGGGGAACCAAAGATTCATCTGACGGATAACAGAAAGGGGATGATAATAACGATACCAATTTCAGAGGGTGATCAGTTCAAAATATCTTCCATCGAATTCTCGGGTAATAAAGTCTTCAGTACTGATGAATTGAAAAAAAGGGTCACGCTGATCCCAAATTCCATCTTCAGTAAAGAAAATCTTAAAGGAAGTATACTTTCGATCTCTGATTTATATACCGAAAACGGCTATGCCACGGTGACTATTACACCCGATCTTATACCTGACGAGAGTAAAAAACTCGTAAAGCTAATACTAAAGATTGAAGAGGGCGACAAATACAGGATAGGCAGGATAGAGATTTCAGGAAACACCAGGACGAGAGACAAAGTTATAAGAAGAGAAATTAGACTTGATGAGGGTGATGTCTTTAACAGCGCTTTACTGAAAAGAAGCTATGAAAGGATCAATAATCTCAATTTTTTCGAGACGGTGGAAATCATTCCCAAACCCAGGCCAGAAGAAAAATTGTTGGATGTTGAGGTGAAGGTAAAGGAAAGACCTACAGGCTTTGTAAGCATCGGGGGCGGTTATAGCTCCGTGGATAAATTTATTGCCATGGTCAATCTGACACAGGGCAATCTCTTCGGTAAGGGGCAATATTTGAAGATCGGTGCGGAAGTCGGCGGAAGAAGCACTTATTATGACATTACCTTCAGGGATCCCTGGTTCATGGATAAGCCAATTTCTTTTTCCACGAGTATCTATCGAACCACCAGAGAATATATAGAATACGATAAGAAAGCAACGGGTTTTGGCTTTTCCTTCGGTAAGAGGTTCTCAGAATACTGGAGCGCCGATCTCACCTATAATTTTGAGAATGCAACGATATTTAATATAGTTGAGGATGCCTCGGCAGTAATAAAGGATCAGGAAGGTACAAGAGTGACAAGCAGTATTACTCCCGCAATAGTGAGAGACTCGCGGGACAATTACCTTGATCCAACTAAGGGATCCAGAAATTCCCTTTATGTCACATATGCTGGAATTGGCGGCACTAACTATTTTGTAAAGGGAGAAGTTGACTCTGCCTGGTATTTCCCGGTTAAAAGTACTACATTCATGTTCAGAGGCAGATTTGGCTATGCCTCAGGTATTTTCGGCAAGGATCTGCCACTTTACGAAAGGTTTTATGTGGGCGGCATATATACTATAAGAGGTCTGGGATTTGGTGAGGCAGGACCAAGAGACAAAAAAACAGGCGATGTGATAGGTGGTACAGAAGAACTTATCTTAAATGCAGAATATATATTCCCTATTCTTAGTGAGATAAGATTAAAAGGTGTGGTATTCTTCGATGCGGGTAACTCCTATGAATCGTTCAAAAATTTTGGAAGTCTCAGATATACTACAGGAATAGGGGTAAGATGGATTTCACCTTTTGGGCCCATAAGGATTGAATGGGGTTATAATCTTAAGAGAAAACCCGGAGAGGATGCAAGCAAGGCTGAATTTGCCTTCGGCACATTCTTTTAGTAAAAAATTTAAGGAGGAGAAATGAGAAAATTATTGCTGTTGGTCTTGACCATTCTGATTGTGCCAACCCTTTCATTTGGGGCTGATTCAATCAAAACAGGGGTTGTTGATGGACTGAAGGCTTTGAATGAATCAGAAGCAGGAAAGAAGGCAAAATCTGACTTAGAGTCCATGAGGGCGGCAAAACAGGCGGTCATAGATGAAAAGGGTAAGGTCATAGAAAAGCTCAGGAGCGAACTGGAGAAACAGGCCTCCGTACTCTCCGCAGAAGCAAAGAAAAATAAGGAAGAAGAACTCGAAAGGTTAATCAGGGAGTATCAGAGACTTGTCCAGGATTCGGAGGCCGAATTCAAGAAAAAAAGAATGGAATTAGAAGATATGATATCAAAAGAGATTTTTGAGATAGTCGACAAAATAGGAAAAGAAGATGGCTATATGCTCATCTTGGACAGAAATGCAGTCCTCTATTCGGATAAAGGCATAGACATCACTGATACTGTTATAAAGAAATACAACGAATCGAAGGCAAAACCGAAAGATCAGTGAAGCTTCGAGAAATTGCGTCCCTGTTTAACGGAGAAATAATCGGGCCATCTCAGGCGGATGATATTGAAATCACGGGGGTATCGAGCATAAGCAGTTCTCAAGAAGGGGATATTACCTTTGTTTCTTCAGCGAAGTATATCAAAGACATTACAGCATGCAGGGCGTCTTGTATAATCGTAAAGGAACCAATACTATCTATCAAAATAACACAGCTTAAAGTATCAAACCCTCATTATGCCTTTGCAAGATTACTTGAGCACTTCTATGTAAAACAACTGAAACCCGCAGGAATTAGCAAGGATGCCATTGTATCTGATAAGGCGCGGGTAGGTAAGAACATTTCAATCTTTCCTTTCTCCTTTATATCGGATGGTGTTTCTATTGGCGACTGGACAATTATTTATCCTTTTGTCTTTATAGGTGAAAATACTACTTTGGGGGAGAGGTGTGTCATTTATCCAAATGTTACACTGAGGGAAAATGTAAAGGTAGGTAATGGAGTAACCATCCATTCCAGTTCGGTCATAGGCTCTGATGGTTTTGGTTATGTTTTCGAGGAAGGAAGACACTATAAGATTCCCCAGGTAGGGGGCGTCATAATTGAGGATGACGTGGAGATCGGTTCAAATGTTTCGATTGACAGGGCAACGACAGGAAATACAATAATTGGAAGAGGCACAAAAATAGATAACCTTGTCCAGATCGCACATAATGTCAAAATCGGTTGCAATTCGCTTATTGTTGCTCAAGTCGGAATTGGTGGAAGTTCCGAAATTGGCGATTTTGTGACTTTAGCTGGCCAGGTTGGGGTTGCTGATCACCTTAAAATAGATTCGGGAGCAATAATAGGTGCAAAATCAGGCATAATGGGAAATCTTTCAAAAGGAGAGTATTCAGGGATACCCGTAATTCCCCACAGAAACTGGTTAAAGGCAATCGCCATATTCCAGAAACTGCCGGAACTCTTTAAAAAGATCAGAAAACTTGAAGAAAAAATCGAGGAACTTGAAAGGAGGTATTCCAGATGATGAATATAAAGGAGATACAACAATTTTTACCTCACCGATATCCCTTTCTTTTAGTCGACAGGATCATAGAGATAGAACCAGGAGCCAAGATCGTTGGGATCAAGAATGTTACGATCAATGAAGAATTTTTCCAGGGACATTTTCCCGGTCAACCCATAATGCCTGGCGTATTGATAATAGAGGCGATGGCTCAGGTAGCGGGTATACTTGCCTTTCGTTCAGGTGCCACAATAGGAAAGTCCGTTTATTTCATGAGCATAGAGAAGGCAAAATTCAGGAGACCCGTTGTTCCAGGAGATCAGCTAAAATTCGAGATTACTATCCTTCAGCAAAGAGGAAATGTCTGGAAGTTTTCTGGTAACGCCCTTGTTGAAGACAAAATTGCGGCAGAAGCCGAATTTACTGCCATGGTCACAGACAGAGAGTCATAAATAATGAAAATGGGAATCCATTCTTCGGCAATAGTAAGTCCTCAAGCACAAATAGGTGAAGATGTTTCCATTGGACCATTCTGTATTATCGGAGAAGACGTTACTATAAAGAAAGGAACAAAACTTATTTCGAATGTAATTATAGAAGGAAATACAGAGATAGGTGAAAACTGCATAATATATCCCTTCACCAGTATTGGCCTTCCGCCTCAGGATACAAAATATAAAGGAGAAAAAACAGGGGTAAAGATCGGAAACAACAATATTATCAGGGAATATATAACTTTACACAGGGCATCTGTTGGCGGAGATGGCTTGACCACAATAGGAGACAACAATTTCCTTATGGCCTATGTTCACATAGCACACGATTGCAGGATCGGAAGTTTCGTGACAATGGCAAATGTTGCTACCCTCGCTGGTCATGTCATGGTTGAAGACTATGCCGTCATAGGCGGGCTGGTGGCGGTACATCAGTTCACAAGGATCGGAGCCTATGCGATGGTCGGTGGTTTCAGCGGCGTGGGACAGGATATTCCGCCCTATATGATAGCCTCAGGTGCGAGGGCGAAACTCTTTGGTCTTAATACAATTGGGTTAAAGAGACATGGCTTTTCTGATTCGACCATAAATGAACTCAAAAAGGCATATAAGATTCTTTTTAGAGAGAAAAGAACCCTGAAAGATGCAATAAAGAAAATACAGGAGGACCTTCCTTATACGGATGAGATAAAACACCTTATTGAGTTTATACAGAAAAATAAAAGAGGGATCTGTAGATAAGAATAAACCAATAACCAAATTACAATAACCAAATCTCAAGTTCCAAAACTGTTTGGTCATTGGAGCTTGGTTATTAGAATTTATTTGATGTTTGATTATTGGTTATTGGTGATTTAGAGGTGGTAAGCACTTGAGAAGAATTCATCAGGTAGAAAAGAAATTGGGATTAATCTCGGGTATGGGGGATTTACCTAAAATTATTGCAGCCGAAGCACAATCACGGGGGTACAAAGTCTTTGCTATTGCACTCGAACCTCTTGCTGACAGATCACTATCTTCCCATGTGGATGAAATAAAATGGATTAATGTCGGCAGGCTCGGTGAAATACTCGATTCTCTGAAAAGATACGGAGTCAAAGAGGTAGTCATGGCTGGGAAGGTGCCTAAATCGTTGCTTTACAGAAGTAAAATCACACCTGACCTCAGGGCCATAAAACTCCTCTTTTCTTTAAAGGACAGGAGCGATGACACAATCCTGTTAGCCCTTACGAAGGAGATTAAGAAAGAGAGCCTTAACCTTCTCGACATAACCACCTTCGGTTCGAATCTGGTCACACCCGAGGGATTGCTAACAAAAAGAGAGCCTACCGAAGAGGAATGGAAAGATATCGCCTTCGGTTGGAAGATTGCAAAGGAGATAAGCGGGCTCGATATAGGACAGACAGTTGTGGTCAAAAATCAGGCCGTCATGGCCGTAGAAGCTATAGAAGGTACTGATAAGGCGATAAAAAGAGGTGGAAGGCTTGCCGGCGAAGGAGCTGTGGTTGTGAAGGTCAGCAAGCCTCAGCAGGATATGAGATTTGATGTGCCTGTTGTAGGATTAGATACACTGAAGGCCATGGTTGAAGCAGGAGTGAAGGTCCTTGCCGTTGAGGCAAGAAACAGCATCATGCTTAACAAGAAGAAAATTATCGAAGAGTCAGAAAAGGCTGGCATTTCAGTCGTAGGTTATAGTGAGACTTTACGAATCAAGAGATAAAGATAGACGGTCTAAAATCCTGTATCCTGATTTTGGATTCTGGAATTTAAATCAATATTTGAGACTTGCCTTTTCCTGATCTGCCACGACAACGAGAATATAATTTTCGGGATCGAGATACTTCTTTGCAACTTTCAGAACACTATCCTTTGTAACCGAATTTATGTAGCCATAATACTTCTCCGCATAATCAAGTCCGAGGTTGTAAAATTCCACAGAGGCAAGGAAGTCAGCAATCTTTCTATTAGTATCAAGCCTCCTGGGAAAACTACCCGTCAGATAGGATTTAGCATCTGACAGTTCCTCCTCCGAAACCTCCTCTTTTCTTATCCTTTCAACCTGTTTCAGTATCTCTTCAATCACTGTATTGGCAGACTCGTTCCTTGTTTGGACACCCACCTGGAAAATTCCACCTTCTTTGTTGGCTGAGAAAAGACTATATACATCGTAGGCAAGGCCTTTTTCATTTCTTATTGACCGCATGAGCCTCGATGAAAAGCCTCCTCCCCCAAGTATATAGCTCATGACAGAAACCGCATAGTAATCCGGATTGTCTCTGCTCAGGCCTAGATGACCGAGAATAATATTTGCCTGGCTCAGATCCCTATCTATTTTTGAAATCTTTTTGATCTTCCTAACTTCAGATTTTCCAGCAGTAACTAATTTCACCTCAGCCCTTTTCCATCCTCCAAGGTATCTTTCTATCAGAGAAGTGACTTCCTCCGGGGTGACATCTCCTACAACAGATAGAATAGAATTGTTCGGAAGAAAATAATCCGAATAGAATTTTGTCAGGTCTTCCCTTTTTATTTTATCAATAGTTTCGGGGGAACCCTCCACGAGCCTTCCGTAAGGATGTTCACCAAAGACCCCTCTTTTGAAGGTTTGTTCTGCAATGAATGAGGGGTCTTCCTGGCGCTGTCTTATATAACCCTTGATGAGTTCCTTTTTCTTTTTGATCTCACCCTCAGGAAAGACAGGATTAAGCAGAATATCAGAAAACAACTCGAAGCCCTGCTTGATATCTTTTTTCAGGACTGATAGAGTTACCGTTGTATAATCAATTCCGGCCGATACATCGAGGTAAGCACCTATGAATTCAATCTCCTCACTTATTTCTGAAGAAGAGCGTTTCTTTGTGCCTTCCCTAAGGAGTTCAGCTGTTAGATTGGCCAGTCCCGCCTTCTCTTCTGCTTCATTAAGGGGGCTTGCCTTCACAAGAAGAGTAACCATAACTATAGGAAGGTTGTGCTTCTCTGAATGAAGGACTATAAGACCATTTGGAAGGACAGTCCTTTTTGCGTCAAGGGCAAAAACATTCTTTAAATTTAAAATTAAAAATGTAAAATTTAAAATTAATAAAATAATTAATATCTTCCTGGATTTTGAATTTTTCATTTTAAATTTTGCTCTTTAGCGGGAATTAATATGCCCACTGTTCTGTTTTCCTCTTTTAAATATTTTTTTGCCACCTTCACTATATCATCAGGTTTTACCTTTCTTATCCCCTCAAGATATCTGTCGATAAGCCTCCAGTCTCCCAGCATCTCGAAGAGTCCATATTTCATAGCCTGAACATAAATAGAGTCCTGCTCCATAATAAAAGATGACTCGATCTGATTTTTTGCCTTCTGAACCTCCCTCTCAGAAGGGGGCTGTTCCTTTATCTTCTCAATCTCCGCATAGAGAGAATCTTCTACATCCTTTATGTCTTTCCCGGGAGAGGCCGTTGCCGAAAGGAAAAAAAGATAGGGGTCTCTGTTGAAGCCGCTATAATCGGCGGAGGCACCGAGGGCAATCTCTTTTTCATGAACCAGGGATCGATAGAGGCTGGAACTCTTCCCGCCAGCCATTATGAGGCTCAGGACATCGAGGGCAAAGCTATCCTCGTGGGGAAAACTGGGTGTATGATAAGCTATGAGGACATAGGGCAGTTCCGCTTCTCTTTTAAGGAGAACTCTTCTTTCACCTCTCTGCTCAGGTTCAAAACAGGTCACGGTCTTCCTTTTAGGACCGGAAGGAATTTCTCCAAAGGATGAGATAATTCTTCTTATCATCTCCTCGGCATTCACATCTCCAACAACAATAATAACCGCATTTTCAGGAGAATAGTAAATTTTATAAAAATTATGCAGGTCATCTCTCTCCATTGACTTAAGGTCAGACATCCAACCGATGACAGGTCTTTGATAGGGACTCACCTTGAAAGAGGCTGCCACAACCTCTTCGAACAAAGAGTTCTTTGGATCATCCTCATATTTCAACCTTCTTTCCTCCATAACGACTCCTCTTTCCAGAGGAGTCTCCTCAGGATTTATTGTAAGGTTTTGCATCCTATCGGCCTCGAGTTCGACGGGGAGGGAAATCCTGTCAGAGGGAAAAAGCTCAAAGTAGACCGTATAATCTTTAGTAGTATGGGCGTTGTCAATTCCGCCATTCTTCTGAACTATCCTGGAGAAAACACCAGGTCCATATTTTGAAGTACCTTTAAACATCATGTGTTCGAGAAGATGACTCAGACCTGATTTGCAGAGAGGCTCATCTCTTGATCCAACCCGATACCAGACCTGGAATGTAGCCACGGGAGCTTTATGTTCTTCAATGATCAAGACTTTAATTCCGTTGTCCAGCCCGTATTCTTTTACTTCCCCGGCATAGATAGTCATTGGCATTAACAAGAAAAGAGGAAAAAGAAGGATTCTAAAATATCTCATCATTAAATGCATTTGAAATCTTATTCAGGTTAAGTTAAACCCATCGCCTCCCTGACAAGCTGCATCGTCTCTTCGGCGGTCTTTTTAGCCTTATCGATTCCTTTCTCAACCATATGATAAAGCATGTCAGGGTTATTCAGAAGCTCTCGCCTTTTTCCCCAGATTGGCTCCAGAACATTCAGCACATTCTTGATCAGGATCTTCTTACAGTCTATGCAGCCTATGCCCGCTGTTATGCACCCTTTTACGATCTCATCCTGCTCTTCCTTTGAAGAAAAGATTTTATGAAGGTGATAAACGGGAGATAACTCGGGATTACCTTTGTCTGTCTTTTTGATTCTTGCAGGGTCTGTAACCATCGTCCTTATCTTCTGTTCAACCTCTTCAGGGCTATCAGAGAGATATATGGCATTCCCGTAGCTCTTTGACATTTTTCTTCCATCCGTTCCAACAACTTTTGGAAATTCTGTCAACAGCGCCTCCGGTTCTGGAAAGATCTGTTTATAGAGATAATTAAAGCGCCTTGCAATCTCCCGGCTAATCTCAAGGTGGGGTATCTGATCGACTCCTACGGGCACATATTTAGCCCTGTATATAAGGATGTCTGCAGACTGAAGAACAGGGTATCCGAGAAATCCGTAGGTCGATAGATCTTTTTCTTTTAGTTCCTCCTGTTTCTCTTTGTAGGTGGGAACCCTTTCAAGCCAGCCCAGGGGAATTATCATGGAAAGCAGCAGGTGAAGTTCGGCATGTTGAAGAATTCTTGACTGCAGGAATATTGTACTTTTTTCAGGATCAAGGCCGGCAGCAAGAAAATTGATGAGGACGTCTTCTGTGGATTCTCTTATAGATGCAGGTTCTGTGTAACCCGTTGTCAGGGCATGCCAATCGGCAACGAAATAATAACAATCGTATTCATCCTGTAATTTGACCCAGTTACTCAGTGCACCCATCAGATTCCCCAGGTGCAATTTCCCACTTGCCTGCATGCCACTGAGGACTCTTTCCTTTTTCACTATTTAACCGGATAACTCTTAATGATTTTCTTACTGAAACAATGTTTCATCTTTCTAAAATGACTGCAATATTCTCAAAAACAAATTTACCATGGGCATAACAAAATAATTCGCTATGCCAGTCGCTATAAAGATTATGACTATTATAAATCCAAAAGGTTCGATCTTGCTGAAGGAGATAGCCTGCCTGTATGGAAGAAAACCTATCAATACCCTTCCTCCATCAAGTGGGGGGATCGGTATCATATTGAATACTGCAAGAATCACATTGATGACGACGCTCGCCGTGAATATCATAACTAAGGGTTTTATGATCATAATGCTCAGAGATTCGGGCAACAGGACTGAAAGAGGAAAAAGGACTAACCTGAGGATTAATACGCTTAGAATTGAAAGAAGTATATTTGTGACGGGTCCTGCCGCCGCAGAAATGGCCATATCTTTCCTGGGGTTTCTAAAGTTTACGGGGTTTATAGGGACGGGCCTTGCGTATCCAAAAACGAACTGACCATTGGTAAAGATGATAAGCATAAGGGGTAATAATATTGTTCCGATGGGATCAATATGGGCTATGGGATTTAAAGTAAGTCTACCCATCATTCTGGCTGTGGGATCACCTAATCTGTTTGCGACGAATCCGTGGGACAACTCATGGAATGTGATAGCTATCAGTATTGGAAATGCCGATATGATTATCTGTCTTGCGATAGCTGCGAGATCCAAAATGGCCCTTCTAAATGGGATGCAGAATCTGGTCTATCACCGTTCTGGCGGCAACCAGGGGATCAATAAAGGCACTGTCCATATCGTTTTCCAGATCTCTCTTACTTGATAAATAGTTAATGCGATCCTGCATCCTGTCACGCAAGAATCTTAAGTATCCAGGATCTCTCGTTGGCTTATATTTTTTATCATAATCGGCACCGAACAACTCTCCTCCATTTTTAGGAAGTGACAGTCCCCGAAAGGCCCTCCATTCCCTCCATTCGATGTTTCCTCTCACCAGTTCCGTAACGATGGAGAGAGAAAGCTCTTTGGGAATATCAACGAGATCCCCCAGCAGGCCAAAGGCGTGGGTATTCATTATATAACATTCCGTTCCCAGCTTGAAAAGCTTCTTGAATTGTATGCAATCTACCAGAAGCGGGTGAACCCTGAAGGGGTTTGCAAAGGGCTCGATTACCAATCTCTCGAGTTCCCGGGGATCGACATTTTCTACTCCCTTTGCCCGCATGGTGCTTAATGATGCCCCCATGGCCACGGCCAAGCCTACTGACTCAACCTTGCTTATGGGCGGAAGACTGGTGTCTTTTTGCAACCATATAACCATGCCGGGCCTTCCACAGGAATCCGCATGGTTAAACATATCCCTTGTTTTAATGCACCGGCCGTTCTCATTTCTGATATCGGAACAGACTATTTTCTTGTTGCCATCAGGAGTTTCTGTTACAGCCACATTCTGGGCCGAGAAGAAATATTTTATTATCGGGTCCTGAAATTCAACAGCATCAGTCTTATCAAAGAGGCTCGGCTCAAGGGCAATGGTAAAGTCATTTTCCAGATCTATAAGGAAGGCATCGTCATGAATAACGGTAACCCTCTCATTTTCACTCAGGGTGCCTGCATGGTCATGACTATTAGTAATAGAAGATTTCCCCGAACCTGATAAACCAAAAACGGCAACCGGTGGTTTATCACCGATCTTTTTGATTCCTCCGTGACAGGCAACCATATTCTGGCGGACACCGACAGTCCAGGCAAGTGTAAGTGTACCCTTTTTCCTTTCCCCGAAATATCGTAACCCTAAAATGGCAATACAATTTTGCATCTCATCTATAATCACGAGTCCGCTTGGAAAATCAGTATGTGACCATTCTGGATCAGCGAAAACAAGTATATCAGGTTCATCTAATACACGTGATTTCTCATAGAGATCGGCCCAGGGCTTCATCCAGGGAGTAAAGTTGAAACCCCAATCGAGCATATTCTTAGCGTCAGTTACGGGGCTCAAAAGGTGTGCCTTAACCATAAAGTCCGGGTGTAGTCCCACAATACCTTCGAGCCATAATCCCTGGCGGCGGTTGAAACTATAGATAGCCTCTCCCAACAGACACAAATATTTATCTCTTTCCTTACCCATCTCGCGAACCAATCTCCTTGCCCTTGCAGTTCGCCCTACTATCCCGCCATCGTTGGAAACAAGGACTCTGGCATCTTCAGGAAGTCCAAACTGTTCAGGTTTATACATTGGCTCAGAGGTTTCAACGACCTCTGGCTGCTTCGAGGCGAGTTTGTGAAGTTCAGCCATCGTGGTTTTTCTTACAGAATTTGCAAAAAAAGCACTCTCGATGTATGCTCTCCATGGAGAGCCCGGAATCTTATGCCCTGTCATTTTCCTTTCCCGATTTCAATCAAAAATCAAAATTTCTCTCGATCAAACCAATATAGGAATATTAAGTTATAACTATATTAAAACGTGATCTGGCCCCATTCCTTAAATGAACATTCAAAAATATAATTATTATTAACAGGTATTGTCAAGGCATGAGGAAGAATTATATAATTATTAGTTAAAATCATGACAGCGATAGTCATTATCCCTGCCCGCTATGATTCAACCCGTTTCCCGGGAAAACCCTTAAGCCTCCTCAGGGGAAGACCAATAATACAACATGTATATGAAAACTCCAGACTTTCAAAACTTGCAGATGATGTAATAGTTGCCACGGATAGCGAAACCATATTTGAAAAGGTACTTTCTTTTGGAGGAAAGGCGATTATGACAAACCGGGCACACCCTTCGGGCACCGATAGAGTCGCGGAGGTTGCTACCTCGGTGGATTTTGACATAATCGTGAATATGCAAGCTGATGAGCCGCTCATAAAGCCACAAATGATAGATGACGTAATTACCATCCTTGAGGACAGACGGGCTTCCATCGGAACCATCATAAAAAAAATAGAAGACCCGCGGGAAATTTCGGATCCAAATATTGTTAAGGTGGTCTTTGACAAGGATTGGTTTGCATTATATTTTTCGCGAACAGCTATCCCTTATCGGGCTCCCCATTCTTCACATTTAATTAATCATTTTTATAAACACATCGGCCTTTATAGTTACAGGAAAGAAGTGCTCGTTGAACTGGCCGGAATGGATCAAACAAGGCTTGAACAGATAGAGAAGCTCGAGCAATTAAGAGCCCTGGAAAATGGAATGAAAATCAAACTTAAAGAGACCTTTTTTGAAACCTACGGGGTAGATACCCCCGAAGACTTAGAAAGGGTGGAAAAATGCCTAAGTACATCTTTGTAACAGGTGGTGTTGTTTCGGCCCTCGGAAAGGGGATTGCCGCCGCTGCCATAGGTGCTCTCCTTGAAGCAAAGGGATTGAAGGTTACACTTCAAAAATTGGACCCTTACATAAATGTCGATCCGGGAACATTGAGCCCCTTCCAGCATGGAGAGGTTTTTGTTACTGATGATGGGGCAGAGACGGATCTTGATCTCGGACATTATGAGAGGTTCACGTCAATCAGGACATCACAAACAAATAATTACACAACGGGGAGAATTTACTATAACGTGATCACAAAGGAGAGGCAGGGTGATTATCTGGGGGAAACTGTTCAGGTAGTGCCCCATATCACCGATGAGATCAAAAGTGCCATAAAATCGGCAAGTAATAATTTTGATGCTGTGATAGTCGAGATCGGTGGTACTATCGGAGATATCGAGAGCCTGCCTTTTCTGGAAGCGATAAGGCAGTTCCGTTATGATGTCGGCAGAGAAAATGTACTTTATGTACACCTGACCCTTATTCCCTACGTGAAATCAGCTGGTGAGCTTAAGACAAAACCTACCCAGCACAGTGTGAAAGAATACAGGGAGATAGGTATTCAGCCAGATATACTTCTGTGTAGAACTGATAGGCCCCTTCCACCCGACGTAAAGAAAAAGATAGCCATTCACTGTAACCTTGATGGAGATGCTGTCATAGCAGCAACAGATGTTGAGACGATCTATGAGGTGCCTATAGTATTGCATAGCGAAGGCCTCGATTATCTTATAAGTAAGAGGCTGAACCTTGGTTTTAAAGAGCCAGACCTTGCTCTCTGGAAAGATATCGTAAAAAGGATAAAGGAACCCAAGAATGAGGTGAACATAGCAATAGTCGGAAAATATACCGGGCTCAAGGACTCGTACAAAAGCCTCATAGAGGCCCTCATCCACGGCGGCATCGCAAATGATGCGAGAGTGAATCTTCAGTGGATAGATGCTGAAAAAGTGGAGGTTCACGGCCCCGAGAGATATCTCTCTGAAGCTGATGGAATTCTTGTGCCAGGGGGATTTGGATATAGAGGGATTGAAGGGATGATGGAGGCTATAAGATATGGGCGCGAAAAAAAGATACCCTATTTCGGCATATGTCTGGGAATGCAATGTGCGGTAATTGAATTTGCCAGGAACGTCTGCGGTCTTTCTGCAAATAGTTCTGAATTTGATTTAAACACACCGGATCCCGTTATTTACCTTATGGAAAGGTGGTATGACTTCAGAAAGGGCAGAGTCGAGGTGCGTTCAGAAAATTCTCAGAAGGGCGGTACTATGAGACTCGGTGCTTACCCCTGCATCCTTGAAGATGGGACAAATGCCCTCAGAGCATACGGCAGAAAGGAGATATCGGAAAGACACAGGCATAGATATGAATTTAACAATGCCTACAGGGAGATACTAACAAGAAATGGCTTGAAGATCGGCGGCCTCAGTCCCGAGGGAGAACTGGTGGAGATCATCGAGATTGAAGACCATCCATGGTTCCTCGGCTGCCAGTTCCATCCTGAATTCAAATCAAGACCAACAGACCCTCACCCTTTATTCAAGGCATTCATAGAGGCGTCTCTCAGAGAGAAAAGGTCTCTCTTTCCTTACATGGAAGTCAGTGCAGAAGAGAAAAAATAGGGGCCTTTAACTGATGATGCAAATATTGTTCGAAAATTTATTTAACTTGATGAGTTTATTGGGAGTATCTTCATTTGTTTTAACCACTAAAATATTCCAAAAACCATCAGTTAGAGGTACACTAAGGTATCAAAAAATAAATTTTCTCACAACATCTGCATCATTATAATTTCATTATTTAAATTAAATTGTGACACGGGAAATAAGCATAGCGAACACAAAGCTCGGGGGGAACAATCCCCTCTTAATTATTGCAGGTCCATGTGTCATTGAAAGTGAGGATATTGTATTTTTTACTGCGAAAAGACTTAAGGAAATATGCAAAGGACTTGGCCTCCCCATTTTATTTAAAAGCTCCTATGATAAGGCAAATCGAACCTCTCTTTCTTCCTTCAGAGGACCTGGCATAGAAAAGGGATTAAGAATCCTTTCCGACGTGCGGAACAAGTTTGATATATCAATAATTTCTGACATCCATTCAGTAGAGGAGGTAAAACCTGCTGCAGAGGTTCTTGATGTATTGCAGATACCAGCCTTTCTGTGCCGGCAAACAGACTTGATCCTGTCAGCATCAATTACCGGAAAACCTGTAAATGTCAAAAAGGGACAGTTTCTTGCACCGTGGGATATAAAGAACATAATAGAGAAGTTCGTGTCAACGGGAAATCATAATATATTCATAACCGAGCGGGGCACTTCCTTTGGATATAACAATTTCATTGTTGATTTCAGGGCATTACCCATTATGCGATCCTTTGGATACCCTGTTATTCTCGACGTAACCCACAGCCTTCAGCTCCCTGGTGGAATGGGTAAAAGCTCAGGCGGACAGAGGGAATTCGCTCCAACCCTCGCAAAGGCAGCTGTGGCGGTTGGCGTTGACGGTTTATTCCTGGAAGTACATCCTGAACCGGATAAGGCATTATGTGATGGGCCGAATATGATATCATTGGACGAATTGGAGAATTTGTTGAAGGACGTTAAGAATATATGGTCAATTATTCAGTCCCGGGGATAATCTGAGAGAAATGATCCTTGATGATGCAAAGCGTGTCCTGAAGATTGAGGCCGAGGCAATACTTAACCTTATTGATAAGCTTAATAGTAATTTTGAAAAGGCCGTTGAGCTTCTCTATGCCAGCAAGGGTAGAGTCGTGGTGACCGGCATGGGTAAGTCCGGTCTTGTTGGCAAAAAGATAGCTGCAACCCTGGCGTCTACGGGCACACCGGCCTTCTTTCTACACCCTGCTGAGGCAGGCCATGGGGATCTTGGGATGGTAACATCTGATGACGTTATAATAGCCATATCAAATAGCGGTGAGACTGAGGAAATAATAGAATTAATACCTTTTTTGAAGAGATTTAACGTCCACCTCATTTCTGTAACGGGTAATCCTGAATCGAGTCTTTCGAAGGCAGCAGATGTTACTCTTGATGTGTCGGTGAAAGAAGAGGCATGCACTCTCGGCATTGTGCCCACTGCATCTACTACAGCGGCCATGGCAATGGGTGATGCCTTAGCAGTATCATTACTCATGAAGAGGGGATTCAAAGAGCAGGATTTTGCCCTTTTTCACCCCGGAGGAAGGATCGGCAAGAAGTTTTTTATAAAGGTGAAAGACCTCATGCATATAGGGGATGAGATCCCTAAGGTCACCATGGGAACACCTATGTCAAAGGCAGTGATTGAGATGTCTTCAAAGAGGCTCGGTCATACCATTGTCCTGGATGATAACGGCAGGCTCACAGGGGTGATAACGGATGGAGATTTAAGAAGAGGGATTGAAAAGTGGGGTGGAAAGCTCTTTGAAATGATTGCGGAAGAAGTTATGACAAAAAGTCCTAAGACTGTATCTGAGGAAGAACTTGCAGCAAAGGCATTATCCATTATGGAAAGTTACTCAATAACAGCCCTGGTTGTACCTGATAGGGAGGGAAAGGCTATCGGCATTATCCACCTCCATGATATTTTGAAGCAGGGAATAGTTTAAAAGAGATCGTCGCCATGAAAAAAAATATATTTTTAGTGATAGCATTTTTTGCTCTAACAATATCCCTTTTTGGTGAGACAAAGACAGAGATTCTTCTGAGATCAAGCAGTAAAGAAGGACTTATACGAATAGTCCTTGAGGCCGATGAGTCTTTTCTTAAGAGAACAAATGCTGCTGTTCTATCCAGCCAGATAAAGCTGGAATTCCCCGGCTCTTTCAATCTTGCTATGCCGAAAGATTTTCCGCTTGAGGCAGTGTCAAAGGATAAAATATTGCTAATAAATTTAAAAGACAGGGGAGAGGTCAAGATTTTAAGACTCATGTCTCCCCCGAGGCTTGTAATTGACATACAAACAATGGAGAAGCAGACTTCACCGATCCTTTCTAAGACCTTTGTGATTGATCCCGGACATGGAGGTTATGATTCTGGAATTATTTTCCAAGAATTTCGGGAGAAGGATATAAGCCTTAATCTGGCTAAAGACTTAAGTGCAGCCCTTTCAAAACGAGGGAAAAGGGTCTTTCTTACCCGCAAGGTTGACCAGTATATGTCGCTCATCGATAGAATAGGATTTGTTAACCAGAAAAATCCCGATCTCTTTATCAGCCTCCATTCTTCAATGTCGGAGAATTTTGTCCTTAATGTCCCGGAGGTTGAAGACAAAGGCTCTAATGAAATTTCTGAAATTTACAGTATTTCCTCAAGACAGAAAAAATATATCGGGAAAAGTAAGGCCCTTTCAGATAACCTTGGTAAGGCTATAAAGGATGATTTCCAGGTCAACATTGTTTATAGAGAAATCTCCCTTCCGATACTTAATTCAACTGGGGCCCCTGCTGTAATGATCGAATTCCCCGCCCCAGGATTTGCAGTTTACGACCAGGCCATGAGGGCAAGGCTGATCGATTCGATTCTGAATGGAATTTCATCATATGAAAGGTCATCATGAATATCAGGAAAATATCAGTCCTGATATTTTTGGTTTTATTATTCTCGGCAGGTGTCGTGGCAGGATATCTTTATTTCTCAAAGGCTTTCTCCGATAGAGCCAGGCTATCCGGAGAGCAGACACGAGAACCATCAGATAAAGTCGGAGACGTCCTTTCTCTTAGGATCTATTTTCCCGAAGATGATCAGATCAAGGTCGAGGAGAAAAAAGTTCCGAGGAAGACAAACCTGACCGCAATTGCTGAAGCTGTCGTTGAAGAATACCTTCGGAGTACCGCCGCTAAAACAAAGTCAAGTATACCAAAAGATACGAAACTTCTTGGTCTTTACAGAGATGCTGACAATATAATCTATGTTGACCTGTCGGATGAATTCAGGAGAAATTTTCAAGGTGATGCTAAAATAGAATTTTTTCTTCTTAAGGGATTATATGAAAGCCTAACCGCAAATGTTCAGGACATAGAGGACGTAAAAATCCTGATAGAGGGTAGGGAAATAGAAACGCTCGGAGGCCATCTCTATCTTTCCTATCCCCTGAAAAATATAGTTTCTCATGAACTTGTAGAAGGAAAAGGCATTGAATGACTGCCATATTCTTAGAATGGAATTCCCTGGTGAAAAGAGAAACAGGCCCATCGGCGTCTTTGACTCAGGGATAGGCGGACTCACCGTCTTAAAGGAGATAATAGAGCAACTTCCCGGAGAAAATACCATTTATCTGGGAGATACCGGAAGGGTACCTTACGGTATAAGGTCTCCTGAGGCTGTGACAAGATATTCCTTTGAAAACACAAGATTTCTTTTTTCGAAAGATATCAAACTCCTGGTGGTGGCTTGTAACACCGCCTCCTCGGTCAGCCTGTACGCCATCAAAGAGAGCCTTTCGATCCCCGTGGTCGGCGTCATCGAGCCGGGAGCAAAGGCAGCTGTTAGATACACCCGGAGTAAGAGAGTCGGGATCATAGGCACCGAGGCAACAATAAGGAGCAATTCCTATACAAAGTTGATCAAAACTATTGACGGGGATGTCGAAGTATTCAGTCAGCCCTGTCCTCTTTTCGTGCCCCTCGTAGAAGAAGGATGGACGGAAGGAGACATTGTCACTCTTATTGCCGAAAAATATCTGCAGAAAATGAAAAATAAAGGCATTGATACCCTCGTCCTTGGATGCACACATTATCCTTTATTGAAAAGTGTTATATCAGAAGTGATGGGAAGTGATATAAAACTTATCGACTCAGCTGTAGAGGTAGCAAAGGAAATAAAAAAAATTCTTGAAATTGGCAGTTTCAAAAGGGAAGATAAAGAAAAACCAGTAAGAGAGTTCTATGTGACTGATTCACCGGAGAGATTCATTAAAATAGGGGAAAGGTTTCTGGAGCAGAAAATAGAGCATATCGAAAAAATATCAGTGGGTAGTTAGAGGTACTCTGAAATAACCATGACCAAACAAGAAACAAACGAAGTGAAAAATTCTAAATTCAAACTTCAACCGCTCAAAACTTTCTGGATTCCAGACATTTGAATTTAGGATTTTGGATTTGTTTGGGATTTAGTGCCCGAAATTTAGAATTTTAATGTTTGGTTATTAAAATTGGTTATTAAAAATGGAGGATAGATGAGGCCTGATGGCAGAAAGAATAATGAGATACGCAGCATTAAGATCCATCGGAATTTCATAAAAGCGGCGGAGGGTTCTGTTTTGATCGAAATGGGAAATACAAGAGTAATATGCACTGCCTCAATTGAGGACAAGGTTCCTCCTTTTCTAAAGGATCAGAAGAGAGGGTGGATAACGGCCGAGTACTCTATGATCCCGAGGGCAACTCAAACACGACTTATAAGGGAATCCAGTACAGGAAGGATTAGCGGAAGAACTCATGAGATACAGAGGCTAATAGGAAGGGCCCTCAGGTCTGTTGTTGACCTTTCGATCCTTGGTGAAAGAACGATCTGGATAGACTGTGACGTCATACAGGCAGACGGAGGCACAAGAACAGTGGCTATTAGTGGTGCATTTATTTGCCTATCAGATGCGATGAAATATGCCTTGAGAAATGGGCTCATTGATAAGACACCCATTAATGACTATCTTGCCGCTATAAGCGTAGGAGTTGTAAACGGAGAACCAAGGATCGATCTCTCTTATCTCGAGGATTCAATTGCCGAGGTGGATATGAATATTGTTATGACAGGAGAGGGAAGACTGGTCGAGATACAGGGTACTGCCGAGGGTATGCCCTTTTCGAAGGAAATACTTGACAATCTTATAAAACTCGCAGAAGAGGGTATAGGCAGTCTTATTAAAGTCCAGAAAAAGCTACTGGGAAGTGATATGGAGCAGCTTTCTGAAAATGGTCTTTTGATATGATAAAATAGAATAGTTCTGATTCAGGAGGAATTGTTGAACGTTTACAGAAATCTCTTTGTCTGGTTATTGATCGGGATAATGATGATAATCCTCTTCAATCTTTTCAGTACACCCAGAAAAGCTGTTGAGGAAATAATATTTTCTGACTTCATATCCAGGCTTGAAGCGGGTGAGGTTGAAGAAGTAGTTATAAAAGATAGCCAGATAACGGGCCGATTTAAAGACGGTAAGGGTTTTAAAACCTACACTACCGAATATCCTGACCTTATAAAGATTTTGATGTCCAAAAACGTAAGGATCACTGCAAAACCGGCAGACCAAAATCCCTGGTATTGGAATGTATTCCTCTCCTGGGGCCCCATAATCGTCCTGATTGCTGTCTGGATATTCTTTATGCGTCAGATGCAGGCGGGTGGCAACAAGGCCTTATCCTTTGGTAAGGCAAGGGCAAAGCTCGTATCCGAAAAGTCAGTAAAGATAACCTTTGCCGATGTTGCAGGCGTAGAAGAAGCTAAAGGTGAGGTTCAGGAGATCATTGACTTTCTGAAGGATCCGCAGAAATTTCAGAAACTGGGAGGTAAAATTCCTAAAGGTGTACTTCTCGTGGGCGCACCAGGAACAGGCAAGACCCTCCTTGCAAGGGCTATAGCAGGTGAAGCAGGAGTGCCCTTCTTCTCCATATCAGGCTCTGACTTCGTGGAGATGTTTGTGGGAGTTGGTGCATCAAGGGTTAGAGACCTTTTTGACCAGGCAAAGAAGAATGCACCCTGTATAATTTTTATTGATGAGATAGATGCGGTAGGCCGCCACAGAGGAGCAGGTTTGGGTGGTGGGCATGATGAACGCGAACAGACCTTAAACCAGCTTCTCGTAGAAATGGATGGTTTTGAGAGCAACCAGGGTGTTATCATTATTGCCGCCACAAACAGGCCTGACGTCCTTGATCCAGCTCTCTTAAGGCCCGGAAGGTTTGACAGGCAGGTGGTCGTGCCACAGCCTGATGTCAAGGGTAGGCTTGAAATACTTAAGGTCCATACGAAGAATATCCCTGTTGATGAGAAGATCAGTCTTGAACAGATAGCACGGGGAACACCTGGTTTTTCCGGTGCTGACCTGGCAAACCTTGTAAATGAGGCAGCTTTGCTTGCAGCAAGGAAGTCAAAGAGTAAGGTGGAAATATCTGATTTTGAGGCAGCAAAAGATAAGGTACTGATGGGTGTGGAAAGAAAAAGCATGATAATAAGTGAAACAGAAAAGAGAAATACAGCCTATCATGAAGCAGGTCATGCACTCGTAGCAAAGCTTCTACCAGGTACAGATCCCATTCATAAGGTCAGCATCATACCGAGAGGAAGGGCCCTGGGGGTTACACAACAACTCCCTCTCGATGACAGATATACTTATTCCAAAGACTATCTCATGAAGGCCCTCTCTGTTTTTCTTGGAGGTAGAGCCGCAGAAGAGATTGCATTGAACCATATGACAACGGGGGCGGGTAACGACCTCGAACGTGCGACAGAGCTTGCAAGGAAGATGGTCACTGAATGGGGTATGTCCGATAAACTCGGTCCTCTCACCTTCGGGAAAAAGGACGAACAGATTTTTCTTGGCCGTGAGATTGCTAAACATAAGGATTACAGTGAAAAAACAGCAATCGATATAGACGAGGAGGTCAAGAGGATAGTGATAGAGGCTTATAATGTAGCCAGGAACCTTCTCCTGGAGAAGAAGGATCTTCTTGAAGCACTTGCAAAGGCACTCCTCGAGAGAGAGACTGTAGACGGATTTGAAATCGAAGCAATTATTCGGGAAGCAGAGTCAAAAAGAACCGTTCATGCTTAGGGTTTCGTTCGCATATTCTTCTTACCAACGCTCAGATTTCGCACTCAATGTTTGGCGCATCCATAGAACTAATTTCATGATGCTTGTCGCTTGACAAATGATTTCTTCATCGTGCATAGTTAGCAAGTTATTTTTAGTAACTAAGATTGAAAAGGGGGAAGAATGAGTAAAAGGCTCTATGTGGGAAATATTTCCTTCAGGGCTTCGGAAGATAGCGTGAGGGAATTGTTTTCAAAGGCAGGTGAGGTTGTTTCTGTGAAGCTTATTAAAGATGCGGCAACCGGGAAAATGCGCGGCTTCGGCTTTGTGGAAATGGCCTCAAAGGAAGATGCACAGAAGGCTATCTCAATGCTTAATGGCAATGCCTTTTTGGAGAGAAATATTGTTGTTAATGAGGCAAAACCTCTGGAAAGACGCGACAGAGGCCAAACAAGGGAGAAAGACAGTACTAAAAGGGGGAAAAAGTAAGCTTTCCTGCGTTGGTTTTTATCATCCAGCCGTAGCAATCAAGGTGCACTCTCATATCCATTCATCGTCCTTTCAGGGCTCGAGCCTTTTTCTCGACCTCCTGGGCAAGCTTTCTCTTGAATTCTTTCAATCTCTCTAAAACCTCCGGGTTCTTTCTTCCGATAATCTGTGCTGAAAGGATTGCGGCATTTTTCGCACCTGCCTTTCCTATTGCCATTGTCGCCACCGGCACTCCGGCAGGCATTTGAACAGTAGCGAACAAGGAATCAAGGCCATTGAGGGGCGATGTATCTATTGGTACACCTATAACAGGGATAATTGTGTGTGATGCAATCACACCTGCCAGGTGTGCTGCCATGCCTGCACCTGCAATAATCACGTCGATACCTTTCTCCTCCGCCTGAGATGCCAGTTGTATCACCCGTCCCGGAGTTCTATGGGCCGATGCAATAGTCATCTCACAGGAAATTCCGAACTTTCTGAGTATATTACTTGCCTCGGTCATAACAGGTGCGTCAGAATCACTCCCCATGACTATCAATACCTGTGGTTTCATCTCATCTCCTTAAAATTATAATAACCAAACACCAATAACCAAAATACCAAATCCTAATATCTAAATCCTAAACAAAGCTCAAAGTTCGAATTTAGGATTTTTTCACATCCCGATATCTTTCCTGTAATGCATCCCCTCGAAATGTATCTTCTCCACCGCCTCATATGCTTTAGTCCTTGCATCTTTTATGCTGGTACCCAGGGCAGTTAAAGAAACAACTCTGGCGCCTGCCGTAACAATATCATCATTTAAGAAAGATGTGCCGGAATGAAATAGTACCACGTCTCTCATGGCCTTTGCCTTTTGAAGCCCCCTTATGATCACCCCTTCCTGATATTTTCCGGGGTATCCCTTCGAAGAAATGACAACACAAACTGATGTCCTGGGTTTCCATTCTAAAGTGGCATCAGCTATTCTTTCCTCCACAGTTGCCAAGACAATTTCAAAAAAATCTGTTTTGAGTCTTGGAAGCATGGTCTGGGTCTCAGGGTCTCCAAAGGAACACCTTAAATCTAAAACATAGGGCTTCCCTCTGTCTATCATAAGATCTGCATAGAGGAGACCTTTATATTTTATGCCCTCAGAATTTAATGCCTTACTCAGAGGCAACATTATCTTTTTCATTATAACTGCCTCGACTTCTTTCGTAACAACCGGCTCCGGACTATAGGCGCCCATTCCCTCCGTAAGCGGGCCTTTATCATCATCAAAGAGGTGACGGTAATTCTTTGAACTTGGAAGTGGTAGAATTGTTTTTCCATCGATAAATAGCATGAAGGACACCTCCTGCCCTTTAAGACTTTCCTCTATTATTGCTCCTTTACCAGGCTCACCGAATCCCCTGTCCCTCATGATCAACCTGAGGGCATCCGTTGCTTCTTCGATAGTCGAAGCTATAAATAGACCATCTCTCTCAACGTGTCTGTCAGCCTTTATTACTATTGGAGTTCCCTTCAGCCTCACATAATCTTCGGCATGAAGATAGGAAGTAAAAATTTTATATTCGGCTGTTGGAAGACTATGAAGTCTAAGAAAATCCTTTGCGAAAACTCTGCTCAATCCAAGTTGTGCAGCATTTCTGTTGGGACCGAATATCTTGCAGCCCTCTTTCTCAAAGACATCAACAATACCTTCCAGAAGAGAGCCCTCTGATCCAACAATTGTCAGATCTATCCATTCGTATTTCACGAAGTCTATCAGGGTATCAAAGTTGGCAGGACTTACATCAATGCACTCGGCAATCTCTGCCATGCCAGCATTACCCGGGCAACAGTAAATCTTGTTTACATGTCGGCTCTGCGACAACCTCCAGGCGATCGCATGTTCACGCCCTCCGCTACCAATGACAAGAACCTTCATCTCTCTCCCAAAATACCCCCCTAAGTCCCCCCTTACCAAAGGGGGATTAAGAGGGGTTGGATTTTGAAATTTGGATTTGTTTAGGTTTAGAATTTAGGATTTCGAATTTAGAATTTCTCCTGTCACCTTACTCAGGTAATCCGCTATCATAGCATCGTACCTCGATGTATGTCTAAAAACCTTTCTTGCGAGGTCCAATCTCGTCCTGTAACTGATATCTCCGTCAAGTCTTTTCATCTCCTCACTTATCTTCCCGTAGTCTTCAGGATCAACAATGACAGCCACATCCTTAAAATTTTTTGAGGCTGACCGGAGCATCGCCGGCCCACCTATATCAATGTTTTCAATAGCCTCCGCAAAGGTAACATCTGGCTTTGAGATTGTCTCTTCAAAGGGATACAAATTAACAACTACCATATCAATCGGTTCGATCCCGTACCTTTTAATCTCTTCCATATCCTTTGGATTATCTCTCCTTGACAGCAAACCTCCATGAATTTTCGGATGAAGAGTCTTTACCCTGCCATCGAGCATCTCTGGAAACCCGGTGTGTTCCGAAACTTCTTTTACTGGTATGCCAGACTCTTTCAGGGTCTTCGCTGTCCCACCTGTGGAGATTATTTTGACTCCCATTGAATTGAGCTCCTTTGCAAAATCCACTATACCTTTCTTGTTCGAAACGCTGATAAGTGCATTCCTGATCTTTGCCATCTAAACCCCCTTTATAAATCAAATAACCAATCACCAATAACCAATCTCCAAATAAATTCCAAACTAAATACCAATATCCAAACAGTAAACAACAAAGACAATTATAAGATTTCTTCTTTGGTTATTCATTCATGCATATTTGGCTATTGGCGCCTGGTCATTGGTTATTATCTTTTTATTGATCATTGTAATTTGGTGATTGGTTATTCTCACTTCATATATCCTTTCTCCATCATACTGGTATACTTTTCCTCTCCTATTATTAGGTGGTCAAGAACCTTTATGCCTACTAATTCACCTACTTTTACAAGTCTCTCTGTTATTAATATGTCTTCACGACTGGGATTTGGGTCACCGCTCGGATGGTTATGGACAAATATGACGGAAGCTGCAGATTCTTTTATTGCATCTCTGAAGGCTTCTCGTGGATGTATTAATGAATTAGTCAGAGTCCCTTCAGAGATCTGGCAGTCTTTAAATATTCTGTTTTTTGCATCAAGCATTGCGCAACAGAAGGTCTCCTTCTTCAGATTCTTGAAACGCCGGGAGTAGTAAGAATATACGTCGTAACCCGAGGAGAAGGCCGGGCCTCTTTCGGCGGGTTCTTCAAGGAGTCTTCTTCCAAGTTCAAAGGCCGCCTTTAACTGTGCAACCTTTGCTTTTCCCATTCCTTTGAAAGAGACAAATTCAGCGAGTGAGGCATTTTCAAGCTTTCTTAGATTTCCAAAGGATTTCAATATCTCCAGTGCAAGATCAAGGGCGCTCTTGCCCCCTCCCCCGGTACGGAGTATTATCGCTATTAATTGTGCCTTAGAGAGGTTATGAGAGCCATGTTTCAGGAGTCTCTCTCTCGGTCTTTCACCTTCAGGCCAACTTTTAATACCTGGATATGCCATATATTCAATTACCAATAACCAAATTCCAATAACCAAATAACAGTCAATAAGATGGTGAGATTTTAGCATCTATAACATTCACGGGTAAAGGGTTATTTGACGCAATTTTGTACGCTAAGTTAAAATAAAAAAAAGAAATCCTAAAAAAATCATGATGAAAGAATGCTGGAGGAAGCATGAAGATTGTGAAAAATAAAAGGGGCTTTACGCTCGTTGAACTTCTGGTTGTTATGGTTATTATAGGTATGCTGGCAGCTCTTGTATTTCCGAGGTTATTGCCCAAGGTCGGAAAGGGTAAGCAATCTGCAGCTAAGGCGCAGATAGAGCTACTTGGCCAGGGTCTGGATCAGTTCAGGCTCGATACGGGCCGATATCCCACAACAGCAGAGGGTTTGAATGCATTATTGAATAACCCTGGCACACCAGGCTGGGAGGGACCTTATCTAAAGAAGATAGCTCCAAATGATCCCTGGGGTAGACCATATCATTATGAATCACCAGGAAGCCATGGAGATTATGATCTTTTCTCCTATGGAGTTGATGGTGAACCTGGTGGTGAAGGCGAAAACAAAGATATCAATAGCTGGGAATAGAAAAATTTGCCATTTTTTGTCATTAAATTGTCTTTTCCTGTATAATCCATAAAACAATCACTGGTGAGGTTATCCGATAAGGAAACTTCAAACCCATTGATTATTCCTCTTTTTTTAGGCTTTCCAAATATTAAATCAGTACCTTTGTGCTCTGGCATAGTGCTTGCTTTTTTGAATCTTCAGGAAAAATTAAAACAAAGGAGGTGATGAAATAGTAATGGTTTACGGTGGCATTCCTGAAGATTCATCAGAATCTCGGGCAGGAATAAACTGGTTCCAAAACAGCATGTTTTTAGGCATGGACTCGCCGGAAGAGAACAAGGTCAAAGAGGAATCCATGTGGTCTATGTCATCGCTGGAACAGGATTTACTCTTTGAAGAGGATAACATGCCATGCCACCACGAAGAAAAGCACTAAATTCCAAATTCTAATGTTGCAAATAGTTTGGGATTTAGATATTGTTCAGGATTTAGTGCTTGGAATTTAGAATTTTATTAGAAAGGAGGTAAAAGATGTTTAAGACGATCTCAAAGATGAAGAAAGGTGAAAAAGGCTTCACCCTGATCGAGTTACTGGTCGTTGTGGCAATCATCGGAATTCTGGCTGCAATAGCAATTCCCGGCTACCTCGGAGTTCAGGAAAGAGGGAGAAAAGGAGCAGTACAGAGGGCTGCTGGTGGAGCTGAGGCAGACGTCCAGTCATGGCTTACAGCTTCGTTAAAGACAGGCCCTACGGCTGCTCTGAGAGAGTGTGATACCAACTGGAATGGCATGATTGATAGTGGTGACAATGTCAATTCCACGATGGTTAATGCCGTAGCCAGTTTGTACGTAAATGCCAGAAATACCTCAACAACAGTTCATCCAGCTGAAGTTTCACCCTGGAGTGCAGGTCAATCTCTCTGGTCTCTGGGTGGCTTAAATTCTGTCTCCAATGGGCAGATTGTTATCGGCTTCACAGCCGCATCTGGCAATAACATAAGCTTAGTAGCCCGTGATAGAACCGGAAACGAGATCTACAGGAAAATAGTAAGCGCCGATTAATTCATCGGGGGAGGACCGGGAAAAATTTTTCCCGGTCCTCCTGAACTCTTAAAGCTTGAATTTTGACTACACCTTTGACTAATATTATTATCCAATGAAGGAGAAGATCCTTGTCAGCCTTTTCATCATAGCCGTCTTTGTCAATTTTTTAGGTCCCATCGTTGATGTTGATTTCCCCTTCCATCTTAAAACAGGAGAATATATATATCAAAATAAGGAAATTCCCGAGGATGATCCCTTCTCTTTCCATGATGAGGGGATTTCAACGGATAGGGAAAAATTTACCCTCACGCAATACTGGCTCTCACAGGTTATATTTTACAAGCTCTATTCAATAGCCGGACCATCGGGGATAATTCTCCTGAGGGCAGCAGTTTTTTCTTCCTATGTTTTCCTTTTGTGGTTTGCCTTAAGAAGAAAAGGGCTCTACTCCTCTATGCTGATTGTCATACTTGTAACTATAATCTTTTTACCTTACAAGCTTGACAGGCCCCAATATTTTTCATTCCTCTTCACATTAATACTTATTCTTCTTTTTGAAAAATTCAGAGAAAACCCGAATTCAGCCCGGCCACTCTATTTTATTCCTCCCCTCATACTTTTGTGGTCTAATATGCACGCCGGTTTCGTCTTTGGTCTGGCCCTTATTTTAATCTATACAATGTCAGAGGCATTTAAGTTCTTCGTAAAGAAGATCAAGCCTGATTTTAATATCGGTCAACCATTAACAAAGAAATCAGTCCTGATTCTCCTTCTGACAGGTCTGGCAGCAGTAATCTTTTCTTACATAAACCCTGATTTTAATGGGCAGCTTCTTACCACCCTTGAATCTCATACAAGCGCAAAATGGCTTTACTACAGTGTCCGCGAATATATGAGTCCTGTGGCTGAGACAAGGTTTCCCTATGGAATGAAAACCGCCAATATCTCTTTCTGGGTTCTTTTTGGCTTAATAAGTATTTTGACGTCCCTGAATATGATCAGGACAAAATCCATAAACTTTACAACCCTTGCTCTCATTATTTTTTCCTCAGTTGCCGCCTTTACATCTTTAAGGTATGTGCCCTTTTTTATGGCGGTTGCCGTACCTTTATCAAGAAATTACAATTTTTTCAAGAATCCTGACTTCTTAAAATTCCTGGCCAGAACCAGGGCTGCATTTATAGTATTTTCGGTCTTTCTCATTTTAACAATCGGCTTTGGACTAAAAGATTACAGGGATATCTTTAAAATCGGAAAGCACAGGTTTTATCCTGAAAGGGCGGCCAATTTTCTCCTTGATAATCATATTGATGCAACTATGTTCAACTCTTCTAATAGAGGCAGTTATCTGATCTGGAGGCTTTACCCTCATTACAAAGTTTTCCAGGATACCCGCTATATCAGCTTAGACGCAACACTTGAAGGTGAGGCTATCAAATACGCATTGAATGACCCCACAGAACCAGCGGATCTGGCCCTCGGGAGTGCCCTCAGTGCCCTTGTGCCGGAAGGATTAGGAAAAATTGACGTCTCTGCCACAGATCCTTATAAGTCAAAAAATGATAAACCCTTCTGGAAAAGTCTTTTAAAGCGGTACAACATTGACCTGATAGTCCAGGAAGCCACCGCTGATTACACTGGTGCGATCTTTCCGCTAATCTTAAGACTTCTGAAGGATGATGAATGGGTTCTTATTTATCTTGACGGAGTTATGCAGATATTCATAAAAAATGATGTTAAATATTCTGAAATTATTAAGAAATATAAAAAACCAAAAGAACTGATATATGATGAAATTATTCTCGAGACTTCTCCCCTGGTAAGAAAGAAGATAACCTATTCAACTCCCTATTCAAGCCTTGCCTTCGCCCTCATGATGAAAGGAAAGGAAGAAGATGCAAAAAAAATGATTGAGGCAGCTCTTGAACTTGATAAAAAAGATCTTGTAGCTAACTTCTGTAATGCCTACCTTGCTTTAAAGCGGAAGAATAGCAAAAATACTGCCAATTCTGGCATATTATAATTAACTGGATGTTTAATAAAAATTGGCTGAATAAAAATGTCCTTGTGACAGGTTGTACCGGACTTTTAGGATCATGGCTTACAGAGGAGTTACTAAAGGAGGGGGCTAATGTAATCGGCTTGGTTAGAGACTATGTTCCCAGATCAAGGATTTACAGAGATAGAATTATCGAAAAGATAACAACTGTATCCGGTAGTTTAGAAGATTATCATCTCCTTGAAAGAGCATTGAATGAATATGAAATAGAAGTTGTCTTTCATCTCGCTGCCCAGGCTATTGTCCCGATAGCAAACAACAATCCCCTCTCGACTTTTGAGTCAAACATTAAGGGGACATGGATGTTGCTGGAGGCCTGTAGACGGAATAAAAGGATAAAAAAGGTGATTGTTGCATCCAGTGATAAGGCATATGGTGAGCAGAAGATACTGCCTTATACAGAAGACATGCCTCTTCGGGGAAGAAATCCTTATGATCTTTCTAAGAGCTGTGCGGATCTGACAGCCCAGATGTATTTCCATCATTACGGACTTCCTGTATGTGTAACGAGATGCGGCAACCTATTTGGAGGAGGCGACCTTAATTTCAACAGAATTGTGCCTGGAACGATTCGGTCGGTTTTTTATGGCGAAAGACCTATTATAAGAAGCGATGGAAAATATGTAAGAGATTACTTCTATGTTAGAGATGCGTCAAAGGCATATATCCTTTTAGCGGAAAGAATGGATGATAGTCGCATTGCGGGTCAGGCCTTTAATTTTGGCAATGATACCCCCCTGAGTGTTTTAGAAATAACAAACGAGATCCTTTCATTAATGAAACGTTCGGATCTGGAGCCGGTTATTCTGAATGAGGCAAAAGGTGAGATTCGTGAACAGTTTCTTTCAGCAAAAAAGGCGAGGGAGATGCTTGGATGGAAACCAATCTTTTCTCTCAGGGAGGGCCTTTCTGAGGCGATAGAATGGTATAAAGATTATCTAAAAGGCACCGGAATGTAAAGATGGAAAAATCTTATGCTGAAAAATATCATCAATTAGAAGAGATCTACTGGTGGTTCCATGCAAGGAGAGACATGATTTATAAGTTAATAAAGGATTACGGCAGGGATGTCCGGATCCTCGAGGTGGGTTGCTCTGGAGGGGCCTTATTGAAATTCTTAAAAAAACAGGGTTTTAAAAAGTTATATGGTATAGATATTGACAAAGATGCAATAGAGATTTGCAGACAAAAGGATATCAGTGATGTCTCAGTTGCTGATGCCGAGAAAACTGCCTTTAAGGATCAGAAATTTGATCTGATCATAGCCTCTGATATCCTTGAGCATATCAGAGAAGAAGACAGGGCATTGCTTGAATGGAACAGGATTCTGAAGCCCGGCGGCAGATTGTTCATATTCGTTCCTGCCTTCAAATTCTTGTGGAGTCAACATGATAAAGTTAATCGCCACTACAGAAGGTATTCAAAGGCAGGACTCATCGAGATTTTAGAGAAGAATGGTTTCAGGATAGAAAAAGTTTCCTACTGGAATTTCTCTTTGTTCCTGCCAGCAACTTTGATCAGGCTTACCAAGAAACTCTTCGCTCGCAACGGAACCGGATCAGGAGATCAATTATATGGGACCCCCGGATTTATTAATAAAACCCTGGAATATGTTCTCGGGCTTGAGAACAGGCTTTTATCGGGTGGAATTAATCTCCCGGTAGGAATTAGTCTCTTTGCCGTGGCAAGAAAATTATGAGGAAGATCAATCTATTTTCTGTGGTTGTTCCGTGTCATGACGAGGAAGAGGTTCTGAGTTCAACCCATAAAAGGCTTAGTAAGGTACTCAATGATCTAATCCTCTCAAAAAGGATTTTTGATTATGAACTTATTTATGTGGATAATGGATCAACCGACAACACCCTGCAGGTTTTAAAGAATATCTTTGCATCAGATCGGCATACCCGGATCATTGCCCTGAGGCGTAATTTTGGCTTCCAGGGCTCTATCTCAGCAGGTCTTTTCCATGCCAGAGGAGATGCTGTTGTTACGATAGATGCCGATCTGCAGGACCCCCCTGAAAAGATTGCGGAGATGATAACCTGCTTTGAACAGGGATATGACCTTGTCTTAGGCGTACGTTCAGACCGCTCTGCAGACTCCTTTGTGAAAAGGTTTTTCTCTGAGAATTATTACAAGCTGATGAAGTTAATGGGGGTAGATATTGTATATAACCACGGAGACTTCCGGCTCATGGCAAAATCACTGGTTCAAGAATTCAATGCCCTTCCGGAAAGAAATCGGCTTATCAGAGCCATGATCTTACAGTTGGAATCAAGATATGCCACAGTTCTTTATAAACGTGAACCGAGAATGGCAGGGAAATCAAAGTTTAATATTAACTCGCTATTTTCACTCAGTCTTGATGGGATAGTTTCGTTCACTTATTTTCCTCTAAGATTAACCTCTGTGATAGGAATATTAATATCCGGCTTAACTCTCCTTGGCGCCCTCTGGGTTTTATATATCAAGATCTTCACTGACAAGTTCATACCTGGTTGGGCCTCCACCCTGCTGCCAATTCTTGCCCTGGGAGGACTACAACTCTTCTTTCTGGGCGTAATAGGTGAATACATAGGAAGGCTTTATGTAGAAGTAAAACAGAGACCCCTGTTTGTTGTGAGAGAGGAATACAAACATGAAACAAATAGTGTGATTTCTTTTGAGAATCCTGCAGAAGAATTGAAGATATCAAAATGAAAAGTATTCCTGTCGTAATTTTAGCTGGTGGGCTTGGAACAAGACTCAGAGAGCAGACAGAGTTTATACCCAAGCCGATGGTGCCGATCGGTACCAGACCTATTCTGTGGCACATTATGAAGATATATTCCCATTATGGATTCAAAGACTTTATTATCTGCCTGGGTTACAGGGGTGAGATAATTAAAGAATATTTCTTCCACTACAGGATTAAGAATAGTGATTTTACGATCAATCTGGGTGATCACGAAGATATCCAGATTCATAACCTCCATCGTGAAGATTGGAGCGTCACCCTTGCAGATACAGGGCTAAAGGCCATGACGGGGGCAAGAATAAAACGCATCGAAAAATATATAGATACGAGTGACTTTCTTCTCACCTATGGAGATGGTGTGGCTAATATAAACATTAAGAAACTTCTTCAGTTCCATCTTTCTCACGGAAAACTGGCCACCATCACCGGTGTTAAGCCACCTTCAAGATTTGGTGAATTAATCACTAAAGGAGGCAGGGTTATTGAATTCAGCGAAAAACCGCAGGTCGGCAGCGGCATTATAAACGGAGGATTTTTTGTATTCAATAAGGGAGTATTCACCTATCTGTCGGAAGATGATCAATGTATTTTAGAGAGAGAACCGTTAGAAAGGCTTGCAAAGGAGGGCCAGCTTATCGTTTATCAACATGGAGGTTTTTGGCAGTGTATGGATACACTTCGTGACATGAATCTCCTTAACGAATACTGGGAAAGTGGCAGGGCTCCCTGGAAAATATGGAAAGATTGAGATCTTTGAAAGATAAGGTAATCCTCGTGACCGGTGCAGCGGGATTTATCGGCTCCCACCTAACCAGAAGGCTCATTGGGGAAGGAGCGGAGGTACATGTTTTAATAAGCCGGAATAGTAATCAATTCAGGATTCAAGATATCACTAAAGACCTCAAGATATGGTATGGAGACGTGAGGGATTATCCGTCAGTCTCATTCTGTATTAAGAATTCAAAGCCCCAGATTATCTTTCACCTTGCCGCCTTCAGAAATGTCAAAAGAGACCCGGAATTAATTG
The DNA here is from genome assembly GCA_040753575.1 of Nitrospirota bacterium. Lineage (GTDB taxonomy): Bacteria > Nitrospirota > Thermodesulfovibrionia > Thermodesulfovibrionales > SM23-35 > JBFMEC01. The sequence continues at coordinate 10,570 of JBFMEC010000001.1, read as the reverse complement.
ACACCGTGATTAATGTCAATATTAAAGGCACACTTAATCTTCTGCAGAGGGTTCTGGAAGAAAAGGTAGATCTGGAATGTTTTGTAAATACAGGGGCTTCCGAGGAGTATGGAGATGGTGAAACTCCATTTAGCGAGGATCAGAGGGAGATGCCAGTCTCTCCGTATTCAGCCAGTAAGGTGGCTGTGACCCATTTTTGTCAGATGCTTTGCAAAACGATGGGTTTACCAATTGTCACGGTCAGACCATTTCTCACCTATGGACCTTTTCAGGATACCGACATGTTTATACCTTCCCTGATCCATCACTGTCTTCAGAAAAAGGACTTTGCGATGACGGAAGGCGACCAGACAAGGGAATTCAACTATGTAGATGATGTTGTAGAGGCATTCCTCCTCGCTGCGGTCTCAAGGGAAGCTTTAGGAGAGGTCATAAATATCGGCAATGGAATTGAATACAGGATAAGGGATGTAGCAGAAAAAATTGTTCTCATGATGGGAAGCCCTATAAAGTTACTTATTGGGGCTCTACCCAAACGACCTGGTGAAAACAGGCATTTTTTTTGCATTAATGAAAAAGCGAGGAGATTGCTCGGATGGGTTCCGAGGATCAGCTTGGATGAAGGTCTGGAAAGAACAATTAAGTGGTATAAAAACCTCGACAGGCAGATGGCTGAATTCCTCGAATCCCCAGTCTGACAATCCCGGTCAGGAAAAGGAGGTTAAATATGAATATGAATAAAAAGGGGTTCACCTTAACAGAGCTTATTATCGTTATTGCTATTATCGGCATTCTCGCGGCGATTGCGATCCCCGCCTATATCGGTCAGCAGAGGAGTGCTGCCAGAACTGAGGCATATGCAAACCTCGAGTCTCTCAGGCTTCTTGAGGAGCAATTTTTTTCTGAGAATAGCAACTATACTGCATCGGCAGGAACATGTGCAGCCGATAACGATAACATAGCGGCAATTCGTGCATTGCTTCCTGGCTTCAACCCGAGCACTGGACCAGGCTTCAGTTACTGCATAGAACAAAACATTGACCTTAACGGCAACAATCTTACACCCTGTTTCAGAGCATCTGCCTTTGGTAACACAGGCACAAGAATTGTAGGAGATACCTTCAGGATAGACTGCAATAACAACCGGAACTTCTGATTTTTTCCCGGAACTAACCAGGCATAACACTCAGGAGCAAAGAATTATTCCAGAATCGTATTTCGCAGATCCACGCCTGAAAAGTGTAAAATAATAAAAATGCCTGAAAGAAGACTGATAATCGAGGGTGCCCGGCAGAATAACCTCAAGAATATTAACCTCCGTCTCCCCCATGACAGGGTCATAGCTATTACAGGAGTATCGGGCTCCGGGAAATCATCTCTTGCCTTTGATACCGTCTTTGCCGAAGGACAATGGAGGTTCATCGAATCTCTGTCAACCTATGCAAGACTTTTTCTCGAGAAACTTGATAGACCTGATGTTGATGCAATACACAACATCAGACCCGCCATAGCCCTTGAACAGAAAAATCCTGTTAAGGGATCACGATCGACCGTTGGAACGTTGACAGAGCTTTATGATCTCTTCAGGATCCTCTACTCAAAAATTTCTACACCCTTTTGCCCAAACTGCGGCAGGGAGATAAGAATGTGGGATACATCGCAGGTGATTTCAGAGCTTGTAGAAAAACATTCAGGAGAAAAGGCTATCATACTTTTCGAAACAAGAGAATCAATCGGGGAGCTTAAGAAGAGGGGATTTTACAGGTTATGGCTCAACGACGAAGTCGTTGATATTTCGGAATTTCAAAAGGACGAAAATCCCCCCATCCCCCCTTTACTAAAGGGGGGCAAGGGGGGATTAATTGATATTGTCCTCGACAGGCTTGTGATCAAAGATGAGGCGAGACTCTCGGACTCCGTAGAGATGGCATGGAAGGAAGGAAAGGGAAGAATAAAGGTCATCATTATAAATACGAGTCACGGGTCACGGGTCACGGGTCACGTTTTCACTTCCGAAAACATATGCGATGAATGTACCATCGAACTGCCAAAACCATATCCTCTTCTCTTCTCTTTCAACCATCCTGTTGGTGCCTGTCCTGCCTGCAAGGGATTCGGAAATATACTCAGATATGATGAGGATTTGATAATTCCCGATAAAGATCGTTCGGTGGCAGAGGGTGCGGTTGAGCCATGGGACAAGCCCGCTTACAGGTGGTGGAAAGGACAGCTCTTAAAGAACGCCCATAAAGGGGGCATTGACATCAATAAGCCATACGCAGACTTTTCTCCTGAAGAGAAAGCTCGTTTATTTAAAGGCAGCAGCAGTTTTTATGGGATTGATGATTTCTTCGAGGAGATGGAAAGCAGGAGATACAAGCTTCATATCAGGGTTTTCCTTAGCCGGTATAGAAGGCCTATAATCTGTTCTCAATGCCATGGTAAAAGGTTAAGGAAGGAGTCGCTGGCATACAGGCTTTCAGGTCTTGATATAGCAGAACTAAGTGAGATGGCAGTATCAGATATAATTAAGTTTTTCGCAAATCTGGAGATATCTCCCTTTCAAAGAGATCTTGCAAAGGAACTCTTCAGGCAGATTGATATGAAACTCAGGTTCCTCCAGCGGGTAGGTATTGATTATCTTAACCTGAGCCGCGATGGCAGGACTCTTTCGGGAGGTGAATACCAGAGGATCAACCTGTCAAACCAGCTTGCATCATTTCTTACGGGTACACTCTATGTGCTGGACGAACCAACAGTCGGGCTCCATGCAAGAGACACAGAAATAATTGCGGACATTATGTTAGATCTTTCGAGACTTGGTAACTCCATACTTGTTGTTGAACATGATAGAGAGATCGTAGGTTCTGCCGATTGGATAGTCGAACTTGGCCCCGGAGGTGGCCATAAAGGAGGAAAGGTGGTATTTTCAGGTACGATGGAGGAGTTCCTTAAAACTGATACTCTAACATCACGTTATATAAAGGGAATTGACAAAATAGAACCTCCCCTGAAGAGGAGAAATGGCAGCGGGAGAAAACTCTTGCTCTTTGGTGCTACGGGCAACAACCTGAAGTCCGTGGATCTCCATATCCCTTTACAGACGCTTACAACAGTGACAGGGGTCTCAGGTTCAGGAAAAAGCAGCCTCATTGTAGAGACTCTCTATAGGGTACTGGCTAAGGAGTTTCAAGGCGAAAGAGAATTCCCCTTGCCCTATGAAAAGATTGAAGGTACCAAGTTTTTAAGAGGCATTAAACTCATCGACCAGACACCAATAGGCAGGACTCCCCGTTCGAATCCCGTGACATATTTGAAGGTCTTCGATGTAATAAGAAAACTCTTCGCAGAACAGACAGAGGCAAAGACCTACGGATACGGGCAAGGATTCTTCTCCTTTAATGTGCCAGGAGGCAGATGTGAGACCTGCAAAGGTGAAGGATACCAGAGGCTTGAGATGTATTTCTTTGAAGACCTCTATATTAAATGTGAAAAATGCGGCGGCAGGAGATACAAACCAGAGGCCCTGCGGGTAACCTACAGGGGTAAAAATATAGACGATGTCCTGAACATGACGGTAGAAGAAGCTATGGAACTTTTTTCCGATATTGCTCCCGTTAGAAATAAACTTTCCTTACTGAAAGATATAGGACTTGGCTACATCAGGCTCGGTCAACCGGCAACTACACTTTCGGGAGGTGAGGCACAGAGGCTCAAAATATGCGCAGAGTTAGAAGCTATGAGAGAAACTAAATTTCCTTTCGGAAAAACTTATGAAATGAAGGGGCTTCTTTACATACTTGACGAGCCTACAGTGGGATTACATTTCAGGGATGTTAAGGCATTACTCGATGTGCTCCAGAGACTGGTTGACTCAGGTAATACAGTTGTTGTTATCGAACATAACCTCGATGTCATAAAGGCATCGGACTGGATAGTGGATTTAGGTCCCGAAGGTGGAGATAAAGGAGGGAGGATCATTTTTGAAGGTCCACCCGAAGAAATTATTAATGTTAAAAAATCCTATACGGGAAAGTATTTAAAAGCCATCCTTGATAAGACAACGGCTGACCAAGTTCCGACAATAGGCTGAGGTTAAGGTCAGGATATGCTCTCTTATTTGACAAAAAGGCTTCTTCTCATGACCCCCCTGCTCTTTGGAATTACGCTTATAACTTTTATAGTAATTCATCTTGCACCCGGAAGCCCCGTGGAGGTTCAAACAGAGATGTCTCTTAAGGCATCGGCCCAGGCAAAGGAGAATTTAAAAAGGCTTTATGGTCTTGATAAGCCTTTGCATGTCCAGTATATCGACTGGCTAAAGAGGTTTGCTAACCTCGATTTCGGAAAGTCCTTCGTGGACGGTAGAAAGGTTATTGATAAGATCATCGAAAGGATCCCCATTACTTTAACGATTAATATCCTTTCGCTGATGCTGATATTTATTTTTGCGATCCCTGTCGGCACCTTTTCTGCGGTAAAACAGTATTCGCTCTTTGATAAGCTCTCAACAATTTTCGTCTTCATAGGTTTCTCCACTCCCACCTTCTGGCTTGCCCTCCTGCTAATGATACTCTTTGGTGTTAATATGGGTATTCTCCCGATATCGGGCATTCAGAGTATAGACGTATCAGAGATGACACCTCTCGAGAGGTTGCTCGACTGGATCAAACACCTAATCCTTCCTATAGGAGTCTCCGCCTTTGGGGGAATCGCAGGGCTGAGCCGATATAGCCGCTCAAGCATGCTGGAGGTCATAAGACAGGACTATATCAGGACTGCCATAGCGAAAGGTTTACCAGGATCACGGGTTATTTTCAAACATGCCTTCAGGAACGCCCTCATGCCGATTGTAACAATCCTGGGGCTTTCTGTACCCGGTCTTATAGGTGGTGGCGTGATATTTGAAACAATCTTTGCGATTCCAGGCATGGGGCAGCTTTTTTATTCATCCACCATGTCGAGAGATTATCCAACGATAATGGGAATTCTTGTGATCGGGGCAGTCCTTACATTGTTTGGAAATCTGATTGCCGATATATCCTATGCACTGGTTGACCCGAGAATAAGGATGAGAAGTAAATGAGACTCTTGAAGGTTATAGGCCGAAGATTCTCAGAGAACAGGCTTTCTGTCATTGGTGCAATAACAGTGTTGTTACTCATAACTATATCTCTTCTTGCGCCTTTCATTGCGCCCTATGAGCCAACTGCGATAGATGTCCATAATGTGCTTTCACCTCCGAGCAAAACACATCTATTAGGTACTGACGAGCTCGGTCGAGATCTGCTTTCAAGAATAATATGGGGGAGCAGGGTCTCTTTAAAAGTCGGTTTCGTTGCAGTAGGGATTGCGATAGCAATAGGTATTATTATTGGCGCAGTTGCTGGTTTTTATGGAGGAAGGATAGATGCGATACTTATGAGGTTTGTTGACATTATGCTTGCCTTCCCAACTTTCTTTCTGATACTTGCCGTTATTGCAATTCTTGAACCCAGTATTTTTACGATAATGGCTGTAATAGGAATCACTAACTGGATGGATGTGGCGAGGCTTGTCAGGGCAGAATTCCTCACCTTAAAAGAAAGGGATTTTGTCAGTGCTGCAAGAGCTATGGGGGTTAGTGATGCCAGACTTATATTCAGGCATATCCTGCCGAATGCCCTTTCACCCGTCTTTGTGGCAGCCACATTTGGTATCGCCGGTGCAATACTCGTTGAATCAGGCCTTTCCTTTCTCGGCCTTGGAGTGCAACCGCCAGACCCGAGCTGGGGGAATATTTTAACCTCGGGGAAGGATAATATAGAGGTTGCATGGTGGCTCTCTTTATATCCGGGGCTTGCAATATTGATTACGGTTTTAAGCTATAACCTTGTTGGAGAGGGATTAAGAGATGCCCTTGATCCAAGGCTCTGGGAGGCTGAGAGGCATTAACTGAATAACGCAGATGTTGTGAAAGTTAAATAAATTTTTGAGCAATGTCTGCATTATAGTTGACGCCTATATAGCTCCATTACCTCAGCCTTTGTAATAACAGAATCGACTTTATAACCTAATGCCTCTATGGCCTCTCTGCCACCTTCCTGCCTGTCGATGAGAGAGATCACCTTTACAATCTCAAGTCCTTCTTCTTTTACCCTTCCTATAGCCTCAATAGTCGATTTGCCCGTCGTGATGACATCATCAATAATCACCACTTTATCGCCTTTTTTTACATTCCCTTCTATCCAGAGCATTGTCCCATGGGATTTCGGCGATTTGCGAACTACAAAGGCTTCTACAGGCTTTCCTTTGAGATAGGATGTATAAGCCACAGCACATGCTATCGGATCGGCACCAAGTGTAAGCCCGCCAATTCCCCTCACATCAAGGCCTTTGATATGATCAAAAATAAGATTCCCTATTAGATACATCCCCTCAGGATGCAAAGACACAGCCTTACAGTTGAAATAATAGTTGCTCATCCTGCCCGAAACAAGCTTAAACATAGGATCTTCGCTGTATTTAAAAGCCTTTTCAATAATAAGTTCTATTAACCTATTTTTCATATTCCCGGATAAACTCATGTCATTTCACCTCAAATTAAGCAGGGGAATGCCACTTTTACAAAAGAGAACACTTTAAGACGATTGCAAAACATTCTGATTTGAGGCTTCATTTAGAATAAGCTCTGAAAAATGTACTCGCCCCGTTTTATACATTTAGTCTGTCAACTATACCAATGAGATAATTTTTAGTGAATCTATTCTTTCAAAATGTTCTTTATTATTTGTCAGAAGTGTAAGATTGTGTCTTAAACATATAGAGGCTATCAGAAGGTCAAAGTCTCCAATAATGTTTCCATGTTTCCGTAATTTATTTCTTTCTCTTCCAAAGATTCTACATATATCTTGGTCTATGGGTAAAACTGTAATACCTTCAAGAAAAGTTTCTAATGCACTAAGGCTATCTTCGTAATTCCTTGAACCATATACACCTTCGTAAAGTTCAGCAACAGATATGATACTTGTACAGATGCCTGAAGGAGCTAACTTTTCAAGTTTCTTTGTTACAGATTCGATACCATTAAGATGGTCTATAATCCAGTCAGTGTCGATTAAATATTTCAAAACTTGACTCTTGACCTTGTAGAAATAAGCCTGTCTGAATAAATATCACGCTTTAACTTTTCAGTATCAATAAGCCCTTTCCATGCACCTGCGGTTTTCTTTATCAGTCTTAGAGTTTTTTCTGTTTTTTTACTTTTTAAATGATCTATATATGCAAGTACTTCCTTTTTCCCCTCTTCTGGTAAGTCTTTTAATTTCATGATGATTTTATCTTCGATCGCTTTCATAGATGGCATGCTTCCTCCTTACATGAAATATTTACATAATTATAACATAGGTCTCTTTTGACTCTTATTTTGATTCTCCTTTTAAAGCCATGCTCAGTATACGACTTGCAACGAGAATGCTCGGCATCAGGGCAATAAGATTTTTATCCTTATTCAAATAACTCTCCCTGTAATTTTTGCAGAATCTTTTTTTGTAATTTCTGGCTTGTGATAGAAGGAATGTGGTCTGAGATTATTTGGTCTATTTTTTCTTTAAGGCTTTTAGTTCCGGAAGGATTTCTGTGAAATAAGAGTCATCTTTGGAACTTTATCTTTATTAAACCCTGATTTAAGCCTTATCTTCAGATACTCGACTTTGGCCTCATCCTGACATTCCATATAATCTTCTCCAGATAAGACGTCAGCCCAAAAGTCCACTTTTATTGCAATTTTTTTATGAAAGTGAACTCTTAAAAGTTCTTGACACTAACTACCATATTATGGTAGTTTCTTCGCAAATGAGCCAAGCATTCAAAACTATCTATTTTAAAGATTATCCTGCATCCTCCTCTAAGAAGAAAAATTTAAAAATTGCGTTCGGCGAAAAAGAAAAGGACATATTCGATATTGTTTTTCCTCTTTCGAGCCAAGAAATAAGAGAAATAATAGGATATACAAGTTACAACGATTTAAAATCTGATGCGGGCAAAGAACACCTGCCGGTAAATACTTTTTGCTTACGCATTTTGAAGGAAAAGATTCCTTTAATAGCGCGAGAATCTCAACAACCTTACCTTCCCGGCACTACTACTATCAATCCTATCCACGCTACCTTTAGGGGTGGTCATGCAGAACCTCTTCACCTCTGGTATCCTTTGTTGGAAGGGTACTCTCCAGAATTTGTAGAAAATATATTGAATGATTTTGCTCCAAATTCCACTTGCGTTTTCGACCCATTTGCAGGCACAGGCACTACGCCATTAACTGCTGCCCGCCACTATAAGATGGCTTTTTATTGCGAAATCAATCCCCTTTTGCAGCAATTAATTGATATTAAAATAAAAGCGCTTACCCTTAAAGAAGACAGGCGCATAAGACTTATAGATAGGCTCAAGGATATTTCTATTAATTTCTCTCAGCTTATCAGCAAAATGTTTCTGGATCAAGAATTGGCTTCTACTTATATAAGCGTCTTTGGAAATAGTAAGTTTTTTGACGATCTGACCTTTGAGACAGTTTTAAAAAGTAGAGCCATGTTGGATTACATTGCATGCAGTGACCCTCTAACTTCGGATTTTCTCAGCGTAGCTATTGTTTCAAGTCTTGTGCCAGCATCACTACTAAAACGTGCTGGTGATCTGCGTTATAAAACAGAAAAAGAACTAATAAAAGAAAAGGTTGACTTTGAAAATAGCACTATAAAGCAATTGAATAGGATGATTTCAGACCTGAATCAATTGAATCATATTTCTACTCGCCCGCTTCTTATATGCGAGGATGCAAAAGAAATATCATTGATTCCACCCCTCGAAGTAGATGCTGTAATAACAAGTCCTCCATATTTAAATGGAACGAATTACTTTAGGAACACAAAAATAGAACTCTGGTTTCTGAGATGTCTTCATTCACCGAAAGACTTGACTTCCTTCCGTGAGAAGTCAGTAACCGCAGGCATAAATGATGTTTCTCAAAGAAAAACCGGGAATTTAAATCATCCGTCTATTGACACTGTTGTCACTAAATTAAAAGAAAATGCTTATGACCCTCGTATTCCAAAAATGGTAAAAGATTATTTCACCGATATGAATACGATTTTTGAATCGCTTAAATATCACCTTAAAGATAATTCAATTATTGCAGTTGATATAGGTGATTCGATTTATGGTGGGGTTCATGTCCCGACCGATAGAATTTTAACGGAGCTCATGTTAGATAAAAGATATAAACTAAAAGGCGAAGTTTTACTTCGCAAAAGACTTTCAAGAAATGGTTCTCAGCCTCTTTGTCAGGTGCTGCTTATATTCACAAATGCCAAAATACATAAAATAATCACAGGGGAAAGGGATTATCATTGGAAGAATCGATGGATTCAATTTAAAGAAGAAATCCCTCATCAAAAGACTCCGTTTTCAAAGCGCAATTGGGGCCACCCCCTTCACTCGTTATGCTCCTATCAAGGAAAGATGAAGCCTTCTTTAGCTCACTTCTTAGTTAAGACCTTTGTCCCCGAAAATGGAGTTGTTTTAGACCCTTTTGCAGGAGTAGGCACTATTCCGTTTGAAGCAGCTTTGCAAGGGCATAAATCGTACAGCTTTGAAATAAGCCCCGCAGCAAGAATAATTGTATCTGCAAAAATCAAGAAACCAAATTTAATCGAGTGCCAACATTTATTAAATGAACTTGATGACTACCTGAAAGCCCAAAAAGTATATGAGAAGGAACTTAATAGCGCTTCTGTAATTGCCTTTAATAAAAGCATTCTTGACTATTATGAAGAAAATACACTTAAAGAAATCTTGCTTGCGAGAAAGTATTTCAGTGAGAATCCACCTGAATCAGCTTCTGAATATTTAGTGTTAGCCAGTTTGCTTCATATTTTGCATGGGAATCGCCCTTATGCTTTAAGCCGAAGGTCTCATCCTATAACCCCTTTTTCTCCGAGGGGGCCTTTCGAATACAGACCATTGATGCCACGATTGCATGATAAGGTTCAAAGAAGTCTTGATGTGGAATATCCTGAATACTTTGTTGAGGGAAAGGTTTATTACCAAGATGCAACAAAATGGTGGCCGCAAGAGATTGATAATCTTGATGCAATTGTTACATCACCTCCATTTTTTGATAGCACTCGCTTTCATCTTGCAAACTGGCTTAGGCTTTGGTTCTGCGGGTGGGAAGCTGAAGACTTTCGTTCCAAGCCATTAATGTTTGTAGATGAGCGTCAAAAAACAGATTTCTCTGTATACGAATCAATTTTTAGGCAAGCACGGGAACGTTTAAAAAATGATGGGGTTTTTGTTCTTCATCTCGGCAATAGCAGGAAATGTAACATGTCAAAACAATTGTCTAAGATTGCCTTGAAATGGTTCAAAGTTGTTGATATCTTCTCTGAAAATGTTCAACACTGTGAATCCCACGGTATTAAAGATAAGGGCACCGTGGAAGAACATCAATACCTGGTGCTTTCATAAAAACCTTTAAGAACTATTTTATATAACCTAAAAATTTTTTGTTTTCAAAAGAAAGTCTATCAAC